>CAMVSQ010000024.1 GCA_947170225.1 uncultured bacterium | reverse complement strand
TTTTTGCATATTTGAGTTTAATTTTGGTAGTGTTGGTGTTTTTTCCAGATATATTTTCAAATAAAGTGTTTATTGGTTTGATTTTGTGAGTTTTGCCGATAATTTTGGTTGAATTAATTGAAGAGTTAGGTTATATGTGAAGGGTAAAGTTTAGAGTGCCACAAATTGTGAGGCTTCTGGCCCATATTTGATGAGCTATTTTGGCAGTATATATCTGAAATATTTGAGTATGACAAGAATTTGTTTATTGAGATTTTGTTTGGAAAATTCCACAGCGAGCTTTTGTAATATTTTTTGTAGTTTGGTCGATGCTTTGTATCAATGCAATCAACTGGATAGATGGTATAAATGGGCAAGCAAGTGGAGTTTCGGCGATTTGATTTTTGACAATATTTTTGCTGATAAAATTTGTGGTGATGAGAGTTTATACTACATTTACAAACCGAGATATGCTAGTTTTGGTCTCAAATCTTTCTTTAATTTTGTTTTTTGTATCTTTGGTTTCTACTATTGTGGAATTTAAACCGTTTGGGCTTTTGAGAGATGTGGGAATAATGTTTTTTGGATTTGCTTTGGCGTATTTATCAGTTGTTTGATGAGCAAAAATAGGTACATTGGTTGTAGCTTTGTCACTTGTGATTTTTGATTCATTGTGGGTGTGATTGTATAGGATTTTTGTTTTGAAAAAAAATCCCATGAAATGAGATTATACACATGTACATCATAGGTTGATGTGACTTGGTCGAAGTAGGTGAGAAGTGAGGGCTTTTGTGTGGATTTGGTCGTTAGTTATGATGATTTTGATGCTGATGCAGTCTGCAAACAGGCTAAACAAAATCATAATTTTTGTGATGATGGCAATGATATTTTTTGGAGTAAATGTTTATCTTTTCTTGGTAAAAAAGAAACCTTGTGGTTTGCAAGGACTGAAGAAGGATTAAATAAATCAGCAGGGTTGTTATTTAGGGTTGGTACAAAAATCTACTAAACAAAAAGTGGATTTTTTGTATATTTTTTTCTGCCTCCGGCGGGCCAATTTTGTCCAGAGTCACAAAATTGGCGAATCCTGCTAAAGCCGGATGCCATTCTGTCAAAAGACTCTGATCTTGCCAATTTCAGCAAGTAATGTTCAGCATTCCATTCGAGTATACAGAACACGAAGCTCACTCGCATAGGCTCATTCGCTGACATATGGATAAATATTTACAAACTGACTCAAGCAGCTTGCAGTGAAATTGCATGAAGTCTAATTTGGCATAAAACCACTCTTGGCTCACTGTGCAACTCAACAGAGTGGTGAAATTTGAAGCTAAACTGATATGAATGAAGGATTGTTTTTCACTTTTTTGAAAAAATAATTTGCATTTTTGTTAAAATTGAATAATATAGCACAAATAGATTTTTGGTGCTATTTTTATTTTTAATATTTGATGAAAATGGATTTTGATCCAAAAAAGAATTATTATGAAATTTTGTGAGTAGCAGAAGATGCTAGCGATGAAGAAATCAAAAAAGCTTTTAGAAAAGCCGCTGTAAAATATCATCCAGACAAGCCTGGTGGAGATAAAGAGAAATTTCAAGAAATAAATGGAGCATTTCAAGTAATTGGAGACAAGCAAAAAAGGCAACAGTATGATATGTTTAGGAAATGAGGATTTACGGGATTTGGTGGAAATGGATGATTTGGAAATTTTGGTGGATTTCAGACAAATTGAGCTACTTTTGATTTTGGTGATTTAGGAGATTTGGGAGATATTGTGTGAAATATTTTTGGAGGATGATTTGGTGGTTTTGGATGATGAAATACTGCTAGAAAATGAGAAGATTTGAGAAAAAAAATTTCGATTACTTTTGATGAAGCTTATTTGTGAGTGACAAAAAAAATTTCTTATACTCGCAAAAAAATGGTACAATGAGCAGAAAAAAAAACTTGTGATGTGTGTGGTGGAAGATGAAGAGTGACAAAACAAGTCCAGTCTCCATTTGGTGTAATGCAAACACAATCAGCATGTCCAAATTGTGGATGAAGCGGAAGTGTTTATTACAAAGATGGTAAAAAATTGGATGATGGAGGTCTCCAAGATGTAAAAGAAATACTGGAAGTAAAAGTACCAGCATGAATAAAAAATGATGTCTTTCTCAAATATAGTGGAAAATGAGATGAATGAAAAAATGGTATGCCAAGTGGAAATTTGTATATTCAGATAGAAATACAAGATAATCCTTATTACAAAAGGCAAGGTGACGATATTTATGTAAGCCAAGAAGTATCGCTTTTTGATTTAATTTTAGGGTGAGAGTATGAGATAAATCATCCAACTGGGAAATTTAATGTAAAAATACCAAAAGGAACACAACTAGATGAAAAAATAAAAGTAGCCTGAAAATGATTTGGAAATGGTGGAATTTTTAGTAAAAGATGAGATTTGTATGTAATTCCAAAAGTAAAAATACCAAAAAAATTGACTAGAGAGCAAGAAAAAATATGGAAAGAATTGAAAGAAATGAATTTGAAATGATAGATTGACGTAAAAGCTTTTTTTGTGCAATCTTTATAATCTTTTTTCTGTTTCGATTAAGTTTTCAAAATTATTCATCATATCTTTTAGGTCTGTGGATTTTATTAGCATAATTCAAAAATTGCTAGAAAGGACGATCAAATCGTCTCCAGAGTTTAATTTAAATTTGTTTCTGACTTGTTTTGGGATGACAATTTGTCATTTTGTTCAAATATTGGCTGTTCATTCGATTTTTAATGTGTTTTGCATTTTTTGGAATTTTTTGGGATAAATGTGTACTATAATATGTATAGTATACAAATTTTTTTGTTTTAATCAAAGAATTTTGAAAAAAAAAGACCTTGAAACATTATTCAAGGTCAGACTAGATCAGGATTTGATTTTGTGTTTATCCTAGTTTTATATGAAAGCAAGCCAGGAGTCTATAGAAAATTGGTTTTTGGGGATAAATGCAAAATCAACATAGTTTTGATCTATCTCATCTCCAAAGAGTGACATTCTCTTTTTTGATGACAATACTATTATATAATTTTTTTTAAATTTGTCAAATTTTTTGATGTGAAATTTTGTAGGTGTAAATTGGTGTTTGAAAAAATGATGATTTTTTTTGTGAAAAAGTGCTTATTTATTAAATTTATTAAAAAATTTTTACCCATATTATATCACAAATTTTACGAAATGGGGGGGGGTATTAGAAAAAAGGCTTGAAATTTGGATGAAAAAATGGAATATAA
>CAMVSQ010000023.1 GCA_947170225.1 uncultured bacterium | reverse complement strand
TATACAGCATTGAGCAGAGTAAAAACGCTTTCTGGTTTGATTTTGATTAACGATATCAAAATGAAATATTTGTATTTTGATAAAAGGGTTTATGAATTTGTAAAAAAGTATATGTTGGCTGATAGTAAATAGCGAATGTTTTATGTTGGTGAATCTAATTTTCAAAACTATTTAATATTCTAATTAGTCAATTGAAATCTTTTGTTTTGTTGCAAAGTTCTTTTGCTTCTTTTCATCATGGTATTCATTTTAGATATTGATGAAAATATTTTCTAAATGTGAGTGGAGTAAAATAAATTTTATCAATATTTTTTTCTATGTCTATGCTTTCAATTTCTTGTAAATTTGGATAGATTTTTTCTTTTCGATTATCTTTTAGATTTTGTAAATATATTTCAAATTTTGCTGATAATTTGAGATGCTCAATTGCTGTTTCTATTTTCTCTTGAATAGTTGGTTCATGATTTGTAAAAATTCGTGGATTTCAGATAGCAGCTTGTCATATCATTATTCAGTCTAATTGAATTCAATCTTTATTTGATTTTGATGCAATTTCTTCAAATGATTTTATTCCTCAGTTTCATATTATTTTACAATTTTTGTTTGCTTTAGATTTTAGGTTGTATATAAAATTTCGATCTCAACCTCAGTGATATAATTCTTTTAGAGTTCTTGAATGAACTGAAATTTTGTCGCAATAATTACTGGCTTCGATTAAAAAATCTAGTTGTCTAGTTTTGTCTACATTGTCTAGTCATGTCCTAGTTTTTATACTAAATGGTATTGTAAGTTTTTTTGATATATTTTTGATAATTTCTAATGTTCTTTTTTTATCTTTCATCAAGGTGGATCCTCATCCAGATTTCATGACATTGTTTGCTGGACATCAGGTATTGAGTTCAATTCAAGCAATTTTATCTCAATATAAATCTTGGATTTTTAGTGCAGTATCAACTAATTTTATTTCGTTTCATCAAAAAATTTGTAATATTATAGGTTGTTCAAAAGGTGAGTTGATTATATTTTTTACTACATTTTCAGGACGGGCTAAAAATCAGTCTGATGTCATAAATTCAGACCACAATCGTAATTCATTATTTGGATTTTTATTGTATTTATTGAATATTTTTTTTGTTATTACTCTACACGACAAATCAGTAATTCAATCCATTGGTGCTAATCATAATATCATATTTGGATTATTATTGTTTAAACATTGTTTCATTTTAATTTTTTTATACTTATTTGCAATAATAAAGAAAGCTCGTGATATCACGAGCCTTTTGATAAAGTTCTAATTTCATTTTCAATGGATGCTAATCTCCATTGTATTGAACGATAACATTTTTCTCTATTGGATAGAATTTTTTCTAAAAATTTTGTGTTAATGTTGTTTAATTTTTGTTTGTAAATCCTAATTTTTAATTTTTGCGTTTCTTTGTTTATTCTTTTTAGAGTGTTTTTTACTTTTGTTTTTCTTGCAGTTAGCAAACTAATTTGCTCCAAAGCTGTTCTTTTTTTGTGTTTTTCCATGATGCGTATTTTTTTGTTTATGATAATATTTTTGCACAAAAAATCAACTTAATTTTTTTCTTGTTTTTCTTTGTTATATCATTATTTTTTATACTGTTTATTTTTTTTATTTTTTTGTGATGAAAAAGCATTTAGAAAAAATTTTGGTTTTTGTAAAATGAATTTTGATGTGAACTTGTGATGTGATTCCATGAGTGAGTGGATGAACAATTGCATTTATTACTTGAATTTATGATAAATTAATTGATTCATTGTATGGTTTCAATTTGAAAACATTGAAATTGGTTTTTAAAGGAAAAATAAAAGAGGCACGAAATGCAATAAATGGATGATTTTTGTTAATTTTATTTTTATGAATTTTGATAGCAATTTTTACATTGGCAAAAATAATTAGTTTTTTATTGGCTGGATATCCATCTTATGTTTGGGCTTTTTTCTTTGGATTAGTAATTTCGTCCGTGATAATTTTGATAAAATCTTTGAAAAATTGATTTAAATGGAGTTATTTGTTGTGGTTGGTAGTTTGAATTGTTATTTGATTAGTTTTAACATCATTGCCCGTGATGAATTTGTGAAATGGAAATTTGACATTATTTGTTTCATGAGCAATAGCTATCATGGCGATGATTCTTCCTTGAATTAGTGGATCATACATATTATTGATTTTATGACAATATCAAAATGTCCTTTGATATGTAGTTGATTTAACTTCTCATAATTGGTCAGCAATTATTCCTTTGATAGTGTTTGCTTTGTGATGTGTGGTTTGATTGATATTATTTGCAAAATTATTGCATCGAGTAAAAGAAAAATGGCATGATCAGATGGTGATAGTTTTGACATGATTTATTATTTGATCTTTGCAAAAGATTTGGCCATGGAAAGAGACTGTGGAGACATATCTTGATAGCCATGGAGCAGAGCAGCCATTGGTTCAAAATAATATTTTGCCATCTTGGTCAATGAATGTTGTTTGGTGTGTTTTATTGGCTGTGATTGGATTTGTGGTTGTTTGGTTTATTGATTATATTTCTAAAAGAAAAAAATAATGAAAAATGTAATTTTGTTGGAAAATGTCCGTTCAGCATACAATGTTTGAAATATTATCCGCACTGCAGATTCTCTTGGTCGAGATGTGTGGGTGTCTGGATATACTCCTTGGCCAGATGAACAACCAAAGGTAAAAAAGACATCGCTTGGAGCAGAGGAAAATGTTTGATTGAAAAGATTTGATGATGCTTTACAGGCTATTTCGTATGCTAGAGAAAATGATTTTGATGTATTAGCATGAGAAATAACTCCAGATGCTATTGATTTAGCTAAATATGAAAAAAGTTGAAAAAATATTATGTTGATTTTGTGAAATGAGGTTGATTGAGTGCAGAAAAAGACATTGGAAACGGTGGATGCAGTGGTTTATATCCCAATGCAATGAATCAAAGAATCAATGAATGTTGGGCAGAGTAGTGCTATTTTTATGCGAGAATTGAGAAATGTTAATAATTAAAAATAAAAATGAAAAAATTTATTTTTTTTGATAGCAATAAAATAAATATATGAAAAAATGCAATATTTTTTATATGACTTTCTTATAAATTAGATCGTGAATGAAATATTTTGGAAGCATTTTCAAATAAAACTGCATCATGAAAAATACTACAAGATATAAAAGATAAATCTTGAAAAAATATTGTCATGCTTAATTTGGTGCAATGAGTACCGCTTGATGAAAATTGAAAAATTAGGTATCCGTCCAAAGTTGAAAAAGAAAAATGATATGAATATATAAAATGACTTATAAAAAAATATAATCCAGAAAAGATTTTTTTGTTTGGAAAACAAGTACAAGATATGTTTATAGAAGATAAAAATAGATGTGTTGGTCGCCTATATTTTTTTGAACATCCATCATATATTTCTGTATATAAAAAATTTAAAATAGAGGATTATAAAAAAAATATTTTAGATAATCTATAAACTTTCATTTATAAAATTTACAAATGGGTAGAGAATTTTGCAGTATTCTACTATTTTTTTTGGAAAATCTGGAGATAAAACTTCTTCATTTTTGAGTGGTAAATCTACTAACCAATCTTTGTACTTTAAATATTTTTCAAGTTTTTCTAAATCTTTAACATTGAGTTTGTTTAAATTCTCTTGTTGCTTTGCAATATTTATGTTTAATTTTGGAATTTTTTTTAGAGGTTCGCGGATAGAATATGGTTTTCAAAAATTTTTTTTGAATTTTGTTGTATTTATGATTTTTAGAAATTCTTTTGGATTTTTTACAATGGCTTGTTTTACCAAAATTTCATCTTTGTATGCTGGTCGTGCAAGTCATCAGCAAATCATACTTTTATTATTTTCTATGTGGATATAATATCCAGCTTTATTAAATTTTTTTCCGTTTGGTGTGATGAATCAACCAAGATTTGTTTTGTATGGAGCTATGCGGTTTTTTGGAAATCTTTGATCTTTGTAAATTCTATAAACACATTGTTTTGCTGTTAGTCATTGTAAATCTGTATCAAATTTTGCAATTTCATTTATGGTTTCATTGATGAAATTATCAAATGATTCTTTGATTTTTAGGTATAATGGTTTATATAAATCAAAAAATTTTTTATCATTGAAATCTTCTAGTCATTTTAAAAATTCAAATGTTTGTGGATGTA
>CAMVSQ010000022.1 GCA_947170225.1 uncultured bacterium | reverse complement strand
CGTCATTTCAAACCTGAGCGAAGCGAACGGTGAGAAATTTATAGAGCTAATAATCGGCATCAACCATTGACTAAAAATTTTATTTTATAAAATTTTTGATGAAAAAAGAGATTAAGATGAATTTTGACAACTTTCAAAATGAAATCGTATTTGAGTGAGTAAATACAAATAATTTAAAAAATATTGATGTGAAATTGCCAAAAAATAAGGTCATTGCTGTGACTGGAGTTTCTGGTAGTGGAAAATCTTCATTTGCTTTTGATACGATTTACAAAGAGTGACAATTTCGCTATATAGAATCATTGTCTAGTTTTTTGAGACAGTTTTTTAATTTGTGAACAAGGCCAGAAATAGATCACTGTACTGGACTTTCTCCTGCGATTGCCATTGAGCAAAACAAAAAATGATGAAATAGTAGGAGTACTGTGTGAACTTTGACAGAAATTGATGACTATATGAGATTGCTTTTTGCAAAACTTGGGGATAGTTATTGTCATAAATGTGGGAAACAGATCAAACCAACATCAGTTGACCAGATCATGGATGAATTGAAAAAAAATTATATGGATAAAAAAATTTTTCTTTTGAAAGATGTGGGAGAAATCCAAGAATATGATTTATTGTCTAAATTTGTGAAAAAAAATAGAAATAAAGTAGAAAAATGAGCAGGATTTACCAGATATTTACTGCTTGGACCTCAAAAAGAGCCGATTGAATATTTTTATTTGGAAGATCCAAATGTGCCAAAAGAATATTTCCCATTGAGAGTTTTTGGTATTTATGATCGTGTGACGGTAGAAAAAAAGAAATTGGATAGGCTAAAAGAAGATGTGATCAAAATTTTGTCTGAAACGGAAAAATTTGGGATTTTTGTGGATGCAAATGACAATGACAAGCTGGATACTTCAGAAATAGAATCAAAGGATGTTTTGCGATTTACGGACAAAATGTATTGTCCAGACTGCAATATCACATATCCAGAGTTTACGGCACAGCATTTTTCACCAAATAGACCAGAATGAGCATGTCTGGATTGTCATGGAATTGGGGAAGTTTTGCAGGTGGATTTTGACAAAGTTGTGGATCCTTATAGTCCTTATATGCAGTGTATTTTGCCGTGGAGAGATAGTACTTTTGGGCAGATAGTTTTGCACAAAATGGCAGAAAAATATTCTATGGATACGGACAAACTTTGGAAAGATTTACCAGAATGGTTTCAGCATGTGATACTTTATGGAGATGATGAGTTGATCCGTGTCCAGCAGTGAGGAAAATATACTAGCATGAAATACCAGTGAATATCTGAAATACTCAAAGATCAGTATACAAAATGACTTCTCACGGTAGATTTTCAGGCTATGCTGGATATGAAAGCGTGTCCTACTTGTGGAGGAAGGAGATTGAGAATTGAGTCATTAAATGTATTTGTATCTTCATGAAAGAAAAAATACAATATTTCTGATTTACAAAAATTTAAATTAGATGATTTAGTAGATTTTTTTGTAGATTATCAAAAAAATAGCAAAAAAAATGAAATATTGGTGGAAAGAATCACAAAGCCACTTTTGGACAGATTGCAGACAATTCAAGATTTGGGATTGGGATATTTGGATTTGAGTAGGACTATGGATACATTATCTGGATGAGAAATACAGAGATTGAGACTTGCAAAACAGCTTGGAAACAAATTAACAGGTATTACCTATGTTTTGGATGAGCCTACAATTTGACTTAGTGATAGAGAAATCCAAAAAGCTATAGTCGCTATCAGAAATTTGCAACAAATGTGAAATACTGTAGTAGTGGTAGAGCACAATGAAGAATTTATCAAATCTGCCGATTGGGTAGTGGAAATTGGACCATGAGCAGGGGATTTTGGTGGAAATTTGATGTTCAACGGATCGTATGAAGATTTTCTCAAATCTGATACTTTGACAGCACAGTATATCACTGGAAAAAAGAAAGTAGAAGCAAATTTTAATCATGCAAAATGAAAAAATTTTTTGAAAATAAAAAAGGCTAGCAAATATAATTTGAAAAATATTGATGTAAATATTAGACTTGGATGATTTACTATCATCACTTGACCAAGTGGAGCTGGAAAGACAACTTTGATGTATACTACTTTGTTTAGATTTTTAAATGATAAACAAAAATTTATTCAGAGTTTTATTAGACTTCAACTGCTAAAAAAATGAATGAGCTGGGATGAAATTATTTCTGCTCCTATAATCCAAAAAGATTTGTATGAACATTATGAAAATTTGGCATTGCAAGAATTTTACAAGGATTTGGCAGTGGAGACTATACAATGATATGAAGAAGTAAAAAATACAATTTATGTGGATCAAAGTAGTATCTGAAAGACTCCAAGGAGCTGTCCATCCACATTTGTTTGAACTTTTGACAAAATTAGGAGCCTGTATGCAAATACTACTCAAGCTAAATATTTGTGATTTTTTGCGTCATCATTTAGTTTTAATTCGTGAAAATGAGCATGTCCAGCTTGTAATGGATATGGATACAAAAAAGTAGAATTACAATTTTTGCCAGATACTTATGTGCCTTGTGATTTGTGTAAATGAACTAGGTACAAATCAGAAGTTTTGGATATAAAGTGGAAATGAAAAAATATTGCACAAGTGCTGGATATGTATGTATCTGATGCTTTGGAATTTTTTACAGAAGTGGATACAATCCGTGATGAATTACAGTTGATGTGCGATATATGATTGGGTTATCTAAAAATGGGACAGCCAGCACATACACTATCAGGATGAGAAAGTCAAAGATTGAAGCTAGTAAAACATTTGTTGAAAGAGTTTAGATGACATACAGTTTATTTTTTGGATGAGCCGACAGTTTGATTACATCCACAAGATATTGAAAAATTATTGAAAGTATTGGAAAAATTTTTGGAATGAGGGGATACAATACTGATGATTGAGCATGACAAAAATATTTTGCAATTTGCAGATGATGTGATTAGATTGGATGATGGAAAAATAGTTTAGTATGTGAAATTTTTGATATATGAGTTTGTAGAATATTTTCATCTTAGCATATTTAGTGTTTTTCAGTCGTTTACTATCTGATTTTGAAGATTTATGAAGTTTGTGAATAAGTAGAAATTATCTTCGTTTGATAGTATGTTTTTGAAAAATTGATTGTCTTTTTGTTGTTGGTAAATATTTGTGATAGCGGAAAGTGTGTGATTCCAAAAAGTATTATTTCAGTCTATACTAGCTGAAATATATTCACTGAAAAATTTGTTTGTCAAATTTGTATTTTCGTTTCCATTTGGGACGATGAATACTCGTCATCTTGCGGGATATGAATATATGGAATTTGTAAAATCTCAGGCATACAAATTAGTACTTGCTGGGAAGTAAGTATCTAAAATATCAAAATCTGACAAAAATCCAAATTTGATATCTGAATATCCGTATCTGATGATACATGTTGCTGGATAAGTTTCACAAAATTCATTTTGTTTGGATAGTAGATTTATGATTTGTTTTTGGTTTGTGTAAGTGTATTTGTTTGTAGTAGAAATATTGTTTGTATTTAGCATGTTTGATAACTCTTGGTTATCTCACATATTTTTTATCTGTTTTAGTTGTAAGATCAAAATTTCAATATAGTTTTCAAATGGAGTAGAATCGTTTTCCAATAATTTTAAAGTCATTTCATCAAATCATCGTATGATAGGCATGGCATATCTTTTTGAAACTTTCCACAAAAGAGAGTAGGAAAAAAGTTTTTCTCGTGTGTTTTGTGGTGTGGTATCTTTGTATAAAGTGATGGCTGGATCTAGGGAAAATGGGATTGCATTTTTGGAATCCAGCAATTCAGAAAAAATATTGATAAAATATGGTTTGATATTTTCTCCTAAATTGATTTCTTGCAAAGATAGTCCATCGATCCAGCTAGTGGGAATTAAGGCGATATCGTAATTTTGCAAATGGTTTTTTACTATAGATTCATACTGGCTAGGGGAGTCGATTTTTTCTATTGCTAGCTGGATTTCGTTTTGTAGTAATTTGTCCGATAGAGTATAAAATCATTTGTTTTCAAAAAATCATGGGATCAGTAGTGTGATTTTTCCTGTAGTAGGTAATTGGTTTTGAGGTAGTTTATCTGTGATATTTGGTATATAAACATCCACCAAATCATTGTACTGATCCACAATTTCTTGTTGTTTTTCTATTTGGTTTTTTTGTAAATTTTTTGTATTTTTAAATTTTACATTTCTGAATTGATACAGTCAGATACTACTTACTATTATAGATACTATTCACAAAATCAAAATTAATTTAAAATCTTTACTGATTGTCATATCCTTGGTAATCTGGGAAAATAAATAGGTAGCTATTTGGATTTTCGTAATTAAATGTAGGTTTTTTTATTTGTAGTTCTTTTTTGTATCAGTTGATGATAGCTGTTCAAGTGATGTAGTAGAATTCATCGGCAACTCATGTACTGAAATCGATTTCATAAGAGATGTCTCACAATACTCAGTCATAGCTTGATGAGTTTCCAATTTTGATCCTTTGAGGATTACTGATATAAAAGAAGAATCAATGGTCTC
>CAMVSQ010000021.1 GCA_947170225.1 uncultured bacterium | reverse complement strand
CGATTCATTGTTTCAAGTCAAGTTGTTTATCGTAGCTAATCATTTGTCGTTTGCAACCACCGCAGCCAATTTTATTTTTTTTGTCATTCTGAGCGATAAGCGAAGAATCTTGTCAGTGTTGTCGTTTTGAATGAAGTGTTGTGCTCGGCTTCAGCAGAGAAGAATCTAATTTGTTATTTTTAGATTCTTCGTCACTGCGTTCCTCAGAATGACATGTAAGGTTACTGAAAAAGTGTGGGCAAAATATTTCGTTGTCGAAAAAATTTTTGTCATATTCATGAATTTTTGCTATATGTCATTCGAGATAATCTGAGTGTTTTTTTGTGATATTTACATCGACGATGCTTCATGGTAAGGCTCATCATTTGATCAAAAGTTTTTTTCCATCTTCGAGTTTTGCTATTCAAACTCAACCATATCCGATTCTTTCTATTTTGATATTTTTTAGATTTTTCATGTTTTGCTTGAAAAATAAATTCTTTTTCCTTGTGCATATTTGTAAGGAAATGATTTGTCGTTTCAATTGAAAATTTTTTTTGAAAAAAAACTCCCTCAATAGGAGGGAGGTTGTTAAACTGAATTTTACGGGAATCTATGGTAGTAAAGTAAATAAATAACTAGCCATAATCCCACAAGAACTTTTTGCGAATAAATCCTTGTGCAGTAGGACAGTCGCGGATTACTGAGGTCGTCTGTATTTATACCCAAAAATTATGTTTGTGCTTGAAAATTTTTGTTTAAAATATACAAGATATTATAATTTATTTTTGTGGTAAAAAATGCTTTTATTTGGTGATTTGCATATAAATTCTCGTATAGTTGATAGAGTAATTGAAACTATGAAAAATTGGATTTCTCAAAATTTAGATGAAAAAAATTTGATTTTTTTGTGAGATTATGTTTATCATTTTTCTTATGATAGGGAGGCTCTTTTGAAGTTGTATAGTTTTCTCCTTGAATTGTATCAAAGCTGAAAAAATGTGTATATCTTGGCATGAAATCATGATTGGCTGTGAAATACTTTTGTGTTTGAAGAAGCGAAAAGGACTTACGAGATAATAAAAAATGTATTTGATAATTGAGAGAGTAGTGGAAAGATTGAATTTATCACTGAGCCAAAGGTGGAAAATATTGAGTGAGAGGATATTTTATTTTTTCCGTATTGCTTGGAATTGGGTGAATGAATGTCATCCTGAGCGGTAAGCAAAGGATATAATTTAGATTCTTCGCTAAGCTCAGAATGACAAGTGTGATGAGCACAACTTATTGAAATTGAAAGTACAGTGAATACCTTGTCGAAGTCTCAGAATAAAAATGAGAGATTTAGTGCAGAATTGAATAAACTTTTGTTGAAATATTATCAGAAATATGGGAAATTGACCGTAATTCATCATTATTATACCGAATGAGTGAATTTTCCATGACAGAGATGAAGATTTTATTTCAATGATATTGCTTTGTCGCATTTGTTATGTGAATTAGATTGATTGAAGTTGATTTCGGGACATCTTCACCAGTGATTTACATACAAAAATTATTTTTGTACATGAAGTGTCCGAAACACATCTCCATTGGAAGTGAATCAAGCAAAGATGTTGTTTAAATATTCAGGTTGAAAAATATTTGGAAAAATGTTTTTTGTAAATCCGTATTTCCAAGTAAAAAATATTGAGGAATGAGTAAAAGTTGATGATAATTATTTGGAAGATTTCAAAAAAGAAGTGATTTGAGAAAATATAAAAAATTATGAAAATCAATGACGAAATGTGGAAATAAATTCTGATTACGAAATGAAAAATAAAGATGTTTCTGTTTTATTATCGGTTTGAAATATGAATTATGAGGATATGTACTCGTACATAGATGAAAATCTATTCAAACAATTGAGAGATGTAAAATTGAAAAAGGTTTATGGGCAGACGGAAGATCTTTTTGAAAAAATGGATATAGAATGAATAAATTTGACATCGTGATTTGCTGATTGGAAATGACTTTTGAAAGATTATTTGAAAGTAAAATATCCAAATGATTATGAAAAATATTTAGATTTTTTGAAAAAGGGGAAAATTATTTAAAAAGTCGCCAATCTGCGATCAATCCTTTATTATTATAACCCAAAAAAGAGAAAAGCAAAGTATAAAAAGTAAAAATCTGTTATATTTTTTGACAAAATATATATTTTTGTGTATACTATATATGTATATTTTTATATTTTATATTGTTTATAAATATGGTCGATAGTAATACTTTGATGTCTTTTGATGCGGATAAATATATAGAAATACAGAAAAAAAAGATTTTGGATAAAGTAGAAAAATCTGGTAGACTTTATTTAGAAATTGAATGAGATGTAGTAAAAAATGTACAAGCTGCTGAAATTATAAAAAATTTTCCACCAGATATGACAAAAAGGATTTTTCATGAAATGAATGATAAATTTGATATCTTTTTTTGTGTAAATGCGGACGATATAGTAAAAGATACAAATTTTGTGATGCAAGATGTTTCTTATGCTGAATATTTGGAGACTAGGCTTATGGTGATTGAAAGAAATTTTGGAGTAAAACCGGTGATAGTGATAAACAATATAGATATTTCAAATATGTTTGATTTAGTTTTAAATTTTGAACGCAAATTTCAAAAAAAGCAATATAGAGTTTTTGAAAGATATAAAATATCGGCTTATCCTTTCAATATTATTGCAATGTTGGGGGAAAAAGGTTTTGGAGGAGATGACCACATTCCAGTTTTCAAAAATTTGGTTTTGGTAATGTGAGCCAATTCAAATTGTGGCAAATTTTCTACATGTATTGGACAGATTTGTCTAGATCACGAAATAGGCATTAAATCGTGATATGCAAAATTTTCTGTTTTGCCTGTGTATGATTTGCCATTGGATCATCCTGCAAATTTAGCTTATCAAGAAGATATAAAAAAGCATGGACTTACATTGGAATTAGATGAAAAATATAAACAGAAATATGGAAAAGATTTTGTGATAACAAGTAAAGACCAAGAATGTTTTGAAATTTTGCAAAAATTGGAAAAGCATACAGATATTTCTTTTGGATATGATTGTGCTGGCGAGTTTATAGTTTAGTCGCTAGAATCGATATTTTGAGTGAAGCTAGAAAGTAATAAAATAGAAAATCTCCTTTTTGGAAACAAGAGGGATTTTTTTTGTTTTTATAATCCTCCGGCGGTCACACCCCACCTTGTGGGATTCCTTTCAGTCACTTTTTCTGCTCAAAAAGTGGCCAAAAGAGCTTTTTGCTCTGGCATGCCAATTTCAGCAAGCAATGTTCAGTATTCTATACAAGTATACTGATTACGAAGCTCACTCGCATAGGCTCGTTCGCTGTCGTATGGATAAATATTTACGGACTGACTCAAGCAGCTTGCCCTGAAATTGCATGAGATTTAGTTGTTAGTGGACAGTTTCCTAGTATTTTTTTTACATTTTTGATTGAGCATTGTGGAGAAGTGGATTGTAATAATTGAAAAGTAGGGAAATTATTTCTGGTGTATCCAATCTTTCAGCTCATATTCCCATAGAAGCTAGTCCATCGATGATTAGATTGCATCTAGTGTCTAGCATATTTTTGTTTTTTTGAAAAGATCTATATCTTTGGACTATTTTTTCTACATCATCTTTTGCATTTAGTGTGTCCAAAATTTTAGTTAATCGAGATTTTTTTATACTTGATTCATCTTTTTCTCATTCATAATATGGTACTACTATATAAAAAGATTTTTCATAAATCAATCATTGTTTGCTGTCTATGTTTTGCAAAAAAGCAAAATAAGAATTTCCAGATTCTTTCAAAATAGGGTTTGTGATTTGTGAAATATTTTTTTCCACATAAGATAGATATTTTGATAAATCTAAATAATTATTGCGGACAATGATCTGGATAGGGAATCACAATCCGTTTAAAAATCTTTTGTATTGCTCCAAAATGATTCAAATTTCATCAGAATTTTTTAGATCTAAATTTATTCATTCAATTTTTAAAATACTCCTAAGTCATCAATCTTTCAAAATGATTGTTTCACTTTTTATTTCAGAAATAGGCAACATAGTTTCAGTATTAAACATATTTTCTGCTTTTGGTTTTTGTATTTGTGTCTGTTCTCATAAATTAAATAAAGCCATTTTGTTTTAGTTTTTTTATATAAAAGTTTTATACTATATTTGACTGTATCATAGGTGTTTGATGGTGTGATAATTGAGTATTTTGGTTTTCAAATCGATACAAGAAGCTTACAATTATCCGCGATAATGCAATCACAACCAGGGCAATTGCAATTCATTTGAGCATTTGTTTTGCCATAGAGATACCAGCATCATCTTTTTTGAAAAATATCATGTAAAATGCGTAAATTGTGAGTATTAATGCAATCAAACTGACAAATGATAATAATAAATTTACTATAGTTTTGAGGTAAAATAGTACTGATGGTCAATTTTCTCACATGTATATGGTAGTGTTTGGCATAAACATATTCAAAAGTCTTGGGATTCAATTTGTATTATTATTGTCTATTGATTCTTTTAATATGTTTGAAAAATCTGTATCTATATCGTTTGTAGAAGAATTTATACCAGAATATGGAAAATCTATAGCCAAACTAAATCATATTCAGATTATTCATATCACTATTATTGATAAAATTTTTTTTGTCAATTTCATTTGTAGTTTTTATTTGTAAAATTAGCCAGCAATAGTGTTTATAAGTCGTAGCAAAAAGCTGATAATTAACCGACTTAAACCTATTCATGCAATAGCAACAAAAGCATTTTTGATTCATTTAAATCATTTTTTTACTTTGCTGTCGTCTCCAGCAGCTGTAAGTATGATAAATCCGTGTGCGATGAGATATATGAGTGCTACTGTACCTAGTATAAGTAATGCATAGTTTACTACATTTTGTATTACTTTTAGTATTTTTCCCAAAGCATCGGAATGCTCTGTAATTTCGTATTCAGTTCACACAAGTCATTCTATCTCTCATGCTCCTCAATCTCATTTTACCACCCAATATGCTCAATCGTTTAATGGATTGGTGATCTCTGATCCATTAAAATTTGTATCAATTACTTTTGTGATGTCTGGGTTGTAAATTGTGGTCATGTTTCCAAGTCACATTCCAGCATTTGCAAAATTGCTAATATGCAAGACCAATAATAATGCTATAATTGTAAGAATTTTTTTCAACATTTTTTTATTAAATTGTAAATTGTATAATACTATTTTATACAAAAAAAATTTTTTTGCAAATTTTATGCTTGAAAATGATAAAATATTCATTATAAAATTTTGAGTTGTATCTTGTGTATTGACTTTTTATCAAAATATAGTTTACTATGAAAAAAAATCTATTTCTTTTGTTTAGTGTTTATTTCTTTGTAGTACAATCCATAATTGTGTGATTGTTGCGAAGTGAACCAAAATTTTATCGATTAGCACTCATAAATTGTGCATTTATTTGTTTGATAGCGATTTTGTCAAAAGACGACAATCATGCATGAGAGGAAAAATTTCAGTGAAAATATGAACATGAAAATATTATGAAAAAAAATGAATGAAAAAAAATAGGTCATTTTTGGATTTTTTTGATATCAGTACTTTTTGGGGTATTGGTAGCTTTGTGTCCAAAAGAAATTGCTATGTATTTGAGAATTTTGGCTTGAATAGCTGGAGCTATTTTGGTTTTTGTGGTATGATGAGTTTTGTTTCATTACAAACCTTTTCGTGTTTGGGAGTGAAAATTGTATTTGGCGGCACTGATTTTGTGTTTGATTTGGTCAATAATTAGCATGCTAAAAATAGATTTTTCAGTGTTTAAATTTGAATCTGAAGAAAAAATAGATGTTTTGAGCTGAAATATAGTAGAGGAGATAGATGTGATTTGATGAGATTTGAATTCGTGAGAAAATTTGATTTTGAGCGGAGAAGCTGAAATAGACAATATTGATGAAACAAATTTAAGTGAATTGGAAGAAATTTTTTGAACATGAGTAGATGAAGATAGTCTGGCTACATTTGCAGATGTGATAAAATATCTCATGAAAGATGAAACTTTGAGTGACAAGACAAATTTGTCTTTTAGTTATATTTCCAAATCAAATCCAGATTATGCATATTACAGGACAGCATATGACAAAAAAATGATTTGAACAGATTTGCAACCATCAAAAAATTTGATGTGTGAAACATTTGTGGTAATGAAATGATTGGCTCAAGATTGGAATGTATGAAATTATACTGATATAAAACAGGCTTACTGGAATTATGCAAAAAATAATGGATTATTGCCAAATTGTGAATATGGAAAATATGTGACTTTGTCGGCGATTGTTGGTGAATAATCGGCAGCCGACTGATAAATTTCACTAATCCTATGACCCAACTCTTGTCATTTCGAAATGAATATGAGAAATCTACTAAACAAAAAGTGGATTTTTTGTATATTTTTTTCTGCCTCCGGCGGGTTACCCCGCAGTATTGCGGTATTCCTTTCAGTCACTTTTGTCCAAAGCTACAAAAGTAACCAAAAAATCTTTTCCCTGGCATGCCAATTTCAGCAAGTAATATTCAGTATTACATTCAAGCATATTGACTACGAAGCTCACTAGCATAGGCTCGTTCGCTGTCGTACAGATAATAATTGGCAGACTGACTCGAGTAGCTTGCAGTGAAATTGCATGAGCTATATTGGATTTCTCCCCATTCGCTTTGCTCAGGGTCGAAATGACCCAGCTTTTCTAATTTTGAATTTATACAGCTATGCTGCACGAATGTAAGAAATCCATGGATGATAAATCTAAAAAAATTACAAATACTATTATTATATCATTTTTATTGAATTTTGGTTGGGATTTTTTAAAAAAATTATCCTTTTTTTTTGAAATTTATTTTTTTGGATTATAATTGATGTTGTATTATTTTATGCAAAAATCAATTATGATGTCTAGAATAAAAAAATTGATAGAAAAATTTCCAAAATTGACGACCAAAAGGATATTTTGATTGTTGTTTGTTGTTTGAGTGCTTTTGGTATTTTTTGTGCCAGATATTTGTAGTGCACAGGCAGTTTCTCCGCTTGCGTTGTCACAAGAAAATTTTGGGAGAAATGCTTCGGAAATGATCAAAATGATTTCTCATATTGTATATGTATTTATTTGGCCGTTGCTGGTGATAGCTGGTACAGCTTTGGATAATTCTTTGCTGTATGGATCGTTTTTGCATTTGGATGCTGCACTGTGGAATATATGGAATATTATGAAAAATTTTGCAAATTTTGCTTTGTGATTTGTTTTTATATTTTCTATAGTAAAAAATTTGTTTAAAGCTTCTTTGTGAAAGGAAGATCCTATGAAAAACTCTATCGATGCTGTTAAACAGACTTTGATAGCATGAGTTTTGGTGCAGATATCGTGGTTTGTGATTGCTGTATTGATTGATTTGTCCACTATACTGATTTATGCAGTATGAGGTATCCCTCTTTCTATGCTGTGATCTTATAATACTGATGTGGCTACCACTCCAGTACTAAAATTAAATACGAAAATAGATCAAAATACTGGATGAACTATATTTCATTATTATAGTTATGGGGATTATAATTTTTCTCCATGTTTGATAGTAAACAATGAATATGATAGTAATAGTATCTCATTAAATGGATGAACGGGGCAATGACAATATATAGCATGAAGAGAATATCTGTATTTGACACAAGATACTATGTTTGAGTCTGGATATTGTGCTTTGTATGGATCTTTGTACAAATATGTAGAATCTCCACAATTTTTTTGTGATACTCCTACTACATGATGTTATATAGTTGCATGAGATACATTAAAAGAAAAAAATGATATTTATTTGGCTGCTTTAAAGCGTTTTGTTTTATGATTGGATGCTGAAAAAGTAGGCGCAGAAATATCTGCATGTTTTTTGACCAAAATATATTGAAACACACTTGTATGAGAAGGAGGGGCGTGTGAATGATATGGTATAGTGTCACCTACAAAAGATATTTTTGCAAATTTAGATGGGAAAGGGACAACACTTTCGGCAGTTTTAGAAAAATCTAAATGAATGGTGGGACCACTGGTGACTATGTATTCATCTATTTTGAGATATCAAGATTTGGTTATAAACCCTAGTGGCTCTGTCATGTCAAATTTGTTTGGATTTGTGATAAATACATTTTTTGCTTTTGTTTTGTTTGTGCCTATAGCAGCATTGGCGATTTTGCTGATTATCAGGATAGGGATGCTGTGGATGGTGATTGCCATGTCACCTATATTGGTATTGATTTATTTCTGACCATTACAAAAAAGTTTATGAAAAAATAAAATTTTTGAGAAATTTAGTTTGTGAAATGTGGCAAAATTGATTTTTGCACCGGTAGTGGTGGTGTTTGCTGTCAGTCTGTGTATAGTATTTTTGTCTACTATATTTAAATCAATGCCAGAAGAAGATCAAGCATCCAATACACTTTCTGCATTTTGAGTAGAGCAGGTGGATTGCAAAGATGGCGGAGAAGATTGTCGTTATTCTGTTTTGTGATTGGTGGATGTGGATATAAAACCTAGAAATTTCAATCATGGAAAAGATATGTTTGTATGGACACTTTTGATGTTTTTGGCTACATGAATTGTGCGATTTTTTATGAAATTTGCAATTGAGTTTATGTGAGAAACATGAAAAAATTTGATGGAAAAGGCTGAAAATTTGATTAAAAATGTGCCAGTGATACCGTTACCGTGAGGTGGATTTGTAGGTATTTCTGCAGCTACAGAGTGAGTAGAAAAATTGATAAATAAACCATTGGACGACATGGCAAAAGCACAAAATGAATTATTGAGGCAGAGATTTCCAGCTTTGTATGGACTTGAAGATAAGGAAAAGGATTGATCTGCTTCTGCTGAGAATGTCGATAAAGTAGTGGAATATATAACTACAAACAAAGATACAGTCACTTATGAGACATTGCCTCCACAATATAAGGCTACATTGGCTAATTTGTACTGAACACCGACATTGGATAGAAAAGATTACAATACATTTGTCGAATATCGTACAAACAATGACTATACACAAATTATCAACACATGACAATCTGTAAATACTACACCAGAAAAAGGTAAAACTAATGCAGATGCAATTAGATTTACGAGTGAAATGATGGATACAGCAGTAAGATCTGATATAAATTGGAAAAATTGGGCCAGAGGAATGGTATGATGATCTATACAGCTCAGCAATGGAGTTTTTATGGTGGATTATGTTGAGTGAACAGAGAATACTGGAAATCCGCAGTTTAGGATAGTGGATAGAGATACTTACGAAAGAGATCATTTTGGACAAAAAACTATAGAAAATGTTTCAAGAGAGGATTATGAAAAAAATAAACAATCTATAGACTCATATTTGGAGCAATTACAAAAAGAATTGACAGAATTTAAAGAAATAAGTGCCAAAAAAGAACAAGAGCGTACAGAAAATGAGAAATCGAAATTAGCAGCATTGAATCAGCTTGGAATAACTCAGGAGCAGTTTGATGAGCTAAAAAATAACTTACAAGGAAATACTACGGAATAATTTAAAACACAATACTAGATGAAAAAAATTACAAAATTGATAGGACATATACTTACCAAAAACAACATAAAAATATTTTTGCTGATGTTTATATTTTTCTGATTTTTTGTGTGAAAAAGTTTTGCACAAAATATGTCTTTTGAATGTTCAGACACTGTATGTAAGATGACAAATGGTATCAATTTTTTGATTTCGATTTTGTCGTGGTGATGGGTGGTACTAGCTACATTGGCAGGAAAATTGATGACAAATGATTTGGTCTATGGTACTTTTTTAAATTTAGATTCTTCATTGTGGAATTTGTGGAATATTATGAAAAATTTTGCCAATTTTACTTTGTGATTTATATTGCTTTTTTCTATAGTAAAAAATTTGATAGGTATAGGAAAAAAAGATGCAAATCCTTTGACCGATTCGCTGAAAGTAGTAAAAAATGTATTGTTGGCTGGAGTATTGGTGCAGATTAGTTGGTTTGCTTTGTGATTGATTTTTGATTTATCTACTATAGCAGTGTCTGCCGTAGGATCTTTGCCATCACAGTTTCTTTCTAGTAGTCAAGATTTTGAGGGGACGATGAAAAGACTGATAAAGAGTAAACAAAAAAATATTGTGGTAGATTTTACACAGGCAAACATAGTCAGTGTACAAAACACATGAAACATGACCGATGATGAATTGAAAAATTTTTTGGATACAATCACACCAAGTGCTGATTCTGTGGTTGGGCCACTGATTTTCCTTTGATGATCAATTTTTGATTTATTTGATATGTCTGACACTTCTTACAATACTAGTGGTGAAGATAGTTGGTCTAATTTGTTTCTGACTATAGGGATAAATTGATTTGTGCTGTTTTCTTTTTCTGTGATACTGGCATTGATGACATTATTTAATTTATTTAGACTGATAACACTGCGGGTGGTGATACCACTATCTCCTTTTATTGTGCTATTGCATGTTTTTGATCCAAATCACAAAATAATGGATGGAAAGTGAAAGTCCTTTTTGGGGAAGATAACTAATTTGTCAAATATTGTGAAATTGATATTTAAACCTGTTTATATAGTTTTGATGCTGAGTGTGGTTTTGATTGTCATGGTTTTGCTCAAATGATTGATTGGAGCAAATAATGTAAATTTGTCAACTACAACACAAGAAAATATAGTGATAAAGAGTCAAAAAGTCTGAGAAGCAGATGCAACTGCATACAATTCTTCATTGGGGTTGGATTGAATAGTGGATTTTAGCATGGATGGTATGAAGCATAGTGTTGTAAACCTTATGATATATATTTTTGGATTGATTTTGATGGTGATGCTAATGAAAGCTTGTATATCCAGCGATACTTGAATTTCATTTATTGACGACAGAGTAAATAATGCGTCTAAATTTATTTGGTGAGAGAAATGAAAATTTGGATGACTTTTGGGTACGGCGGGAGTGGTACCAATATGAGGCGGACAGAAAGTTTGACTTTGAACATTTAGCAATTTTGTGAATGATAAAATTATAAATGATAGTGCTTCACTGTCTCGTACACTTTGAATCGATGCGAATGCCCAAAATGATTTGGTAGAAGATAGATTTGGACTTTGATGATCATTTGATAGACTTCGCAATATTACCAAAGATGAGGATAGAGAAAATTGGATAAATTATGCAGTAAGTATATGAAAAAATAAAAAATATACATTTAATGAATTTTTTGCTAATACGGATTTTCAAACTCAACTTAAGTTGTGGAATGAGAAATCGGGTCGTTCCAAAGACAAAAAGATAGATGTTGATCATTTAAAATCGGCTCGAGATAATCCAAATTTGGAATCGGGAGAACAAGAAGCAGAAAAAGCTCCAGAACAGGAAAATAAACAATAAAATTTTTGTTATTTTTGCTTGAATATTGGTTTATTCTTTGTATAATTATTTAGTGGTTTATATTTCAAACCATGTTTTATTGGTAATATAATAAAAATGAAAAAATTTCTTTTTGCATGTTTGGCTTCATTTATATTTGTGTCTTTTTCTTTTGCTTATACACCTACATTTCAAGATACGGCGACATTGACTAGCTTGAAATGACAGATGGATGCTCTGATAGCAGACGACAATATTGATCTTTGGAGTTTTTATAGCCAGATTGTCAATTTGCAGGATGAATATTCATGAGATGATAGGCTAAATTATATGCTAGAAGATTTGAAATATTATTTGTACAGTGATACAAAAAACAACAAAAATGCCCTTTCTAAACAAAAAAGTGATGCAAAAGCTACATCCAAAGATGCAAAGCTAGAGTTTTTGAATGATTACAAAGATTGATTTTCTACGCAGATAGAAAATCCACTCAAAAATTGTACTTGACGATATAGGACACTAGATGATATTAGTTTTGCTTATGATTTTCCTACAGCATTGACTATTGCGACTTGGTATAGAGAGAGTTCTTGTGCTTATTATCTGCCAAGCAATGGTGATTGACCTTTCCAAATTTTGAGCAAAGATTATGGGACAGGAGAAATTACACCAAAACAATTTATACAAACCATAGTGGATTTTATGGAGTTTTCAAAAAATAAATTTGCTCGCTATGATTGACAGTTGTCTGGGAATTTGAGCTATAATAATTTTGATAAGACTTGAATTTTGAATTTTGCAGCATTGTACAATGGAGGAGTGAAGTCTGGAAATATTATAGAGCCCAATAATCCAAAATATACTTTTGAGTGATATGGAGATGACTTTTCTGGAGCAAAAAAATATGGAATATTTCCTCAAATGTTGAAAGTATTAGAATGGGAATTGGAAAATGAGTATTAAATAGTCAGTAGTCTTGCTACTGTCATTGCAATGT
>CAMVSQ010000020.1 GCA_947170225.1 uncultured bacterium | reverse complement strand
CACAAGTCAGCAGATCTCAAGACACTACTTCTCATGATAGCACTTCTCCGCTACATGCTGGTTCTCCTGCTACTTCTCCAGTCCAGAACGCTACCTGACTCGCTGCAGAGGGAAAACCTAGAGCGGAATCCTTAAAACAACGCACAGAGTCTGCGGTCGCACGATTGCGGCTGCTACTCGCGAACGCTCCATAGGGATTCAAGAAGAAGGCGCGTGCGTACTCATTGCCTACAAGAGGCGAAGACGACCGCAAACTGGCGTTGTCTCCTATTTCGGTAACATTAGCATCGTTGTCGCGGTAGCCAGCAAACGGGATCTTCAAGTCCGCCTGAAATTGTGCTCTCGCTGTAGAATTACCGAAATATTGTAGTGGATAGGTTCAGTTTAGTGTTAATGTGTTTCATGCTCATGTATAGTTTGCTGTCCGTCGTTTTAATATTGTTCATCGTTCTCATTGACTTGGTATATGATATCACTCTGGACATGGTCACTGTCTTCATGTTGCATTATAGGCTACATTATTTTCTATATCATATCATCGATTATTGCTTGCACTATCGTCTGCTCATCATCGTAGTCAGTTGTGTACTCAATCTGACCAATAGTCATACGGACTACTAGTACTTTCGATAAATGTGGTTCCATAGTATCAGCTATTGTTGTAGCTATCATCTCGTACTGCTTTTGTGGTTGTTGAAGCTGTGGTGACAGCATCAGAGCATCAATTTGTCCAACATCCTATCTCGAATCAATAGTTATTTCACCATTGATAGTGGTATCAGTATGAGCCAGTACTGGTGATATCGTTTGTAGTGGCTCATAGATTACGGTCCATCATAGTGATACATTTGCTAGAGTCGTCTGGGTCACAGATGGTGATATCTTCTCGTGTAAACTCTGGTTTGGACTCTTGCTGGTGCTGATACACTATAGTATAGACAGAAAAACTTTGTGCTTGGATAGTGAGAGTCTGATCTGTATTTTCCACTATCTCTACTAGCTCTATCACCACCTCATCAGTTTGTTTTCAGTCGTCGTCTTTGTCATTTAGGTGATATACTTGGATATCTTGTGGATTGTCTGGCAAAGTTATATCTTGTTTAGCTGAAAAATCGAAACTAACTTGTACAGTGTATCCGTCGTTTGGCTGGATCTCTGATCAGTTTGCTGGATCTGTAAATGAGATATCAAAAGCTATCATTTGATGATTTTCTGTCAATTCTCACGACATTTGCTGTTGGACTTTTTGATATTCAGAGTCTGTCACTGGTGTGATAGAAAGCTCTGTCCCATCTGGGAAAGCTCCTGCTGGAGCTGACACATTTACAGAAATTCAGTCATGCTCTCTGTGAGCTGTGATTGGCTGGGAAAGTATTTGTGTATCGTAGGTTTGTGATTCTAGAGTGTCTATTTGTAATTCTGGGTCTGTATCAGTTTCATCTGTTTGGGATGGTATAGATGTCTGCGACATATCGTCTGATAGTCAATTATTTGAAACAAAATAATCTAGATTGTCTAGTAGATATTGTCTGATTATTTCATTTTGTTGCTCTGTTCAGATGTAGATTTCTGTGATTCATGCCAGTACTGAAAGATTTTTTGCATTTGAATCCCAGTCAATTCCCAAACTATTTGCCAGTGCTGCTACAGTGTATTTACTGTATTTTTCATATTGAGTATTTTCTGGCTCTGGGATTTGGTCTGTAGTTTCTGAAACTTCTGTAGATGTGATTTGTGGGACATCTGTGACAGTATCATCTACCACATCTTGGGAATCTGAAATATTTTCATTTGGCTGAATTTCCTCTGGATCTGTGGTAGGTTTGTCTTGTGGCAGATCGGACGGAGTTTCCAAGTCATCTGAAATTACTGGAACTTGTGTGTCTGGATCTGTGGTAGGTAAATCCTCATTTTCCAAAATTTCTAGCTCTCAAGCAGTTTCTCATTGGAGTGGACTGATTGAGTTTTCTAAATTTTGTCAAAATACATACTGGCCTGGTGCCAAAATGTTGTTTGAAAGCAATACTGCAAGCAACATTCATCAAATAATTTTTTTCTTCATTTCTTTTTTTTCATTATGGATTAAAAAAAAGTTTTTCTGCAAACAATTTTATTCCATTTTTTATTTCATGCAAATTTTTTTTACATTTTGAAAAAAATAGTACTTTACTTTTTTGAAATTTTATTATTTTTGTGTGTAGCGAGATTATTTATTAGATGATTATTGTAGGTTTGCATAGTAGTTTTGGCCTGCAAATAGGTGTACAAATGTGTAAATATTGGGAAATTTTTTATTATAAAAAAAGGCGGTCAACGCCAGTTCCAAATTACAAAATCGCCTTTTTATTTATTATTAACCGAAAGATTAACCGATGAAAAGAAAAACCCCAAACTGTTGACCGCCTTTTTAGTTTCTTGTAATTTGGCACTGATTAAATAATTTTTTTTTATAAAATTTCAAGAAATTTTTTTCATTTGCCACTTGCTATTTTTGATTTTTGGTATATAGTATTTGTTGATGATGATTGATAAGCAGAGAAAAAGTGGCTTTTGCTATATGGATTTCTCACATTTCGTTTTGCTCAAGTTCGAAATGACAAAAACGTGGTTTGAAATGATACAATTACTGACCATTGACCGCTAATTATCAACTACAAAAAAATATCCATCTCTGGATATCCTTAAATGGGGCGGTTGATGGGGATCGAACCCACGACACACGGAGTCACAGTCCGTTGCTCTACCAATTGAGCTACAACCGCCATGTTTTTTGTTTTCTTTGTCATTCTGAATGGAGTGAAGAATCTTTTTTATATCCTTCGCCTTTGGCTCAGGATGACATACTGATCTATAATCTAAAGATTTGTTTTGAAATTTCAAGCGAAATATTTAATATAAATATACTTTATACATAAGTACAATATTTTGAAATTAAAAAAAGTAGACTACAACATAGCAAATCAGAGATTGGATAGATATTTGAGAAAATATTTCAAACCATATCCTGAAATCAAATTGAGTGATATTTTTTCTCGAATCAGAAAATGAGCAATACTCGTAAACAATAAAAGAGTTGAGTGAGATTACAGATTACTTTTGGGTGATGAGATAAAATTTACAAATATAAAAACTGGTGAAAAAAAACCAGACAAAATTGCTGTACCAAAAGAAAACAAAATCAAACAACTTGAATTGAAAGATATCAAAAAAATTTTGATTTATGAAGATGAAAATTGGATTGTCTTCAACAAGCCTGCATGAATTGTAGCCCATCCAAGCAATAGACACGAAAATGATTTGTGTATGAATGACTATCTGGAGCAGTACTGCAAATTGACTGGAATTTGGGATGGAAGCAACACTTTCAAGCCAAGTTTTGGGTATAGGTTGGACAAAGATACTTCTGGGATTTTGATTTGAGCAAAAAATTATGAGGCTTTGCAATATTTAAATGAAATTATCAGAGATAGAAATATTGACAAAGAATATTTGGCTTTGTGCCTATGAGATGCACCGCAACATGAGATAATTGAAAAAAAACTTGAAAGATTTTATAGCAAAAAATTTGGAAGTTCGCACATGAAAGTATCAGAAAACTGACAAGATGCAAAAACTGAAATTTGGAATCAAAGAAGCAAAAATAACTCAATTTTGTGAGAAGTTTCACTGGTAAAAGTGAAATTATACACTGGTAGAATGCACCAAATCCGTGTACATTTGGCAAGTATTTCTCTGCCAATTTTGTGAGATATAATCTACTGAAATCCAGCCGCAAATAGAAAATTGTATAAACAGTTGAAAATTAGTAGACAAATGTTACACTGTAGTAGATATAGTTTTGTAGATATGGATGGAAAGGCTTTATCTTTTGAAGCTGATTTGCCAAAAGAATTTGAAAAAGTATTTTTATAAGATAATGTCATTCTGAGTGTCACATAGTGAAACGAAGAATCTAAAATAATATTCTCACTGCATTAGATTCTTCACTTCGTTCAGAATGACAAGATGGATGAAAAAATCTTTTATAACATAATAAAAATCAAATGAAAAAAGTATTTTGGACTAGTATTGTTTGGATTGTTTTAATTTGTGGTTTTGTTTTGTACATGAGATGGGGAAATCAGCCATTGGCTGAAAAGGTGTTTTCGTTTATAGCACCATCATTTAGTTGCCCAGTATTGCAGTGCGATGTGCCAGTATGTGAAGAATGCAATTGTGATGTACAATGCCCAATCTGTGAGGAAAATCTAGCACAAGTAGAACCTACTGTCTGCAACTGTCCAAACAGCGAAATTGTGGTAGCAGACAATACTGAAAATTGGGAAACTTTATTTGCACAGTTGAATAGAATTGAGACAAAAATTGGATGAGAAGCAGAAAAAACTGACGAACAACTGTTTGAAGAATTTAAAGCTTGGCGCGAAAGTAATAAATAATATTATATCTGAAAAGTAGCAAAAAATCCCGCGATTTGCGGGATTTTTTTGTAGTTTTATCATTTATACTGGTAAGACAATATATTGTACTCTTGCGTATCATAGCAAGTAATACCTTTTTCGTGTCGTAAATAGAAATATTTAACTCACAAATCCAATGCCATCTTGCTACAAATTGTGCAATAAGGATCTCATGATTTGCTCATATTTCAATCGGAACCCAAACGGATGAAAAATAATTCTGAATCAATTATTTCATCTGGGTTGTGTCTGAGAGCATCAAACATAGCTCTTTGTTCAGCATGGATACAGCATGTTTTGTCTGTTATTTTGAAATCGTATGATTTTTTGTCACAAGTACATCTTCTCTGAGATTCCAATTCTTTTGCTGGAGAATTAAATCACTGTCCGATGATTTTTCAGTCTTTCACGATTACACAGCCACACTTTGATCTTTCACATGTGGCTTTTTGTGCGACCTCTCCGGCGAGTAAAAAATATTGTTCAAATTGTTTTCATTCAATTTCTGAAAATGTTTTCATTTTGATTTTTTGGTAAATAAACGATAACTCTTATAACAAAATTTTTACTTATTTCAAACAAATATAGACTGTTTTTAACAGCACTTGACTTTTATTGTAAAAAGTATATTATTTTATTCTAAAACATAATGTCCAACATAAATATTCACAGTTATGAAATTTTTGAAAGGTCTTTTAATCAGACTTACAGGATTACTACTAATTCTTGTAGGAATGGCTCTTAGTATTATCTCTCTTGTTATAGGAGAAATATTATTCCTCATAATAGCATCAATTGTTTACCTTTTCACGGGTGTAAATTGGTTCAGTTTTGGGTCTAGTCTTTTCTATCCATGTATTTTAGTTTCTTATGGAGCTGCATTACTTGCGAAAAATGAATGGTTTACTATCGAAGAATTTGCGGAGGATGAATTTGGAATAGAAAGAAAAGAAAAAGATGAAACAGATTACGAGTAATATCTTGGCCACCAGTAGCAAAGAATCGGTTAAAATTTTAACCGATTTTTTATAAATCAAAAAAATCAATTGATATTTTGGAACTAAACTTTATAATTTTGGTTATGTGAACTACTTATACACCTGCTATGCAGCAATATATCGATTTCAAAAAACAATACAATGATTGTATACTTTTTTTCCGTTTAGGGGATTTTTATGAGATATTTTTTGAAGATGCAAAGCTGTGTAGCAAACTTTTGGACTTGGTTTTGACCTCAAAAAACAAAAATTCAGACAACCCAATTCCTATGGTTTGAGTGCCACATCATAGTGTAGACAAATACATTACCAAAATGGTGAATTTGGGGTACAAAATAGCTATTGCAGAGCAGATTACAAATCCTATGCCTGGAAAATTGGTGGAAAGGGAGGTGATCTCTGTGATCACTCCATGAACATACATCAAAGAAAATCAAAATAATTTTTCGTATATTGCTGCTGTCAGCTACGAGCCATACAAAAGTGGAGAAAATTATCATCTTGCTTGGTGAGATTTTACGATAGGAGAATACAGCACAAAAAGTTTTGAAAATATTTGAGATTTGGAGAAGTTTTTGGCTATATTGAATCCTGTAGAAATTATTTTGGATATCGGTTTGCAAGGAAAAGACGCTTTGCAACAATCGATAAAAAATTATTTGAATAGTCTGATTTCTATCTATGATATACCTGTAGATCCTGACAAATACATTTTGGAGCAGTGCAAAATCCAGACTTTAGCAAGCTTTGGACAGGCTTTGCAATGATGAAGGATTTGAGCTTTTGCATTACTTTTGCATTATATCAAAGATACTCAAAAAGATAATCTGAAAAATATAATCCGTGTCTCTCATCACACTATGAAAGATCGTGTACTTTTGGATGAAATTACGATCAAAAATCTGGAAATATTTTCAAGCAATTATGAGCACAACGATAAATACAGTTTGGCTGGGATTTTGGACAATACCAAAACAAATGCTGGTGCGAGATTGCTTCGTTCTATTTTGATGAATCCAATAAAGGATAAATCTGAACTAAAAAAGAGAGTAAATAATATTGAATATTATATTGATAATCTAGAAACGACTAAAATTTTTCATACAATATTGGGATGAGCACTAGATTTGCAAAAAATTGTTTCAACTATCTTGTACAAAAAAGTTTTGCCATGATTTTTTGTAAAACTTAGATTTACACTGGGATTATTTTTTGAAAATAATCAAATTTTGGATGAACTGAAAAGACTTGGATTATCTGAAAACAGCTGTAATAAATTGAATGAATTGTACAACTTTTTGAAAAAAACTTTGAAAAATGACGAATATATCAAAAATGATATGGATTTTATCGCAGATTGAGTGGATAGTGAGATTGATGAATTGAGGAAAATTGCTTATCATAGCGATGAAATGATATTGGATTATCAGCAAGAATTGGCAAAATTGAGCTGAATCGTAAATGTAAAGCTAAAATTTGTGATGAATCAGTGATATTTTATAGAAATTACAAACAAAGATATTGAGACATTTGAAACAAATCTTGCAGCACTTGCCATACAATCTGCTGAAAAGTATAATGTAGTAAAGAGAAATACTTTGAAATGATGACAGAGATATTCGAGTGAATTTTTGGATTCTATACAAGAAAAAGTATTGTCCGCTAGAGAATGATTGGCTAGCAAAGAGTTTGCAATACTTAATGAAATAAAAAATACAATCTGAACAATGACAAATGAGATTTACGAATTTGCAAATGTGGTAGCTTGGTTTGATTTATATACTTCTCATGCTATTTTTGCTAGTGAAAATAATCTCGTAAAGGCTGAGTATATTGATAATTGAGAGCTAAAAATTAAGAATGGAAGGCATCTTGTGATAGAAAAATTTTTGGACAAAAATGATCAATTCATACCAAATGATTTGGTTATGAACGATGAAAAATGATTTTTGCATGTGGTGACATGACCAAATATGGGTGGAAAATCTACATTTCTCCGTCAAAATGCTTTGATCGTTTTGATGACACATTGTGGACTATATGTACCAGCATCACAAGTCCAAATGCCTATAATTGACTGAATTTTTGCAAGGGTGGGGAGTGGTGATGTTTTGGCAAAAAATCAATCTACTTTTATGACTGAGATGGTAGAAGTAGCAAATATTTTAAACAATGCAACAAAAGATAGTTTCATCATTTTTGATGAACTTGGAAGAGGAACATCAACATACGATTGATTGGCTCTGACCAAGGCAATTTTGGAATATGTAGCAACTCAGACCAAAGCAAAAACACTCATAGCGACCCACTATCACGAATTGATTGAAATGGAAAAAATGTATGATTGAGTCAAAAATTATTCCGTTAGTGTATATGAGACAGAAAAAGAAGTAGTATTTATGAAAAAAATAGTCGAGTGATGAGCAAGCAAAAGTTATGGTTTGGATGTGGCTAAAATTGCATGAATTCCAGCCGTAATACTCCAGAGAGCTGGAGAAAATTTGGAAGAATTAAAAGCGACGGCTGTGAAAAATACAGCAAATGTAGGTAATCAAAGTTTATTTTCTCCAAATAGATTTGTCCAAGTTTCTGATCCAAAATTTGAAAAAATAAAAAATATTGTCAATAGTTTTGATATAAATAATATCACACCTCTACAGGCTCTACAGCTACTTGCGAAAGTAAAAGATGAATTGAAATAGGACTCAATATATAAATATTGTATTATTGTATTGACTTTTTATAGTATTTTGATATAATTAGACAATAATATTTTTATTATTGTAATACAATATTATGCTTAGACCTATAGATGTTTGAAGACCTACTATAACTGCTCGTAGAAAAGGGGAGTCTTTGGATAAATATTTGCAAGAAATTTCCAGAAACAGATACGATGTACTGAGCATACAAGAAGAGGTAGAGCTTTGTCAAAAAATACAAATGTGAGATGAAAAAGCAAAAGAGAAATTGATTGGTGCAAATACCAGATTTGTGGTTTCTATAGCCAAACAGTATACAAATGATCCAGACAAAATATTGGATCTAATACAAGAAGGAAATATATGACTGATCAAGGCTGCCAGTATGTTTGATGTCACCAGATGATTTAAATTTATATCGTATGCTGTATGGCGAATTAGACAGAGCATATTGCAGTATATAATCAAAAACTCTACAATTAGACTACCCTTGAGTCAAGAGGCTTTTATAAATAAAATGCACAATTTTTTTGATAAATTTTTTCAGGAAAATAATCGTTTTCCTTCAGATAAGGAAACGATGGACGCACTTGAACTAAAAGAGCAAGATATCCAAAGATATCATGATTTAATGAGGATGAAAGGTATCACTCGCTTGGAAACAAAAATAAGTGACGATGATGAATCTACATTGTTGGATTTAATTCCAGACAATCAAACAGAAAAGACTAGTTTGAAAGTGGAAAGAGAATCCATGTCAAAAGCCATAATGGAAGCTTTGAAATCAAATGCACTAAGAAAAAATCAAAAATATGTGATTGTACATAGTTTTTGAATCTGAGGGAATAAAGTCATGACTACCGCTGAAATGGCAATGAATTTGGACTTTACAGAGGCTCACATTAGAAATATAAGACAGAGTGCTTTGCTCAAATTACAGAAGATATTGAAATGATCTGAACTAGAAACCGTGTACAACAGTTTAAATGATTAAAAAAAACCGCATAATGCGGTTTTTTTGGTAAATATTTTTTTGGTTAATCGTTGTGAATTCTGACTACTGAACATTTTTTGGATTCTACATCTTGTTTTACTTTTTTGTACTTTACTTCGTATTCCATTTTTCCATCTTGGTATCTGACTGTCACTTTGTCGTTTGGCCTGATTTTTGCATTTGCTGGGATTGGTTCTAATTGTTGTCATTCTGAGCGTAGCGAAGAATCTTGTATTTCTTTCTTGTCTCCATCAACTTCAAAAATTTCAAATCAGTCCTCATCTTCAAAAATCATCTCTCTATTGTCTTTTTGTGCAGAAGATTTTTGTTTAGCTTCTTCTGCTTTTACGAGCTTTATCATCTCTCATAAATTTCCACTAACTTTTGATAATTTTTGTAAGAATTCTTTGTCTCCAGCTTTTTGCTTTTCTATGATGAGTTTTACAGCTTCGTCTTGCTGTTTTATAGCATCAAAATCGAGATTTAAAATGTATGATGTAGTATTTACTTTGTATGTGTAAATCAAAGTTTGAAATTTTTCAAACGACTCCCTTTTGTATACAATTAGTGGATCTTGCTGTGCATATCCCATAAATCAAACTTTGTCTCTCAGATACTGCATTTCGTCAATATGAGCAACTCGCAGTTTGTCTAGATGAAACAGCAAAACATCTCTAAATACATCATACAGTCTATTTGTATCTAGTTTGGTAAATCAATCTTCTAAACGATCCAACAATGTTTTGTTTAACTCTTGTTCTAAATCGATCAAACCAAGATTTTGTCGTTTATTTGCGGTTTCGTCACTTAATTTTAGGTTAAATTCTTTTGTAAATGTCTCCAAAAATTGTGATGGTGTCTGTTTTAAGTTTTTGGCTTCTTCCAATTTGATACTCAAAAGCATTGAAACTATATCTTTGAGATCATGTTTTGTAGTTTCGACAAATTTAATTTTTTTCTCTTCATCCAATTCACTTTCGATTATCTCATCTCTTTTGGCATAAATTTGGTGTCTTTGCTTGTCTATGACACTATCGTAATCAAAAAGATGTTTTCTAGTACTAAAGTTTCGTGCTTCAATTTGTTTTTGGGCTCTTTCGATAGAGTTTGTAAATTGTTTTTGAGTCAATTCTAAATTTTCCAAGTCTTCTTTGGACATGAGCATACTAGCAATTCCCATAATTTTTTCTCACCCCATTTTCCTCATGATCAAATCGTCCAAAGCGACATAGAATACTGATTTTCAAGGATCTCACTGTCTTCCAGATCTTCATCTAAGCTGATTGTCTATCCTCCTTGATTCGTGTTTCTCCGTACCGATGACAAATAAACCGTATTGCAAATCTTTTTCGATTGTAGGGACATTTAGTCACTCCACATTGCTAAAATACAATTTGGCAAAAATATCTGTTTTATTTTTTTTGCTTGTATTAAATTTGATTACCAAATTGAATTTGTCTGTTTTAGCTACATTTAGCGAAGCTTGTTTGATATTTTCATCACTGATTCATGTGATGCGTTTGATGGCCTCTATAGTCAATTCAAATTCTTTGGATGAATATACATTTAGTTTTATATTCCAATTTTTTATGTTTTTTATTACCCAATTTATGTAATTGTCTCCCAGTTTATCATTTAATCATTTTTCTAGTTTGATGTCCGTTCATCTTCAGGCCATATTTGTAGAAACGATGACAGATTTGTATTTTCATCAATTACTTACAATATGTGCTTCTTGTTCGTGAAATTTGGCATTTAAAACATAGTGATTGATTCCATCTTTTTCCAAAAGTTTGCTTAAATATTCTGATGTGGCAATATTTGCCGTACCAATCAAAATTGGTTGCCCAATCTCATGATAAAATTTTACTGTTTCTCTCACAAATTTTCGTTTTGCATTTTGGTTGAAATATACTTTGTCTTGCTGATCTAATCTAATTACCTCTTTGTTTGTTGGTACTTCCAATACATCCAAATCATATATCGCATTAAATTCTTCTCATTCTGTGACTGCAGTACCTGTCATTCATCACATTTTTTTAAATTGTTTAAAAAAGTTTTGGTATGTGATGGTGGCCATTGTTTGGGATTCTCTCTTGATTTCTACTCATTCTTTGGCTTCAATAGCTTGGTGTAGTCATTCGCTAAATCTCCTTCAAGGCATGGTCCTACCTGTATGCTCGTCAACTATCAATACTTCTCCATCTTTTACGATATATTCTTTGTCTTTTTCATATACAGCTTTTGCTCTAAGAGCATTTTCTATATGATGGATTTCATCAAAACCAAAATCTTTGTACAGATTTTCTACTCCGAGAACCGTTTCTAGTTTTTTGATTCATTCACCGCTCAATGCTACAGTTTTGGTTTTTTCGTCTATATAGTAATCTCCATCTTCTACATCTACTCACTTTTCTTCATCGTTCATAAGCTCATAAAGCAGTCATTTGCTGACTTTCTTTTTTCATGAGCATGGTCTAAGTGTCTGGACTATCTTTGCATAGTATTGGTATTTTTCTGTTGGTTCTTCTCTGGCTTCGGAAATAATCAAAGGTGTCCTAGCTTCATCAATCAAGATAGAGTCTATCTCATCGATAATAGCAAAATTTAGAGGTCTTCGAGTCAAAACTCTCTGTCTCATAGATTTTACCAAATTGTCTCTCAAATAGTCAAATCACAATTCACTATTTTCTACATATGTGATATCTTTTTCGTATTCTTGTTTTCTATCTTGTACTGGGACTCATTTGACCACACATCACACTGTAAGTCCCAATCGAGAATATAAATTTCACATCCATGCAGCATCACGAGAGGCCAAGTAATCATTGACTGTCACTACATGTACTCATTTTCACTCCAAAGCATTTAGATAAACTGGTAATGTAGCTACCAAAGTTTTTCATTCTCATGTCTTCATTTCCGCGATTTTTCATTGGTGCAATATAATTCATCCAATCAACTGTACATCGTAAGGAATCATATCCCAAGTCATTTTCTCTCACTTGACATCGTAAGTATTTCCGCACATCCTTTTGCAGGCTTGTTTTACTACGGCAAATGCTTCTGGCAAAATACTATCCAAACTTTCTCATTTGTTTTGGATCCTGTCTTTGAATTCTTGAGTCTTTGCTTTGATCTCCTCGTCTGATAGTTTGTCAAAATCATCGTAAAAATGGTTTATATCTCTCACAATCACTCTGAGTTTTGCCACTTCTTTTTCTGTATAATCTAAACCAAAAATCCTTTTTATCCGTTCCAACATAGAATTTTGTTATATAATAAAAACTGTCTGAATTGTATTTATATAAAAAATTTTGTGTAAAGCAAACATAAATAAAAAAATGTCTCCAAATTTTTGCAAAATAAAAAATTTTGATTAAAATTGTATATGTTTATATCATGCACTTACCATGCAAAAATTGACAAAAGCGATATTGGAAATAGAAGATATAAAAGATATAAAGCCAAATTTTGATGAAATTAAAATTTTGGATAGAGAAACTTGTGAAAATTGCGAGTGCATTGTTTTTGATAAAGAATGAAATACTTTGTATATGATCACTACAAACAACAAAACAGAAGATCTGTACAATATTTTGAAACAACTTGAAAAAAAGTGATTTTTGACCCAAATGTATTATACTTCCAAAGAATGATTTGATGAAGCCATGAAATGGTATGATGAATATGAAAATCAAGAAAAACAAAAACAAGAGGCTACAGAACAGACCAGAGTTGCTTCTGGAAATTCGGCTATATGAACGATAAAAGAAATCTTTGAAAAAAGAAATAGCATGGATACATGAGAGTTTATCATGGAAATGGTAAGACTATCTTTCCAAACTTGAGCATCAGATTTACATTTTCAGGCTCAAGAAGATGGAGTAATTATGAGGATTAGGATTGATGGAGTGTTGCAGGAGATTTTGAGGTTTACTCACAGTGATTTCAAAAAATATCTGCAAAAAATCAAGTTTATTTCTGGTGTAAAAATGAATATTGATTATGTCCCTCAAGACTGAAGATTTTCGTTTACAGCAGTAAATAGAAATTGAGAAGAAAAAAAAGTGGATGCCAGAGTCAGCCTGATGCCGTGAATCCAAGAAGAAAGTACTGTGGTGAGATTTTTGGATGGAAGTAGATGAATTTCTACTTTTGAATGAATTTGATTTAGTGGAAAAAATTATGAAATACTGAAAAAATGAGTAGAAAAAAACACATGAATTACTATCTTTACATGACCTACATGAAGCTGAAAAACCACCACACTGTATACGATTTTGAATTATTTAAATGATGGTAAAAAGAAAATAATTACATTGGAAGATCCTATTGAATATGAATTGAAGGGAATTCAGCAGTCCCAAATAAATTATAGCAAATGATATGACTATGAGGTCTGACTAAAAGCTATTTTGAGACATGATCCAGATATTATTTTGGTATGAGAAACTAGAGACAAAGAAACTGCTGAAATAAGTGTAAATGCCGCTCTCACATGACATAGTGTATTTACCACACTACATACAAATTCTGCCATAGAAAGTATTTCTAGGTTGATAAATATGTGACTTAAACCGTATATGATTGCTCCGTCTCTAAATTTGGTGGTAGCACAGAGATTGGTCCGCAAATTGTGTCCGCATTGTGCTGCAAAAAGGCAGGCAAATTTTGCTGAAAAGGCTGAAATATGAGAAGCTATAAAAAAAATAAAAGATGTAAATCCTAGTCTGGATCTAGAATTTGATGGTACTGTGCCTATGGCAGTATGATGTGAAAAATGTAATGGAACATGATACAAGTGAAGAATTGCTATCATTGAGACTTTTGAAATTACTGATGACATAAAAAAACTCATTTTTGAACAAAAAAATGATATTGAAATATATTCCAAAGCTAGAGAACAGTGATTTTTGACCCTAAAGGAAGACTGAATTTTGAAAATGCTGGAATGAAAAACTACTTTGGATGAATTGAGGAGAATTTTGTAAAATAAATACTTGCTAATTTTAAGTTAATAGTTAATAATGGATGAGTAATGATTTAGAAATTTCATCAATTATTCATCCTTAATTTGTTATTACCATGAAATTGTATATTGACGAAGCTGGGAGATGACCTTTGGCATGACCTATGCATGTGGGTATTGTCTGGAATTTAAAAAAATTTGATAAAAGTAAATTTGAAGATAGCAAAAAACTCACAGAAAAGCAGAGAGAAGCACTTTTTGGAGAAATTGAAAAACTAAAACAAAATGGAAAAATTTTGTTTTCAATTGGATGTGTAAGTAATAGTGAAATAGACAAACTTGGGATGACAAAAGCTCTAAATTTGGCAATTAGAAGATGAATATCTAAAATTTTTAAAAAATCCCCCCTACCCCCCTTTATCAAGGGAGAAAGACTTTTGAAGAAAAAAGAACTAGATAAACGGCAAACTGAAAATAATGAAAAAATTGAGTTGATTATTGATGGAAATAATAAATTTTGATTGGATAAGGATTTGGGAATAAAAGTGGAAACTGTAATAAAATGAGATAGTAAAATCAAAGAAATTTCTATGGCATCAATTTTGGCCAAAGTCAGCAGAGATAGAATTATGGAAAACGAAATGGACAAAAAATATCCAAAATATAATTTTAAAAAGCACAAATGATATGGGACAAAAGAACATAGAGAAGCAATTTTGAAATACGGACCGTGCAAAATCCATAGAAAATTATTTTTGAGAAAAATTTTGTGAAATAAATAATTGAATTATACAAAAAATTTACTATACACAATAAATGTATTTGTTTTTTATTTGTTAATAATAAAAGAAATATGGCTGAAAGATATGTAGGTACAGTAGTGAGATGAATTAGGACACCTGTAATCAAAGAGTG
>CAMVSQ010000019.1 GCA_947170225.1 uncultured bacterium | reverse complement strand
TATACCAATCCATTTTTGATTTACAAGTTATAAACTGGTTTTTTATTTGACAAATGTTGAAATATATGGATAGATATTAAAGAAATTATTTTTTATTCACGATTTAGGAAAATTAGTGTATCCATATCTTCTGGCTCTCGATTTTTGTCAAATGTGTCTAGTTTGTCTGAATAGTGAAATGGCACTATATAGTTGTCTGCATATTCTCTATATTTTCTATTGAATACTTCCATAAAATGTCAGTTTTTGACTACTGGAGAAATGAGAAAAATATCTCATCAAATACAATTTTGTTCTTCCAATCGAGAAAAAAATAGTGTGGAATAAAATTCTAAAGTCTCCACCACTAAATTTTCCGCCAAAGCATTTTCTTGGATTTCTTCATAACTTTTGTATCGATATTGTGAAATTCCATTATCTTTGTACATTTGTTTTAGAGAATTTAAGCCCAAATTGATTACATTTACAGAATCGTAAAAACTATTTTTTATTTTTATTATTTTAGCTCCAGATTCTGTGATGTAAAGTAAATTAAAATTATCTCTCTTTAAATTATTTCTCAAAAATAGTGTAGTATGAAAAGATTGTGGCAAAACTTTTAAATTTCAATTATCATTTATTGGACCGTACCCGGATTTTAATTCATTATAAGATTCATTGTCAATATATATGACATACAATCTAAAAAATATTGATCCAGATTCTCAGATAATGCGGCTTTTTTCTTCTCAATTTATATAAATGCTATCTATATATGTTGCCAAAAAATGTCCAGAAACTCAATGATCATGCTCGATCAAATTCAATTTTTCTTGTGTAATTTCATGTAATTTTTGGATTGAAAAATTTTCAATATTATCCAAAAAAATATCAAATCTAAAAAAAGAAAATCTGCTTTCATCTAGCAAAAATACATGTTTTTGTTTTGGATATTCCAGAGATTTGTCGATTATTTTCAAAAAATCATCATGCAAGATATATTGCTGAATTGTCTCTCATTCTTGTATTCTATACACTCAAAATCTAGGATAAGATTCTGATAAATATTCGTATCGAATTTGCATAAATAAGTAACCGTTAATAATTAAGAATTTAGGGATCAACAACCATTCTATTTTGAAGATTTTTTTACTTTTTGTCCACGGGGTTTAATTATTTAACCCTAGGGTCTATCTCTAATAGATTCTTTATTTGCTAATTATTTCCAAACAATCTTCGAGTGTCAAATCTGTAGCATCTTTTCATCATTTTGGAATTTTGTAATTTTTCTTTTCGTATTTGATATATGGTCAGTACATTCAATTCAAAACCTCAATTTTCTTTCATTTGTGTGTAAACTCGTGGATATATTTATTATTTTCATTTTCTATTTTTTTCTGAATGAGTGGAATTGACTGTGTGAGAGTAATTGTATACGGATCAAGTGGTTCATCTCATCATTTTGGGATAGAAACAAACAAATTTTTGTATTTCAAATATGGTCAAAATCTACCAATTGCTGCAACTACTTTTTCTCATTCATATTCTCCCACTTCTCTTGGAAGCCCAAAGCAATCCAAAGCTTCTGAAAGTGTAATAGTCTCAATTGTCTTTCCACTTGGAATATTTGCAAATTTTTTGTCTTCATCATCAGCTTTTCATATTTGGATCAGTGGTCAATATCTTCAAATTCTCACTATCACTGGTTTTCAGCTTTTGGGATCTTGTCACAAAACTCTCTCTCCGCTCGCTCTTTCTGCTCATTGTGCCTTGGACACTTCTGTGTGAAATGGTCCATAAAATTTGGAAATCATAGCCACTCGTTTTATGTCTCATTCTGCTATTTTGTCAAACTCTTCTTCTACTGATGCTGTAAAATTGTAGTCCATGATATCGTTAAAATTTTGGATAAGGAAATCTGTCACCGTCCTTCCAATATCTGTTGGAAATAATTTATTTTTTTCTACTCAAGTATTTTGACTTTTTGTGTCTTGTTTGATTTCTCCATTTTTTAATGTAATTTCTGTATAATTTATTTTTTCTCCTGTCCTGCTGTCTAGTGAGACATATCATCTTTTTTGGATTGTGGAAATAGTTGGAGCATAAGTAGAAGGACGACCAATTCACCTTTTTTCAAGTTCTTTTACGAGACTTGCCTCAGTGTATCTTGGTGGATGTTTTTTAAATTTTTGAGTACTTGTGATTTGTGTCATATCTAAATTTTCTCATTTCTCCAAATTTGGCAAAATATTTGCAGATAGCTCCTCGTCATCATCTGTTCACTCAGAATAAACTTTGAGAAATCAATCAAATTTTACCACCTCTCATTCTGCAATAAATTTATTTTTGTTGTTTGAAATATTGATTGTCGCTTTTGTTTTTTCGACCACAGCTGGAGCCATTTGTGAAGCAATCGTCCTTTTTCGGATCAGATCGTATAATTTCTTTTGAGAAGCATCTTCTCATGCCGTGTGTTCTTCCAAATGTGCTGGTCTAATACATTCGTGTGCCTCTTGTGCTCATGAATTTTTTGTTTTGTAATTCGTTGGATGGCTATATTTCTCTCCGTATTCTTTGGTAATTTCAGCTTTGGCAGCATTTATTGCATCTTGAGAAAGATTTACACTGTCAGTCCTCATGTATGTAATTTTTCCAGCTTCATACAATTTTTGGGCCAGCTGCATAGTACGAGAAACTGAAAATCCAAGTTTACGCGAAGCTTCTTGCTGAAGTGTAGAAGTGGTAAATGGAGCTGATGGACTCTTTTTTCATGGTTTAGTTTCAATGTCTGTGACTGTAAATTCAGAAGTTTTACAGCTTTCCAAAAATGAATTTACATCTTCAATTTTTTTAAATTCCTTGTTTAAAGTAGCATTAAATCATTTCTTTGATTTTCCGATAAATGTTCAAACTGTCTTAAAAGATGAGGTGGAATCAAATTTTTCTATTTCTCTTTCTCTCTCAACGATTAAGCGAACAGCCACAGACTGTACTCTTCATGCAGATAATCATTTGGATACTTTTCTTCGTAATACTGGAGATAGCTCGAATCACACGAGACGATCCAAAACTCTCCTTGCTTGTTGAGCATCTACGAGCTTCATATCCAATGTCCTTGGATTTTCTACGGCATGTTTGATTGCTTTTTCTGTAATTTCATGGAAAACTATCCTAGGTGTCTTGTCTATTGGCAATCAAAGTTGGTTTGCTACATGCCAACCAATAGCTTCTCATTCGCGGTCCTCATCGGTTGCGAGCCATACCTTATCAGATTCTTTTGCTAATTTCTTTAATTCTGCCACTACTTTTTTCTTGTCTGGACTAACTTCATAAAGTGGTTTGAAATCATGCTCAATATCGATTCACATTCATTTAGTTGGCAGATCTACTACATGTCCAAATGATGCTTTTACTTCGAAGTCTGATCAAAGTATTTTTTTTATAGTTTTTGATTTTGCAGGAGACTCGACTATTACTAGGTTTTTTGTCATCAGAATACAAAAAAATTGTAAAGTTTCAAAACTTTTCTACTGCTTGTTTTTACAAATGATGGATTTAATTTCAAGCGAAAGAAATATTATTTAAAAAAATCTAGTCTTTGAGCTAGATTTTTTATTTACAAAAAAACATTTATAAAAATAATTTCCAATTATTACCGTTATTTAACTAGTAAAGCATCAATTTCTGCTTGATATACTTCTTTTGGATTTACTCAGATGATTGGTTTGATTACATTTCAAGCTTTCATTACGAAAACTGCTGGAATTGATGAAACTTGGAATTTTTGGACTAATTCTTCATTTCCTGGTCATTCAACATCAGCTTTTACGATTTTTACATTTTTTCACTCATTGTCGGCTGCTAATTCTTCCATTACTGGTCAAAGCATCCTACAAGGTCCACACCATTCTGCCCAAAAATCTAAAATTACGACTCAATCAAAATTCATAATTTCTGATTTAAATTGATCATTTCACTCTAAATGTATTACTCACATGGTTATAAAAATTAACAATTTAAAAGGAATAAGTAATAGTATTTATTGTCATTCTGAGCGATAGCACAGTGCTCGGTTTCAGCAGAGAAGAATCTATTTATGTTTATTAGATTCTTTATTTCGCTCCGCTACATTCAGAATGATGTATTGTAACTAAGCTATAGTAGGTACTCAATTTACATACTTTTCTGCTTGAAGTCATGCCATAGCTCCTGTTCATGCCGAAGTGATAGCTTGACGGAATTCTGGATCCTGCACATCTCAAGCTGCAAAAACTCATGGAACAGATGTCTCTGTGCTTCCTGGTTTTGTTTTGATGTGTCATGATTCCAATAATTCAAGCTGTCAACCCAAGAATTCTGTATTTGGAGTATGTCATATAGCATAAAACAATCCTTGGCAATCTAAAACTGAAGTTTCGTTTGTCTTGTTGTTTATTATTTCAAGTCAAGTCATACTTTCTTCTCCAAGGACTTTTTTTGCTTCTGTATTGTACACTATCGCTATTTTTGGCTCTTGCAATACTCTTTCGTGCATTACTTTTGAACAGCGAAGCACATCTCTCCTAACCAAAATTGTCACCTTTGAAGCAAATTTTGTCATATATAAAGCATCTTCCATAGCTACATTTCATCATCAAATGACTACGATATGTTTGTCGCGGAATATTGGTAATCCTCCATCACAAACTGCACAACAAGAGATTCCTCTCTTCCAAAACCTCACTTCTCCTGGGATTCATAATCTTTTTGGAGTTGCTCATGTCGTCACGATGATAGATTTTGTCTCTATTACCTGATCTCAAACAAAAACTTTGAAAGGTTTGCTCGATAAATCTACTTTGTCTACTGTCTTTGTCTCTATCCTTGCACCAAACTTTATTGCTTGTTGTCTCATACGATTTACCAATTCAAATCATCAAATTCAATCAGGAAATCATGGAAAGTTTTCTATATCTGTAGTCGTAGTTAGCTGTCATCATGCTGGAAGTCATCAAGCCATAAATCATTCAAACATCAGTGGTTGGAGCAATGCTCTACCAGTATAAATTGCAGCCGTCCTTCCTGCAGGTCCTGATCATATTATTACCACATTTTCCATGGTCAAAAAATTTAATTTTTAAAATTTTTTCAGTATCTAGTTTTGTTTTTATGATAATTTTATGGAACGATCCTTTGTACATCTCTTGGAAATAATTCAGCCTCTTTTATATTTTCCAGTCAGATCATTTTTTGTACAAATCTTTCCATTCATAGTCCAAATCATCATTCATCTGGCATTCAATATTTGAAAGCATCCAAATAATATTTTAGTCCTGGCTGGTCTGGATTGTGTCATTGTGCCGTTATTTGTGCTACTAATTTGTCATAATTTACTTCACGCTGTGTCAATGTGATAATTTCTACTCATCTAAATAACAAGTCGGCCCTGTCTGCTACAGTTGGATCTTGCTCATTTTGATGATGATAAAATTTGGCATCTGATCGAGGAAATCAATCTACAACTACGAAATCACAGTTCCAATTTTTTGATGAATATTCGCAAATAAATTTCTCTTCTGATGGAGCTAAATCTCTTTCTCCACGGTGGTCTTCTCAAGTTTCTTTGTACATCAATTCGTGTAATTGTGTCACACTGATACGAGGAAATTTGTCTTGTAATAATGGTTTTGTAGCTCATAATGCTAATAAAAGATTTTCTCATTCTTCCCAAGTTTTTTGTACAGTATAATTTGCAAATTTTTCTGTCATTTCGATGATGTCGTCAAAACTGTCTATAAATCACATTTCCATATCCAATCACAAAAATTCTGTCAAATGTCTACTTGTATTACTTTTTTCTGCTCTATAAGCTCTACCAATTTCATAAACTCTCTCAAAAACTGGGATCATCATCTGTTTATAAAATTGTGGACTTTGAGCTAAATATGCTTTACGACCAAAATAATCTATTTCAAAAACTTCAGATCCTCACTCTGTAGGAAATCAGATAATTTTTGGAGTATTGATTTGTGTAAAATCATTTTCTTCAAAAAATCTTCTCATGTATTTTTCAATCATTCAAGCAACTTTGAAAATATTTACCTGTCTTGGATGTCTCAATGCTACGACTTTGTTTTCTAGCAATGTTTCACCATCAGCATGAATTTCATCTTTTGAGATATCAATTGGACTTGGATATGTAATTTTTCTGACAACATTTACTTGCGCTTTTTGTAATTCACAGCGAAATTTTCACTTTGGCATCTCTGCTACTGTTCATTTTGTAGAAATGACACTTCAAAGCAGACAACCGTCCAATTTTTCTATTTCTGCTGGATCTTCAATTACTGATTGAGACAATCCATGCCTATCTCTCAAAATTAAAAATGCCAAATTTGGAGAGACTACGCGTAATACATGCAATAATCCGCGTACTTCTACCGTTTGTCAAACATAATTTTTTAATTCATCTGAAAGGATCATATCTTTAAACATTTTCTTTCATAAAATAAATAAAATACTCTATTTAAGATATACAAAAAATCTAATAATTCAAGCAAAATTCAAATATTTATTGATTATTTTTTATTTCATCTGCAACTGCTTGCAATTCTTCTACACTTGCTTGATTTCACGATCAAATTCCATTTGCAAATCAAATTCAATCGTAAAATGGATATAGTTTGATATGTGCATGATTTACTTCTAGTCATTCTACAGCAAGTCAAACTCTATCTACTTTCAATCATTTTTTGAGAATATTGGATACTTTCTTGGCAGCTTGAAAATATTTAGCAATAAAATCATCATCTTTGGACAAAATATCTGAATCTACATGCTCTTTTGTAATCACTAGCGTCATTCACTTACGATTTGGGAAAGCATCCAGAATTGCTATGAAATCATCATCTTCTCGAATTTTTACACCTGGAATTACTCCGTCCAAAATTTTACAAAAAATACAATTTTCATCTCTCATTTTTGAATAGTTGATTAGAAACTAAAATAAACAATTGTTGTTATTTATAATTATATTAAATTCTCTTTATTGCAATAGATTTTTTGGAAATTTATCTCCTAATACCGCTATGCAAAGCATATTTGCTGATAATTCTACTCATGGTTTCAAGTTCTTCATCATCAAATGCTGTTCATCCAAAATCTGGTTTGAGAGTATTTCATCAAACGTAATTTTGGAGATAATAGTGTCTGGCTCATTTAATATATTCTGCCATTTGCTCTATATCTTGGAGTGTGTGCATTCATTTGATTATCGTAGTCCTAAACTCGTAATCCACTACCTCACTGAGCAAAAATTCTTTTAACTCTTCATAACTTTGAAAAAAATCATCATTTGGTCTAAGTCAAACCGCTGTATCATACTGATTTTGGGTGTGCTTGAGATCCACAGCCACATAATCTAAAATTCAGTCTTTTACCATCTTTTTTATCAAAGCTACATCACGGCCATTTGTATCTACTTTGACACAAAATCACATATCTTTTACTTTTTTGGCAAAATCGTACAAATCTGGTTGCAAAGTTGGCTCTCACCCACAAATACTGACTCAATCCAATTTTCAGATTCTGGTTTGCAGAAAATTGAAAACAGCGCTTTCTGGTATCAAATCGTTTTGGATTAATTTCATTTGTTCAGGCAAAACACTTTCTGGATTGTGACAAAATGGACAGCGAAAATTGCATCATAAAGTAAAAACTATACATGCTAATTTTCATGGGTAATCAATTGTTGTACTTTTTTGGACTCAAGATATTTTCATGGGTTGGTAATTATAGCTAACAGTTGTTGTAAAAAAAGAGACTGGAAAATTTAGACCAGCCTCTTTGAATCAAATTGTTTATTTAGCAAGTTTTTTCGCTTACGAAAACTGCTGATGGCATGTTTTTCACCAAATTTGAATCTGCAGAAAATTCCATATTATTGCATCCACATCCATATTGTGCTGTAAATTCATGGTTTGCTGCTTTTGTCTTGCTAAAATACTTTCTGCTATAAAATTCTGATTTTTTTCAGATGTTGTACCTAGATGTAGGAGACAAATATCCCATTACTCTAGTGTAAATCAAACATTTTGTCCTGTTTTTTGTGTTTTCTTGTGTCATTTTCATGTAATAAACAATTTAAAAGAATTTTATATTTTGGATTATCGGTTGCTTCATTTTTTGTCATTCTGAGCGATAGCGAAGAATCTTAATAAAAAGATTCTTCATTTCGCTTCGCTTCATTCAGAATGACACATTTCACTTCTAATCTTCTGCAATGCTCTGTTCTCTACGGATTTTATCTAATTTTTCTGGATCGCTAGTGTATTTTTTCCTCATCTCCATATCGAATTTTTCTCCTGTATATCAGATTTCTTTGTCACACACTGGGCAGAAATCGTGTTCTCATGCTATATATCCATGTTTTGGACAAATGGAGAATGTAGGAGATATAGATATATATGGCATTTGGTAATTTGAGATTGCCTTTTTTACCAGAGCTTTACAAGCTTGAGCAGTCATTCTCTCTCACATATACAAATGCAATACTGTTCATCATGTATATTTACATTGCAATTGATCTTGTAGATCCATAGCTTCAAACACATCATCTGTAAATCATACTGGCAATTGAGATGAGTTTGTATAATAAGGTGCTTCTGGAGTTCCTGCTTGGATGATTCATTGAAGCTGTTTTTTGTCTTCTTTGGCAAATCTATAAGTAGTTCATTCTGCAGGAGTTGCCTCTAAATTGTACAAATTTCATGTTTCTTCTTGATAATCTATCAATATTTTTCTCATAAAATCTAGAATTTCATTTGCAAAAGCAATTCACTCTTTTGTGGTAATATCTTCTTTTCAGTTTGTGAAGTTTAGTATTGCTTCATTTAGTCCATTGATTCAAATAGTTGAGAAGTGATTTCTAAATGTATTTAAGTATCTTTTTGTATATGGGAATAATCATGCATTCAACCATTTTGTCATCTCTTTTCTCTTTAATTCCAGCGACATTTTTGCCAAATTCATCAAATGATTTAGCTGTTTTTTGAATCAATCTATATCTCATTTGAAATTGTATCATATTCTGGCAGCGTTGATTGTGACAACTCATATACTTCATGTCATCTCACTGGATCAGAATAATCATCATCATCTCTTTTCAAGTTGTTTCAAGTCTAGCTGTAATCTACAACACATTGAACGAACTGCAGATGGACTGTATGCTCATTCTTTTCTTTTTGTGGTAATTCTTCCATTTTCATCTTTTTCAAACTGAGAACCGATGAAATTTTGGAAATATGGTAGTCAATATTTGGCTGTCATCTCAAACATATCGTCTACCAGTGGATCATCCCAAGGAAAATCTTCCACGATATTGTATGTAGGGATTGGAAAGGTAAATACTGAACCTGCATGATCTCACTCTGTATAAACTTCAATCAAAACTTTGTTTATCATCTTCATTTCTTCATGCAATTCTCCAAATTTCTTTTTGTATGGTCAATACTTTAGTCATCATAGCATCAGAGCTTTATCTTTTAGATCTGGTGGACAAACTCGGTCAAGTGTGATATTTGTAAATGGAGTCTGTGTTCATCGTCTACTTGGTACATTTAGTCCAAATATGAAGTTTTGCATTTGTTGTTTTACATATCTGTACACTTTTTTGTAAACATAGTCGTGTCTTGCTTCTGGTGAGTCAAATTGGGCTCTCATTTCGTCCAACTCATTTTCTACCTCTTCTCGTCTTTTGTGTACAAATGGAGCCAAATATGTATCAAACGAACTAAAAGCTTGAGCTCCAGCCCATTCGTTTTGGAGAGTACCAAGGAAATTGATCATTTGATTTACAGCAGATTGAAGATTTTTTGGTGGTGCAGATTGCAATTTTCATTCAACTCCATTAAATCATTCTTCCAAAAGTGCTCTCAAACTTCGTCCAGCACAGTATGGAGTAAACATTCACAAATCGTGGATATGGTAATCTCCATTTCTGTGTGCATTTCCAATTTCTTCTGGATATATGCTAGATAATCGGTAGTTTGCTGTAATTTTTTCACTATTTTTTAGGATCAATCATCAAATTGAATACCCAATATTTGCATTTTCGTTGATTCTCCAGTCCAGATTGTCCAAATATTCTTGCATTGTCTTTTGTACTTCTACTACTACATCTTTTCATTTTCTAGCTTCGTTTCTCTTTTCTCTATATTTGATATAGGTTTTTGCAACTGTATTGTGTCATTCTTTGATCAAAACATCCTCAACGCTATCTTGTATTTCTTCCACACTTGGGATATTTTTCCCAATTTTCTTTTCTACATCTTGGATAATTTTGTCTACAAACCCAGAGATCCTAGAAAAATCGTTTCATCCACAAGCTTCAATTGCCAATTTAATAGCGTTTTCTATTTTGGATTTATCGAAATCTACTATTGCTCAGTTTCTTTTTATTACTTTAAATATTGCCATCTGTGTTGGATTATTGTTTAAAATATTAAATTTTTGTGATTTTTTACATATTTTTGACCATTTTTTGACAAGAAAGCCACATTTTAACTACATTTTTTTGTATTTTTTAACAAATTTTTTATACTTCTCAAACACAATATATTGTGTTTATTTTTATCATTGACCACTATATATTGTGTTGAAAGACAAAAGCAATAGAAAAAACTTAAAAATTTTTTTGTAAATGATATCTTTTTGTTAGCACTTTTTTCACAAAGACACAACAAAATACAAAAATAAACTACTAGAAGTATAAAATTTAACCAAATCTTGATTTTTATAGAAAAAAATATATATACTTTGTATATATGTAGTTATTATAAAAAATATATATTATATGTACAAAGTATTTTAATATTTAATTTTTTGAAAACATGGATTACCAATCATTTCAAAAGTTTATGCAAAAGCATGATTTTGACGAAAATGAGCTAAAAATGCTAAATGAAATCATGAAATGATGTATTATACCACAAAACAAGCAAAAGATGAAAAGAAAAACATATAGTTTTAGGCTAAATGAAAACGATATGATCAAAATTAGATCTATTGCTGAAATACAAGGAATACCGTATCAGACATTGGTTGGATCCATCATACATCAGTATGCAAATGGAATTTTGGGATAAATTTGTTGTCATTTTATTTTAATTTTTAGAAAAAAATGAACCAAGAACCTTTAGCATTCTTTCTCCGCCCAGAAAAAATACAAGATATGGTCGGACAAGAAAAAATATTGGAAAATATCAAAACATTCATAGAGAACGGAAACATTCCATCTATGATTTTTTGGTGAACTCCATGATGCGGAAAGACTACTCTCGCTTTTGTTTTGTCCAAAGTTTTAAATGCTGAATTTTATGAATTGAGTGGAGTAAAAAGCAAAAAAGAAGATCTGAATCAGATACTTGAGCGCGCAAATCAAAACAAAGCATACTGAACCAAAACAATTTTGTTTTTGGATGAAATCCATCGCTGGAACAAAGCACAGCAGGATTCATTACTGCCATTTGTGGAAAGTGGACTCATCACTCTAATAGGTGCTACCACAGAAAATCCAAGTTTTACAATAAATAATGCTTTGCTTTCTCGTTGCAAAGTATTTGTTTTTGAACCACTGACTGAACAAAATATTTTTGATTTTTTCAAAAAAAGTGAAGAAAAAATTTTGAGCAAATATCCAAATTTGAAATTGGATGATGAAATTTTGAAAACAATTTCAAGCCTTGCAAACTGAGATTTGAGAAATGCTTGCAATCTGCTAGAAGCTAGCATTATGCTAAGTAAAGATTGAGTGATAAATGAAGAAATTATCAAACAAGCATTTGGAAAGCCGACATATTACGACCGCGACTGAGAAGAACATTATAATATAATTTCAGCCATCCACAAATCTTTGCGTGATAGCGATCCACATGCTGCTTGTTATTGGATTCAGAGAATGTTGACTGGTGGCGAAGATCCACTTTATATCTGCCGTCGCTTACTTCGTTTTGCATCTGAAGATATTTGACCTGCTGACAATAATGCATTACTTTTGGCAAACCAAGTTTATGATGCTTGCCACAAAATTTGAATGCCAGAATGTAGAGTTTTTTTGTTTCAATTGGCATTGTATCTCTGAAAAGCGCCCAAAAATAATATTTGTGATAAAATTGATAGAGAAACGATAGCTGATGTAAAAAAATATTGAAATTTGCCAGTGCCAATGCAAATTCGCAATGCTCCAACGAAATTGATGTGAGAATTGGGATATGGAAAATGATATCAATATGCACACGACCATCCAGAAAATCGCCAAGCCGATTGAACTATCAAAATGGACAATCAGCATTTCCCTGATGAATTGAAAGGTAGAAAATATTTTTAAAATTTATACTTGAATAAAAAAATAGAATAAGTATTTTTCATTTTATGAAAAAATTTAAATTTTCTTTTATAAATCTTGGTTGCAATAAAAATCTGGTAGATACTCAGTTTCTACTATGAAATATTTTTTCTATTGCTGGGAATAATCCAAATTATGAGACAGACTACATCTGTGATCCTTATGATGATGAAGTTGAATTTGTCTTTTTGAATACTTGTGGATTTATCTCTTCTGGTAGAGAGGAGATGTTTGAAGAAATAGAGAAACTGCTGAATGCAAGGAAAAAAATATATTTACTTGGATGTGCTTTGCAGTATTTTGAACAATTAGTTTGACACGCAAAGAGAAAAGGTGTCATTCTGAACGAAACGAAGTGAAATGAAGAATCTATAAGCGATAATTTAGATTCTTCACTACGCTCAGAATGACAAATAGAATTGAATAACTGGGAAAAAATCGTGAAAAATCCAAATATTCACTTCCTTTCATGGTCTGACTGGGATAAAATCACAATTGAACAGATATTGACATGATTTGATAGCAAAAAATTTGGAGAAAGCCCAGTTTTTAGTGGAATTAGAGCATATACAAATATTGATTATGGATTTGAATATTTAAAAATTGCTGAATGATGTAATAATCACTGTACATTTTGTATTATTCCAAAAATTAGATGAAAACAGAAATCTTTGCCGATAGAAAATGTAGTGCAACAAGCAAAAGATTTGGTTAATAGTGGTGTAAAAGAAATAATATTATTGGCTCAAGATACAAATAGATATTGATTAGATTTATATGGTAAATCAATGCTTTTTGAACTGTTGGAAGAATTGGAGAAAATTGAGTGAGATTTTGTGTATAGGGTTTTGTATTTGTATCCAGATATTTTGACATTGAAGCATCTGGAAAAGCTGAAAAAATTGAAGAAATTTATACCGTATTTTGATATTCCATTGCAACATATAAATCCAGAAATCTTGAAAAGAATGTGAAGATTTTATGATAAAAATCATGTTTTGAACTTGTTGAATTTTATTGACCAAAATTTCAAGGAAAAATTTGTGAGAACAAATATTATTGTTTGATTTCCATGAGAAACAGAAAAAGAGTTTGATGAATTGTGTGAATTTTTGGGGAAATATCACTTTGACAATGTTGCACTTTTTGAGTATCACGATGAGCCTTTAGCTGAATCGAGCAAATTGGATTGAAAAGTGGATGAAAAAGAAATTCATAGGAGATTTGAAATTTTAAAATGAATAATTAGTAAGGAAAAATGAAGAAATAATGGAAAAAATTTTGATAATATCTGATTTGTGATGTGATTTGAATGAAATGAAGATAATCCCACAATAATTATCCGCCCATGGCTTCATGCACCAGAAATTGATGAATATGATAAAATAAAATTGGAAAATATTATTTGAATTCTTGGTGATGATGAAAATTTGGATATTGGAAGCAAAATTTTGTATAAAAAATAAAAAAGTCAAAGGATTTTTGTGTATAAGTGCTCAAATTTTTTTATATATTAGATTTTTGTGTATAATTATAATTGTATTTTATATAAAAAATCTTTGATGACCCGTACAATATACAATACAACAAAAAATGTGATTAAATTTGTAATTTCTATATTGTTATTGCTATTTTTTGTATCGTTTACAAATGCAGATTACAATAATTTTTTGAGCGATTTACAAAAAGCTGGAATAAATACCCAAAGTATACAATCTGGAAATTCTATTTCTCGTTATACTCTCACAAAGTTGTTGAATAGTGTAAACTGTAATGATTGTATCAATCCAAATTTGAGTATGATAAATAAATATACATATCAATGGTGGAACGATTTTTCTATTGGTAGGGATTTTGGAGATATAAATTATTTGTGATGAATTTATAATTGAGAATCATACTACTACTGTGTGGCTTATGTGGGAGACAATGTATGGATGAGATGATATCCTGAATGAACAAGTCCTATTTGTAATGGAAAATTTTGTGGAAATAGAAATGTGACAGTTTGAGAATTTTTGCAAGTGGTAGTAAATATTGCAGATCAGTATATATACGATAAATACGGTGTAAATTGGGAAGATGTAAAAAACTGGATGGATAGTTTGCAGGTTGGTAGCTATCCAGACCAATATCTGACAAACGATGAAAAAGAGATGATAAGAGACTATGCAAATCAATGACTAAATTGAGAATTGCCAAACGAAGAGTCTCTACAACCATATTTAAAATATTGTATGTTTAATTTGAGTGCATGTGGTATGCAAAATTTTTGAAAAGTTTGACAATGATATTGGCCTGTGGCTGAGCTGAATGTGTTATTTGACAATAATATTGTGGAATTTGAAAAGTTTGAAAATGGACAAATTGATGGACTGGTAGATTGAGAATATGTTTTGAAAGTTTTGTATAAATTGTTTGAAATTATAGATTGTGATTTCAATTATGATTATGATTGTGATTGAATACCAAACATACATGACAACTGTCCAAACGATTACAATCCTAGTCAAACAGATACAGATAGCGATGGAATTTGAGATGTCTGTGATGATGATATTGATGGAGATTGAATAAAAAATCCTATATGAATTGTGGATGATTTGTGACATATAGTGATTTGAAAGTGGAATAAAAATATGGACAACTGTCCTTTGGTAAAAAACAATAATCAAAAAGATTTAAACAAAAATTGAGTTTGAGATGTGTGTGAATGAAATCAAAACAATCTAGGAATGTACATAAAAATAAATGACATGGAAAATATAGCTCCTGCTAGAGTAGAATTTGAAGCTATCACTGAATGAAATGTTTTGGGGGATATTAAGCGAAAATTTTCTGATTGACAGACTGCTGTTTGAAACAAAGTTTCTCATACATTTGAACAAGACTGACTTTATGCTGTGCAAGCATTTGCAAATTGAGAAAAAAACAATGCTATAGCTAGTAATACCGTCTTAATTTGAAAATGATTGAGCGAAAATTATGCTTTGCAAATAAAAGCTATACCAAGTACCAATTTGGCCACACAAATTTCTTTTGGTTTGGATACAAGATGAAATTTTGATAAATTTGAACGAAATTTTGGAGACTGAACAAAAGTGGAAAAAAGAGATAAATCAAGTGTATCAAAAATATATAATACTGAATGAAGTTATTTGGTCACAGTAAAATGATACAAAAATTCTGAAGTTGTCGCTGTGGCTAGTATTATAGTCTGAGCTGGGAAAAATACATTTGGAGCAAATATGAGCATAAATAATTTGAATCCAAATATTTGAGAAAATGTGGTAGTTTCAACCAATATGGTTGGGATCAAAGAATCTAGTATAAAAAATATTTTGTGGAATTTTGGAGACTGAAAAGAATCTAGGACAAAAACATTGAGTACACAATATAGTTTTTTGAAAATATGAAGACATGTGATAACTCAAACCATTACATTTAATGATTGATCTAAAGTTCAGAATTTCTTGACAGTTTATATTAGAGACAAAAATATAGAAAACTCTTATGCAATACAAGCAAACTCAGAAAGATTAATTTGGTCTATATGAAAAAATTTATCGTTTGTAGAAAATAAAGTTTGATCTTTGTCAAATATTTTGATTACAGTAAATCAATATCAAAAAGGGATTACTCAAAGATCTTATGAAAATTTGAATATTTGGCCAAAAACCACACAATACACTTATAATATTTGATGAGTTATGAATCCAAAATTTTCTGTATACATAAATGAGTGTATCGATTTGGAAGCAACTTCTACAATAGCGATTACTGAGCAAGATGCCTGTTTCAATGCTATGATTGATGGAACATTGTCACAATATAAATGTGATATGGACAATGACTGAATACCAGACATATGTGACGATGATATTGATGGAGATTGAATAAAAAATTTAGTTTGATTGATTACTCATGAAAATGCTGATTGCTCGATAACAGCAGAAAATATAAATCACAAACTACTTTTAGCTCACAAAAATGTCTGTACTCTAGACAATTGTCCTATCAGTAGTAATCTTAATCAGCTGGATATAAATAATAATGGATTTGGAGATGCTTGTGATAATCTAGCCAATAGTATATTGTATAGCAACACTGGTAATCAAAACAATAATTTGTGATATAATGGTATTGATTCGGATGGGGATGGTATTGTAGATGCTCTGGATGCCTGTCCAGATTTGCCTGAAAATTACAACGGAATTGAAGATTTTGATGGATGTCCAGAAATTTGATTAAATCAAAATTGTACTATAAATAATTTTAATTATTTGGATTATGATTTTTGGTGAGGAACCACTCCTTGCTCTGGAGATAATTGTGGAATTATCATTGTTGATCCTGTAGTGCCTATTCCTCCTTGTTCTGGTGCCAACTGTAGTAATATTTGTACTTGAGATATTAGTGATTGTAATATTATTATTGTTGATCCTGTAGTGCCTATTCCTCCTTGTTCTGGTGCCAACTGTAGTAATA
>CAMVSQ010000018.1 GCA_947170225.1 uncultured bacterium | reverse complement strand
AGCTTGCCGTGAAATTGCATGAAATATAGTGAATTTTTTGTTTCATACAGCATAGTTGCATAAACTCGAAATGGCACAGATTCTTGAAACAAATCCAACCCCGACCCTTCCTTTATCAAGGAAGGGAGAAAAGCGCTGGAAAATTTCCCCCTTGATAAAGGGGGATTAAGGGGGATTTGTCCAGCGAGAAAGGGCAAATCTCCCCCTACCCCCTCTTTCTTGAAGCAAATCCCTCCAAACCTCCCTTTATCAAGGGAGGCTTTTGCCCAGATTGATTTTCCCCCCCACGCATAGCGTGGTAAACTTGATAAAGTTTATGCCGCTTTGCGGTAGGGGATCCCCCGCAGAATTGCGGGGGAGGGGGATTTGTTTACAGAGAAAGGGATTTTTTTATATATTACTTTTTTTTAGATTTAAAAAAAATATATTCGTCTGGAATATATCTTTGGATTTTACCCAGAGTGGGACTTGAACCCACACGGCCTTGCAGCCACCAGATTTTGAGTCTAGCATGTCTACCAATTCCATCATCTGGGCATGAATAACTGATTTTTGTTTGTAATTCCAAATGTCTGTTTTTCAATTCTCCCGCTGAAGCGGGATTCTTTCTTGTGAAAGTTTACATCACTTCGTTTGTAAACATCTCACAATCAAGAACATCATCTGGGCATTGCATGTCCTTATGTATATATTTTTTGTTTCGTTTTTCAACAGAATTTGTGGATAATTATTTGATAGAGATATTCATGTATTTGATCACCAAGAATAGACAAAAAGCAACTATGACAAAGTCTATAGCTCTAGCAATAACTTTTCCGTACAAAATTCATCTGAAAGATAAATTTTCCAATTTGTCAATTTTTAACTTTTTTAGAAGTGGTCAAAAAATGGCTGGAGTAATCAAATCTTCTACCAATGATTTGGTCACATCAGCTACTTTGGTAGCCAAAATCAGTCAAATAGTGACTCCAATTACATTGTAATTTTCCAAGAAAGCCATAAATTCAGACAACATTTTTTGTTTGTAAAAAGTAAAAAATCTTTTGGCGAAAATTCTTATAAAAATTTTTTTATAAAAATCAATTGATTTTTTATTTTTTTTAGCTAATAGTTTTTATGATGAATAAATTTTTCATCAAACTTTTAGAATATAAATTTAGAAAATGGATTTGAATAAAGTACAATTGATCGGAAGAGCTACAAACAATTTAGAGGTAAAAACTATTGAAAGTAGCGGTACATCTGTGGTAAATTTTACTATCGTGACAAACAGAAAGTTTAAAAACAGGGATAGTAATGTGGTAGAAGAGGCTGAATATCATAGATGTGTGGCTTATGGAAAATGAGCTGAAGTTTTGGGTCAATATGTGACAAAAGGAAAAAGGATTTATGTAGAGTGAAGATTGAGGACTAGAAAATGGCAAGACACAGAAGGTAGAGACAGGTATTCTACTGAAGTTATCGTGGATAATTTCATTTTCTTGGATTCAAAATGAGCTGGTGTAGATGGAGAAGATTTTGTGGAACCTATGCCAGAAGACATGGTTGCTCCAGAAGATGAAGAAGTACCATTTTAGTTGGATAAGTTTTTGATATATTTTGTGTAAGAGCAAAAGTTTGCTCTTGTTTTAATAGATAAATTAAGAATCTGTAATGTGATTGTCGATACAAACGAGGATAAAGTTTAAGAATTTTTTGTTGGATCTTTTTGATATGATTGCTTTTTTGGTATTTGTTTTGTGAATAGTATTGTTTATCAGATTTTTTGTGGCAAACCCATATACAGTAGTATGATCCAGCATGGCCCCTACATTTATAGAAAAAGATTTTATTATAGTGGACAAAATTTCTCAAAAATTTGGGAAATTGAAAAGATGAGATGTGATAGTATTTGTCCCACAAGGAAAGACGATTCCATATATCAAAAGAATAATTTGACTACCATGAGAAACTGTAAAAATCAATGATTGATGAGTTTTGGTTTGTGATGAAAATGGTGAAAACTGTGAAAAATTGGATGAATCATATTTGCCAAATGGATTGGAAACCAAGACTAGATGTGGTATCACAGAATTTAAAATACAGAGTGGATATTTTGTCATGTGAGACAATAGGTGAGCTAGTACAGATTCATTGTGCTGTTTTGGTTTGGGTTGTTATGATTGAGCTACTTATGAAGTGATGGACAAAGACATGATAGGAAAAGTATTGTTTAGGGTATTTCCAAATTTTGGTACTGATTTTTATGGAGATTAGTTTTATCCTTAATAATTGGAGATGGGTATAATATCTACATTTGATCCAAAATTTAAAAAACAATTTTTGGAAAAGAGTGTACAAGAGTATGGACAAGAAAATGTAGTACTTATAAAAAAAAGTCATCTTTTTTTTGCTGTCAAAGTTTTGTTGCCATTTATTTTGTGGTTCTTGATGTTGATAGCTATTGTCACTTGTAGTATAATATACATAGATATTGTATGGCTAAAAGTTTCAATTTGTATTGTGGCATTTTTGGTTTTTGCATTCCCTTGATCCAAAATTTTGAAGCATTTTTTGGATTATCGTATGGATTTTGCTATAATTACTCCAAAATCTTTTTTGAGATACAATCAGACATGATTTTTTAAAAGGTCATCAAAAGTGATAGATTTAAAGCATATTAGGTCTGTTTATGTCAAAAAAGCTGGTTTTTTCAACAGTATATTTAACAATGGAAATATTATCGTACTATCGGAATGATCTACAAATCCTTCGGTAGAAGATGGATACAAAAATAGCCCATGAGAAGTAGAATTTAAATATGTTTACAATCCAGATTTTTATAGCGAACATATACAAAGATTATTATCAGAAATCAATTTTGATTCTGATTAAAAGTTTATCATTAAAATGAAAGAAAATATGCCAGAAAAAATTGAAATTCCGTATGATATTTATGAATCTCCAAATGAAGTGGTGATAATTATGCCGTTGTGATGAGTAAAAAAAGAGTCTTTGGAACTAAAAGTAGAGGACTATAGATTGATCATCCGTGGTGTGAGAGAAAAAATAGCATTGAGAGATGATTTTATTCCTCTAAAAGAGGAATGCTATCGATGAGATATCAAACTGATGATAGATTTGCCGCCTCAATCTTATTTTGATAGGATACATAGCAAATTGACAGCAGACAGTGTATTGCAAGTGATCGTGCCAAAAGCTATTGTACCAGATCAGATTGAGCTGGAAATTGAATATAATTCGTAATTTATTTGTTTAAAATATAGTAAAATGCCAGAAAAAAAAGTGAAAAAAACAGAAAACAAGCAATCTACATTTGAAAAGAAAATGTGAGAAGCTAAAGAATCTATGATGGAAACTGCTGGAAAAGTAGGACAAGAAGGTAAAAAAGTAGCTGGAAAAATTACAAATTGGTGGGAAAAATCTTCTACAGAAGAAAAAATTTGTATGATTTTGTGAATTGTCTTACTGATTATTTGAGTATTTGGTTTTGAAAGTGTGAGAGCATTGATTATTCCGTTAATTTTCATCATTCTTTGATTGTTGTTGATTATGGGATTTTTCAATACTTGAAATAAATAGTGATAGATTTTGATGTAATATAAAACGACGAATCTTGAAAATTTTTTTGATTTTGTCGTTTTTTTTTCAATTTTTACTTTTTTTTTGACATGGATTGAGTATATATAGTATAGAAGATTTTTTTAAATAGCTGAAGTGATGAATAAATTAAGTGAGTTTATAGTGGAAAATGTAGATATAGTGGATATAATTTCCAGGAGAGTCCAACTAAAAAGAGCTGGTAGCAATTTTTCTGGATTATCGCCATTTCAGCAGGAAAAGACGCCATCTTTTATGGTTTCTCCACAAAAACAAATTTTCAAAGATTTCAGTTCTGGGATAGGTGGAAATGTGATAACATTTGTCATGGAGTACGAAAAAGTGGATTATATGGATGCTATCAAACTTATTGCAGATGAGCAAAGATTGGATATTTCGGAGTTTATAAATCGTTCTGATAAAGCCAAAGATTATGCTGATGATAGAGAAAAGCTAAAAAGGATCCACAAATTAACTCAAGAATTTTTTGTAGATAGTTTGAAAAAATCAAATAAAGCGATGGACTATCTGCATCAAAATAGAAAACTTTCAGATGATATTATTTCTTTGTTTTGAATCTGATATGCTCCAGATTCTAGCTATTCTCTCATACAATATTTGAGAAGTAAAGGTTTTAACGAGCAGGATTTGGTCCAAGCATCACTTGCAAAAAAATGACAGACTGATTATTTTTCGTTTTTTAGAAATAGGATTACTTTCCCAATTTTTGATACAAGAAACAATATTGTTTGATTTAGTGCTAGAGTGATAGATCCACAAGATCAGCCAAAATACTTAAACAGTAGCGAGCAATCAATTTTTGAAAAATCCAAAATTTTGTATGGATTAAATTTTGCCAAAAATAATGTAAAAATGCTGGATATGATTGTGTTGGTTGAATGACAAATGGATGTAATATGATTGGCTAGACTTTGAGCTCCAATATGAGTAGCTACTTGTGGTACGGCAGTGACACAGCAACATTTCAAACTTTTGAAAAGATATACAGAAAATGTATACATATTGTTTGACAACGATGATGCTGGAAAAAATGCCACAGTCAGAGCTTTGAAGATAGCATATAGAGAAAATATTTTTCCAAAGATGATAATTTTGCCTGATGGCTACAAAGATACAGATGATATCGCAAATGATCCAAACTGAAAAGAAATTTTTGATTGATGTATAAAAAATGCTAAAGATGCATTTTTGCAGATATATGAACTACTCAAACAAAAATATGACCTAACTTCACCAATTGACAAGCAGAAATTATTTAATGAGATGTTTGGTCTGATTGCATGTGTAGACAATTATACTATCCAAGAACATTACAAGCAATTATTGGCAGAAAAGGTTTGATTGCCTTATGAAATTTTGGCTGTCCAATTTAAAAAATATCTCAAAACTGATGGAAAATTTGAAGTAGCCAAAAGAGAAAGAGCAGAACAAAAAGCATCATGGCAACCAGATAGAGAAATGATTTTTGTTTCATTATTTCGAGATGATTTATTTGCAAAATATATTTCAGATCCAAATTTGTATACCAATATGCTTGAATTTGCAAAAAATGTGGCACAAATTTTGCCATGAGATTTGCTATATAAAGTATTTTTTGGCAGAGATTCATTGGAATCTACAGAAAAATTACAATTGGATGAATTGCAGTTGCGATGGGAAAAAGAACTGACAGCACTTTCTGGAGATGAAAAAAGGATTCACTTGATCAAAAAATTTGTTTTGGAGCATTTGCAGGCCAAATTGAAATTGGTATTGAAACAGCAAACTATTTCTACAGAGACAAAGCAAAAATTATTGGTTGATATGAAAAAAATATAATATTGTTTACTATAATTTGAATATCTGTCAATCTGTTACTTCATACATTTGGCAAATTCAATTATTTGAATATGGAGCATGAATAGTATTTGTTTCATTATCGTATTCTAAATAAATTTTTCAGTTAATTATTCATAATTTTGTAAATCATTCATTTCATCAAAGTTTGTAAATATTCGCTTCAAGCCAAGTTTTTTTATCTCAAATTATAACGATAATTTCTTTGTCATCTCATCAGTCTAAATTTTCAAAATATATCTCTACAAAAAGTCCGTCCAATAATTCATTGTAATCATCTACAATTTTATTATCGAAATCATAAATGAAATTGTATCATTTATCTCAATTTATTCACAAAATTTTTGTTCAGTTTGGACTATCAGGTCAGATAACAAAATATTCTTCAGATCAATCTCAGTTCATATCTATATTTTTTTCTCTTGTTTCAAAATCTCTTTTTAAACTGATGTAATTTGAATAGATTCAATCATTCATTCCATAAATCATTTGACTTGGAAAATCTGGGGCAATATAATTTAGATCTAATTTACATCATGTGTACATATATTCATTTACAGTATATTCGTAAAAACTTCATGGATTTTTGGAAATATGATATGTTAGATTACATTTAGTTTCTTCATAATTTTCTCCATCTTCAAGTATGTCATCATAGTATGTAGCTTTTATTTCAATCTCTTTTTCTGATATTTGATTTATACTATCAATTTTGAATCTTGTTGCTCTTCATTTATTTCAAATTAAATCAGATCAATAATATTTGTAGGTGAAAAGTAAATATTTATCTCCACTCAAAATCATTCAGTCTTGTATAATTTCTTTTCAGTTTTTTAGAGTATCTCAAATTATATCATTTAGCATTTGGTCAATATCAGACTTTTTGTATGCAACTTTTACATTTTCATCTATAGGAAACACTCAATCATGAGCATCTCACTCATTTGGAATAAATGAATCTGGAAAAATAGGATAGTTTAGATTTATTTGAGATTCTTGAGGAATTTCATATTTGTCCATATAATTGTTATTTAAAATATTGAAAATAAAAGTTCATTTTTGTTCATCGGTGTTTAGCGGTTTATTTCGGATACCGGATTTGTCATTTTCAATATCAATTATTCACTCCAAAAGATATGATAGTTTATCATATTCAAGTCAGTTTATTTCAATTGCGTGTGGATAATCTATATTTTCTATTGTTGGTTTGTTTGGGGTACAAGCAGTTAGAGTAACTAATAATGAACAAGTAAAAATTAGTGATAAATATTTTCTTTTCATGAAAATAAGTTACTTGATAAATGATTATATCATAGAAAAAAATTTTTTATTTTCAATCAATATATTGTTTTGTTTTTATATTTTTTTTTAATTTAAATTGATCGTTGTCAATGTGTTTTTGATTTTTTTTTATGGATTGAAGATTTTTTTTGCAAAATATTTGCATTGTATTATTTTTTTGTTATCTTGATATTGTACGATTTTATATTATTTAGATTATTATGATAATAACAGAAAAAATTCTCAAAGAAGTTTGGCAGAAAACAGCACAAATGCAATCTCAAGAAAATGAAATCCAATGATTTAGAAAAGATCAATGTTCTGCTTGGATAAAGTGGTCTGACTATTGAAATAGAGATTCTATTTTTTGACGAGAAGTGGATCATATTGTGCCGATTGCAAAATGATGACCAGACCATATATCAAATTTGCGTGCATTACACTGGAAAAATAATCTGGAAAAAAATGATTGAGAACTGAAATGTCCAGTCCAATCTCATTGACTCACAAATATTGGTGTTTAGATTTTTATTGGTGATCGTGGTCGTAATCATGAATTAAGTCTGTGTTTAACTCTTGATGCTCGTGTATGTGATCATGCTCGTGATTGTGGTTGCATTCGTGTTCGTGTTTGTGTTCATGTGTGTGGTCATGTATATGTTCTATTTCAATATTTTTATGGTGATGGTCGTGGTGTCATTCGTGGTGGTGTGATTCAGACAAGGTTAGACCATACATAACTACAAATCCTATGGCCAATAATACTATTTGGTGAATAGAATGTTTTAAATTATTTTCTTTATGTAGTTCTGGGATCATGTCTGACGCAGCGATGTATATAAACAATCCAGCGGAGATAGGCATCAAAATTTGAGATATTCAAGATATGTAAGCATTTAATAAATAAGCAATTCCTAGTCAGATAAATGCTGTCAGAGCTGTAAGGAAATTGTAAAGTAGGGCTTTTTTTCTGTCCAGTCATCCATGTACAAGTACGCAAAAATCTCAGATTTCTTGTGGAATTTCGTGTAAAATTACAGCTAATGTAGTTGCAAATCATAGGTGTATATCAACGATAAAAGCACTACCTATGATGATTCAATCAATACTATTGTGTACCATATCTCAAACTAAATTCATCCAAGCAAAAGTTTTGACTTCATGTTCTTTATTTGGATCGTGTTTTACAGTCAAAAATTTTTCTATAATAAATCAGATGAAAATTCATCAAATTATTCATCGAGAAATAATAGGCGTAAATCCATATTCTTCTACTGATTCTGGTAATAAATGCAAAAAAGCATCTCACAGCAAAATACCGACAGAAAAAGCAATGAAGCAGACCAAAATTTTTTTTAGTTTTGCCATAGGATATCAGACAGCAAAAATTCAAATGATAGATATCAAGCTGACGATTAGTACAGCTAAAATTCAATACAAATAATTCATGAATGTATTATAAAAATATAAATATTTTTTTTATTCGCTTTGGCATTTTTCACAATTTTGTTTATGTTTGTGTTTTCGGTTTACCAAAGTTCTGGATGAGATTTTGTGTTCATTTATTACTTGTTTGGCTGTTTTGTGCTGATGACAGTACTCATCCATGACTCAATCAATAAAAGATTGGCTATAATCTTTTTTTAGTCATCAAACGGTAAATGTACTGTGGCAGTCATGACACAAAAATCTTTGGGTACTTTTTGCGGAAGTTCAATATTTGATAATATTGTCTCCATGACATTTTTTGCAGTTCATCTCTCTTTTGCCAACAAAAATAAAATGTTTTACATGTGTTGTTTTACATATGTTGGTAAAAATTTCAAGAGAAAATTTTGTATAAATAAAAAAACCTCCATTTGGAGGTTCCTTTTGGTTTTTTTGGAAAATTTGCATTAATATCACCAATCAAGTACTGTCCATTCTCCGCCATCAGTTCTTCCAAGAATCCAATTCCAATCCGTATATTCATAATCTGGTTCAAATGCCATAGCTTCTGCTGGGTCTACAGGAGAATGAAAGTTTGAATACATTACCAAGGCTTGTGTATATGGTACATCGGATCTAAGTTGTAGATTTGGTAACTCTTGTTGAGATTTTTCATCTCATGCATAGTAAATTTTGTGCATTTCGCATTTAACTTCTCGTTCGTTGTTGAAGACATTCATGATAGCAGCGATAGCTGAATCCATATCTTCTTGACTGTAAATTTCAGAAGTTCAATAATCTACCTCAAACCCTATTGGTTCAGGAGTTACTTGTAGATTTTCGATATCAATAGTCGTTCATGGTTGACATTCTCCGTTGTAATAAGCCCACTGTTCGCAGTAAGATCCATCTGGGAATGTGCAAAGACTTTCTTCAAGATTTAATGTTCCACCATTTTCTTGGCAATAAACTGATGCTGGATTTGCAATTTCTACACTATCATCTGTAGGACTGTTTGTAAAATTGTTGCATCCAGTCAAAGCCAAAGATGAGATTGCGACTAAAGTGATTAGCCCAAAGTTTCTAGTTTTCATAATAGTAATTTGGTTATAAAGATAAAATTTCCGTTAACTGATATAGTCAATTTTGATGTGATTTCAAGGGAAGATGGGAGAAATTTTGTATGGTTGTGTTTTGATCAAAAAAAATCAATTTTTTCATTGAAAAAGGATTAAAATTGTTTAAATAATGCTTGTTCATTTTTTTTATTTTTTAATTATTTATAAGTATGAAAAATTCAAAATTATTGTGACTTTGAGTCATTTGACTTTGTTGTGTATTATTTGCTGGATGCAACTGTAAGGTAAATGTGGATAATGTCGATTCTTTGCCAAAAAATGAAGAATCTTACGCTGAATATCTTCAGTTTTGTTTGGATAATTGAGGAGAATATTCTCGTGTTTACAATCAAGAAGAGACTTATGGAGAATGTATGTTTCCTAGTGGGGTAGGTTGTAGAGATGATATGGTGTTTGATTATTGTGATTTTGAGCCCGATTTAGATAATATTGATACAGAGGAAAAGCGTTTGTCTGGTTGCGAAGAAAATGTGCAATGATGGATGAAAGATTTTGTAGAGTGAGCAGAAAATATAGTTGTAGAGTGGGGAGATGAATCTGAAGGTTGAGCATCATTTGTAAGAAATGGTGTAGTTAGCTATACTCAAGATTGAGCTAATTGGAAAATGAATGTTGAATGTATTGCTGATTTTGTGGATGGAAGTTTAGGTGTATCATATAGTGATGCAGAGCTTGAAAACTAAGATTTGTTGTTGGTTTTTATCTCATGAATTTTTGAAATAACTATATTTTCATCTTTTTCATTTATCACTTTTCATCAAAGTTTTTTGAAAATTTCACAGTTTTTGGTGGAGTCATCAATTAAATATGAAAAGCAGATATTTGCTTTGTATTTTGTTATATATTCAATATATGCATCTGTCTTGAAATATCATTTTTTTGCTGAATTAAAAATTTCATCAAAAATACTGAAATAATTAGTGTTATTTTTGGTGATTTCAGAAAAACAATCCATATTGTCGGTGATTAGGACTATGATATATTTGTTTTTTAGTTCTTGTAGAGCGTTTTTGATTGTGTTTGATAAATCGATATTTTTGCAATCATTGATTAAAGTTTGATATATGTAGTGATAATCAAGATTTAGTTTGTTTGATAAAATTTGGCAGATATCTGTGGAAGAATATTTTCACAACATCCGGTCTTGTACTAATTGTTTATTGTTTATAAACAAAAAGGTATTTATTTTTTCATAAATTATCGTGTCATGTGTTTTTAATGAATACCAAAAATCTTTATGTGAAATAACTCAATTGAAATCCACGAAAATGATGTTTTTGGTCATTGGTAATAAATTTGTCTTTAATTTGATAAAATAGATTGTAGATTATTAAATAATTTTATTTCTATATTTATATTTAAAAGTAAAAGATAGTTTAAAAAGTGATTATTCTATTTTTCATAAATAAAACAATTCTAAATTTACAAATCATAAAACTTCATCAACGATTTTTGTTTTCATAAAATTTTTTTGTTTATTTGAAATTAAATCTCAAATTTCTGCCAAAATTGTATTAGGTTTGAAATTTTTTGGTATCATAATCAATAGTGTTTCCAAAAATTTTTTGTAAGTTAGTCATGTCCTTTCTGTTATGATTTCTTTATTTATAGGAAACCTTTGCTTGAAAAAGTAATCTACATCAAATAAATCTCTATTTTTCATCATTTCACTCAATACTACTAATTTATGAGCAAAAATACTAGATTGTTTCATAGCTCTAATTTGTTTTCAAAAGAAATTTACTAATTCATATTCAGTATTTGTATATTGTTTTTTACTTATTTCTATTTTAATATTATGTTCATCAGATCAATAATCTAATAACAAAAAAAATGTATGTTTCTTATCTTTTTTATCTTTGATAATTCAATATTTTTTTACTATATTCTCAACTTTTTCTATTATATTTGGATATATAGAAATAATATCAAAATCTAAATCTGTGGAAAATCTTGGTAATTGATAAACAAAATATGCAAGAGTTCATCATTTAAAAGCTAAAACATCTTTTAAATCAGAATCAAAAATATCATTTAAAATTTGGAACATAATAACCCTATGCTTTTCTTGATTTAACATTTTTGATTAGTTTTTTAATGAGTAAAGAAGTGGTATGCGGATAAATTTTAGATAAACTGGATAATAATTGACTATCCAGTGATTGAATATTATCAAAAAAAATATTTTTGTATAAATAAATCATATCACAAACAGCTCTTTCAGGAGTGGCTATGTAATACTTTCCTGTATAAACTAATCATAAAGGATTAGTTAAAATTGTTGATTTTATTTTATGATATTCAAAATTTAGTCAATCTATTTTTTTGTTAAATGTATTATGTGAAACTAATGTTATGGTTTTTTCGTATGATTGGAAGATGATTCCATTTTTTTGTAGTATATATTCTAGAGAGATATAAGAGCTTTGTCTCAATTTTGATGCTAATTCTAGTTTGTCGTATTCTGGTAGCGTCCATATACCATATCAGAGATTTTTTACTATATTTTGTTTTTTCATCCTTTGCATTATGAGGTTTATTTGAGCGGAATTTTTGATTTTAAATAAAAATTTGAGTTCAGATATGGTGAAAACTGTTTTTTTGGATTCTATAACGAGTTTTAGATATTTCATTTTGTCATTTATAATATATTAAAAACAATATATTTTGGATGATGAAATTATAATTATTTTTTTGAAAAATGCGAATAGTTATTGATTAAATTATTTGGAAAATGATTGAAAAGTTGCCGTTAATTATTTAATAAAAGGTTTGGTTTTTGATGGCATATTGTATAAAAATTTTTGATAAAAATTCAAACAAAAATTTGATGTTTTTATGTATTGTAATTTCAATAAATCTTATTATCATCAATAGGGTTTATGTAAACGAAATGTTTTTATATGCTAAAAATATACAAATGAAAGAAAAAGAAATCGTTTTGGAAGCTATGAAAAAAGAGTGAGAGCCTGTTAATGCGTGAAAAGTGGTAGAACTAACATGACTTGATAGGAAAGTGGTAGATAAAGTTTTTGCAGAATTGAAAAAAGAATGAGCAATAGTTTCTCCTGTGAGATGTAAATGGGAACCTGCAAAATAATTGTGTTTTTATATTAAAAAAATTGATAATGTCCGATCTAAAAAATCAAAAAAGTATCGTGATTTATTTTTCTAGGGCTGATGAAAATTATGCTGTATGAAATATCCAAAAATGAAATACTCAAGTAATTGCTGAATATATCCAAGAATTAGTTTGAGCAGATTTATTTAAAGTGGAAAGAAAAATCCCATATTCAAAAGATTATGCTATATGCTGTGATGAAGCAAAAGTTGAAATTGAACATGATGAAAGACCTGAAATAGTAAATACTTTGGAAAGTATTGATAATTATGAAGTGGTTTATATTTGATGACCAATCTATCGATGACAATTACCTCAACCGATGGTGACTCAATTGGAGAAATTAAATTGGAAATGAAAAATTGTTAGACCGTTTGTGACACATGAATGATCGTGATTAGCATGAGTGCCTAGCCAATTGAGAAATATTTGCAAATGAGCAGAAATTTTGGATTGATTGGCTATCCGTGGAAGTGTGGTTTATTGAGCTAAATCAATTGTGGAGGAGTGGTTGTAATTTATTTTTTAATTACAATGATGAAAAAAATCGGATTTCTAATTATTTTGTTGTTTTTGGGTTTATTAACTACATGATGTGGCAATATTAACTCTAAAATGGACGAAATAAGGATCTTGGAATTATCACAAACAAAACAAGGTCGTGTGGAATTGTGTAATGATAAAATTATATCTGATATAGATTCTGGTGCTATAAATTTAGTTTGAGAAGAATTGCTTTTTGATGATCAGTGAGATGAACTTTCGCGAATTTCGCAGTATATGGTATATTTTACAGCAAATGATTGAACAGAAAAAATATATACATGTACCTTAACTGAACATTGAAAGAGTGTGGAACTTTATGAAATTGATCAAAATTTGTTTAGATGATGAGAATGGATTACTTTGGTCGCTGAAACATGTGAAGAAGAATGATGAAAAATAGAAGAGCGATATGAATGATGAGAGAAACAAAATGTTTGTTTTTATCCTGATGAGTCATTTTGTTATCTTGAAGATCTTGCAATTGAAAAATGTCATAAATGAGACATGAAATATTATGATGAGGAAATTGAAAACGATTTTGAGTTAGACACAGACGATGTAGAAGATCATGTAGCAAATTATAATGATATTCAAGAGTGAGAATATAATGGTATTCAATACGAAAATATTTTAGTTGTTGAGAGTGAAAATATGAATATAGACCATGTTATAAACCTGAAAATATGAGATAAAACTTTTGATGTTATATTAGAAGAAAATTCAGCTACAAAAGCTTTGATTGAGAAGCTGCATGAATGAGATGTGATAGTAAATGCTCGTGAATATTGATGATTTGAAAAAGTTTGAAATTTATGATTTGATTTACCAAGAGAAGATAAGCAAATTACAACAAATCCATGAGATATAGTTTTGTATCAATGAAATCAGATTTCATTATTTTATGAAAGTAATTCATGGTCTTATACTCCAATCTGAACAATTCAAAATATTTCTCAATCAGAATTGAAAGAAATTTTGTGAGATGATGATGTGGATTTGGTATTCTCGTTGTAATAGTATTTAAATTTTTAAAAAATATTTCATGATTCCAAAACATGTACATGTTATTATTGATAGGCCTTTGTGAACTTATCATCCTAAGCACAAAAACATTTTTTATTCGTTGAATTATGGGTATGTGGAAGATGTGATGTGATGAGATTGAGAAGAGCAGGATGTGTATATTATGTGAGTGGATGAACCTTTGGAAACTTTTGATTGAGAGGTTATTGCTGTAATACATCGTAAAAAAGATGTGGAAGATAAACGAGTAGTTGCTCCAGAGTGAATGAAATTTTCAGTAGAGGAGATTAGAGAACAAACAAATTTTCAAGAACAATTTTTTGAGCCAGAAATTAAACTAGTGGAATAAATTTATTGTATAGATAAAAAAGCACACTGATCGGTGTGCTTTTTTTATATGAAGAAAAAAGACTTTACATTAGAAAGGTAAATCGTCGTCTGCTGGAGCTGTGGATGCAGAACTTGGAGCAGATCCATCTAATCTTTCCAATCTCCAAGCAGAAACTCCATTGAATCGTCTTCCGTTGTATTCTCTAGCTCTGAAATTTAGTCCAGCTTTTACTTTGTCTCCTTGTTTGAAATCTTTGATTAAATCAGCTTTGTCATTCCACAAGTCGATAGCAATAGATCATTTAAATTCTCTGTCTGTCTCTTCTTCGATGACAAAAGTAACTTTGCGAGAGTTGTTTTGTCAAACTGTTTCTTCGCTTCAAATCATAGTAATAATTCCTTCAAATTCCATTTTCGTAATTCATAAAAACTAAAAATTGTAATATTAATTACATTTTGTAATTTAAGAAAAATTTTTTATTTTGCAATAGATTTTTGTAAAAAAGTTTTTTGACTATTTTTTATCTAAAAATAATTCTTTGATTATTATAAGAGCAGCTCATGTGCAGATGAATGTATCGGCTAAATTGAATACTGGAAATCGATTGAAAATCAAAATAAAATCTCTGACTCATCACAAAAAAATTCTGTCAATTAAATTTCCAAATGTTCATCAAATCAAAAATATTGTAGCTCGCTTTCAGATGTAATTTTTTTTGCATCAAATTATGATTAATACAGATATGATAATTGTGATGATTATTACCAAAATTAAATTTACTGGTAATGATCGCGATATTCCAGTATTGAATGCTGGTTCAAAAATTTGAATATTTTCTAAAAATTTTTGATTATAAAAAATATATTTGGAAATTTGATCCAGTAGTATAAAAATTATAATGTAGATTGTCGTTGAGATTCGTTTTTTCATGATGTTTTTTATATTTAATGTGTTGTGTAAAATCAAGATGAAATTTATTGAAAAAAGTGTTCAAAAATTTGACAAATAAATCTATTTGGATTATAATTTTTGTATTTATTTTGTTATTTTTTTATAAATGACACTAAAAAGGCGTAGTAATTGAAATTTTATACTTTTGGCTGTATGAATTACCTGGCTGTTATTCTCTTGAATAGCCACATACAACACATTTGATTTCATAATCGGTGGTACAAAAACTACTTGAATAATAACACAAGTTCGTACAAATGATAATGATGGAATAACCTATTCTGTAACGGCAAAATATGATTGTGGGTGAAATATTATAGAGTGAGAGAGCTATTGATCTTCAAGTGCTTATAATTATAGTGTTGGGGAAGAGATTACTTTATATTGTGATACATCTAATCCAAGAACTTTTGTGCCAAAGACTAGTATAAATTATATTTTAGTACTATTTCCTTTGATGTGAGTTTTTATAGTTGTGCTTTGAATAAAAAAAGTATTGGAAAGTGCAAAAAGAAAAAAATTGAAACAAGAATTGATGCAGTTTGGTACAAAAATTGAAGCTATAATAATGAACATAGCTCCAACTTGAGCTGAAGTAAACCATCAACCATGATATAGGATTACAGCACAATATGGAGAAGATATATTTGTAAGTGAAGAAATTTTTGCTGATATTTATAAAATATTAAAACAGTGAGATAAAATAGATGTTTATATGGATTATGGAGATCATTCAAGATACTTGATGGATACGGATAGTATTTTTGAAAGAACTTATGATAATACTACGATTATTGAAAAAGTGTTCAAAAATTTGACAAATAAGTAAATATTGATTATAATATCTTTGTATATGTTTTTTTATATTTTAACACATTATAGATATGTCAAAAGAAACATCAGAATTTTTTAAGGTTGAAAGTATTGATTATGATTATGGAAAGGAAGCAGAAACAAAATGAAAAGAATTTGCTCGTTTTTCTTTCTATAAATGGATAGAAGAAATCCAAAAGAGATTTTGACACAATGATTATCCAAAAAATTGAAAATCAAGTTGACTAGCTTTTTATGCTGAAAATGATTTATTGAAAGTGATGGATTATACTCAAAAAGTTAGACGGGATGGACGTAAAACTCATGAATTGATTTTGTCGTATGATAAAGAAAAAGATGTTTTTAATTTGAAAGAAATCCTTGGGGTAGAAGAAAAAGTTTGGAAAGATATAGATGATGAAGAGGTTTTGAAATTCCTTGATAAAATTAAAGATAAAGTAGAAACGAAAACAAATTGATTGGCTATGAATAAGACAAAAGAATCTGTATCAAAAGCAATTTCTGAGATGTTTAACGATAAAAAAAATAGAATTTTTAAATTTTAAAGGAAACGATAATCATAATTGTTTATAGCAATATTCAAATTGTTTCAATATGATGAGTGTGTGGAAACATATCTACAGGTTGTAATGATTTTACTTTGAATCAAACTTGGTCAAATAATTCTATGTCTCTTGCCATGGTGGTTGGATTACATGAGATGTAGAGGAGTTTGAACTGGTTTGATTTTTTTAATTTTGCGATTCGGTGGATTACATTTGTGTGTAGTCATTCTCTTGGTGGATC
>CAMVSQ010000017.1 GCA_947170225.1 uncultured bacterium | reverse complement strand
ACTTGATCTTTCCAAGTTTGTAATCAGGGTTGCGATCCTTCTCCTACCCCTCCTGATCCTTGTAATGGTGATCCTACCTGTCAACAGTGCCTTCAAAACCCTGAACTTTGCGGTACTTGGACTTGAGGTAGTTGACCTTTTGAATTAGTTGCTCGATGTGAGCCTGATAATGTACTTTACAATCGGTATAACATTTCCGGGTTCGCTTTCTCTTTCAATAATCTTTTCCCTTGAGATTGTCCTTGTAGACAATGTCATTGGTTTGTCCAAGATTCCAACTGACTCATCAGCTCTACTTGATCTTTCCAAGTTTGTAATCAGGGTTGCGATCCTTCTCCTACCCCTCCTGGTGGATGATGATGAGGTTGATGAAGTGGATGATGAACTTGAGATGTTTGATGAGAAATTCCTATCAATATAAACGATATAGATGTCCCAATTGTGGTAAGTCAATGTTCGTCATGTCCATGTAATTATGCAGATCTTTCTAACACACTGAATATAAACGACAGAATCAAAGCTATATTGCGAGATAATTCGCTCAATACGATATATAATCAAAGTTTGCCTGTGTTTCTAAAAGAATTTTTATAAAAAAAATCACTCAGTTGAGTGATTTTTTATTTATATATTTACAGTATTATTTTACAGATTCTTCATCGAATAGTCATTTTTTTATTTCATCTTTTGTGGATTCTATTTGTCTATGATCTTCATCTACTACATTGATTATTTTTGTCTTTTTTCATGTTTTTTGTGCTCATTTAAAGACTGAAATCAATGTCATAATTATACCTATCAACAACCGTATCAAAATTAGTGTTCATCATCCTGTGTATGATATGGTAGATGTAGCACTAGAAGCGATATTGACAGTATTTTTTATAGACAAGAATACTGTGATTATGATAAACAAAAACAAGAAATTTATCAAAGAATCATTTTCTCTTCCTCCAAAATATGTGTAAAATAAGTTTTTGAATTTGCCACTAGTATTTCGTCAAAGTAATACAAGCAGGGAAATCAATACAATGAACATAGTTCAAATAAAATCTCCACTCCAAATCCTAAATCTGATTGGACTTGCTGCTCATCTCAAAGATGTAATGCTTATTATTGGACAAAACAGCAAAAATATACATAACAATATGAGATATCACAAAAAAATTTGTTCACGCATATTGAATCTGTTGAATTTGTGTAGAAACTTTAAAATTTTCTGTGAGAAATTTTGATTTTTCATTGTATTTCTATTAAGAAAATAAATAGAAGTTTTTTTGTCTACAAAGTATAGTCATCACCAAATCTAACTGAATTTGTATCATAATACAGTTGTCAATTGTATTTACTTTGCTCTTGACTTTCTTTGATGATATCTTTTAGTTCAAATACACTACTCAAAATTGTTCATGCTTTGTTGAATATGCTTTTGGCTGTATATTTTTCGTAATTTTCCAATCAAACTCGTTTGAATATCAGTGGGAATATGTATAACAAAATTACTGTCAAAAAAATTCACATGATCATATATCTAATGCTATTTCGAGCTTTTTTGATTTTTTCGTCTTTACCTTGGGAAAATATAAAGAGAAAAATTGCACGGATGAAGGAAAAAATACATCATGCTGCTATAAGTATTACAATTGATGCTAACACAAACAATATTATATTTGATACTGTATCTGGACCGTAAGTTGTTGACATAAGAAAAATCTTTTAAGTAAAGATTATTTTTATTATTCACTTTCTGCTGGCGTCTCAACTTGTGCAGCTTGAGATTCAGATTCTGCTGCTTGCTCTTGTTGAGCTGCTTTTGCCTCAGCTTCTGCTGCAGCCTTTTCTGCTTGAGCTGCTTTTTCTTCTTCTATTCTCTTGTTGTGTATTTCCAAAGCTTTTGTGCTTGTCCTTTCTTTGAAGTATTTTTTAAACATTTCGTCTTTTGTCTTTGTGTACAATAATTTTGCTACTCTTTCAGACAATTGAGCTCATTTAGATAATCGGATTTTTACTTCATCCAAATTTACATCCATATCATGAGCGATAGGATTGTACCATCACAAAACTAATTTGTATCCACTTTGAGCTGGTCTAGTGTGTTCTGTAAGTACGATACGATAAAATGGTAAGTTTTTTCTACCATGTCTAGCTAATCTTATTTTCAACATTTAATAAAAATTTACATAATTAAAAAACAGCAAGAAATTATTTCAATTTTTCTCTAGATGTATGTGCTGTATGAGTTTTGCACTGTTTGCAGTACTTTTTTTCTTCTAATTTTGGTGTAGTAGCTTTGTTTAAGCTAGTAAAGTAGTTTACTTTTTTGCAAACGGAACATTGCATAGCTACTGTAAGTCTTCCTCCTTTCTTTTTTGCCATAATTAAATGTCCTGAATAAATTAAAATATATATTTTACGAATGACGATCAAAGTAATTGGCTTTGGGCAGATTCGAACCGCCGACCTCGTCCTTATGAGAGACGCGCTCTAACCGACTGAGCTACAAAGCCACAAAATCGTAATGTAATGGCGGAGAGGATGGGATTTGAACCCATGAGCCGGTCTCCCGGCTGACTCGTTAGCAGTGAGCTGACTTCGACCACTCATCCACCTCTCCATACAAAAAATCTTGCTCAAAACTTTGAGCGAATTATATATACATAAATTTATTTGAAATTCAAGCGAAAAACAATAAAAAAAATAAAGATTGGTCATATATGGTCGATTGTGTATAGAAAAAAATTAAATATTATAAGGTTTGAACTATATACTAACAGCCACTGATCAAAAACTTTTTAATTATATCCATTTTTTATGAGAGAAAAAGTTGTTGAATACATGACAAGCTTTTTGTGAAATTCTGGATCTAGTCATGATTTGGATCACACTTTGAGGGTGTGCGATTTGGCTATCAAAATAGGAAAAGCTGAATGAGCTGATTTAGAAATATTGGAAATTGCAGCATTGTTGCACGATATTTGAAGACCAAAAGAATTTGAAACAAAATGAGAAATTTGCCATGCAGAATATGGAGCAAATTTGGCAAAAAATTTTTTGCAAGATCTATGACTAGATCAGGGAAAAATTGATAAAATTGTATATTGTATCTCTACACATAGATTGAAAAAATGAAAAATGCCGGAAACGCTGGAAGCTAAAGTATTGTTTGATGCTGACAAATTGGATTGCATTTGAGCGGTAGGAATTGGTAGAGCTTTTATGTGTGCTGCCGAAATATGATCTAAACTGCACAATGACAAGTGAATTGATATTGAAAAAACTGAAGAATTTAGCAAAGATGATACGGCTTATAGAGAATATGTGATGACACTGAGCAAAGTAAAGGACAAAATGTTTACAAAAACTGGAAAGAAATTAGCTGAAAAGAGGCATAAAATAATGGAAATCTTCTTTGATGAATTATTGCAAGAGACACGATATAATGAATAATTAGTATGTCATTCTGAGGAAGTTTACGACCGAAGAATCTAAAATATTTATATTAAATAAGATTCTTCATTTCGCTTCGCTACATTCAGGATGACAGTGCATTATTAATTATTACTTTTTAATTATTAATTACTAACATGTCCGATTTAAATTTGATATGATGAATTGACGATTGAGAACAAGTCAGACAAGATGTAAACAAAGTAGATGAAGAAGCAGTCAAGCGTGTACAAGCAAGTACAGCACAAGCAAGGCAAATTCAAGCCCAGATAAAACAAGACAAAGCTGCAAACAACAATTTGGCAAAATTTTTGGAATTTTTGTTGAAAAATTTAAAAACTGATGAATTGATGACTGCTGTTTACAATACTTTTTTTAAAGTTGTTGATCCAAAAACTTGAGCCACATATTTTAGAAAAAAGATAAACAATATTGTGATTGTTTGATTTTTTGCACCATTTTTTAAAGAAAAGATTGATGAATATGGCTTGGCTGATTACTACAGTGATATTTTGCCTCAATGAAATTTAAATTTGTGAACTTATCTGTGATATATAAAAAATTTATCAAAAAAACACCATGACAATATACCAATTAGCAAAGAAAATTTATTGAATCTATTGTATTATATTATGGTTGAATTTGGTTTAATGAGTTCATTGCCTGATAAGAGGCAGCAATTCAATGATGAAATAAAAAAAGCATTAAAATAAAAATATATTATATCACATTATCCAAAAATGACAAGCCAAATATTGATAAAAGTTTGTCATTTTTTGTATAATTTTGTTTGTTTGGATATAATTGTAGTAGTCACTAGTTTATAGTTTGTAAACTAACTGACTAAAAATTTATTTATGAACATTTTGTGATGACAACTTTAGAACAAAACAAACCTACATCACAGGTAGAAACAATTGACACACAAAACGATGGTGTGGAAAATTTAGCCATAGCTGAAAGAATCAACACTTCCCAAAAAGATCAAGGCTTACATCAAAATGAAATTGTGACACAAAATGCAACACAAACATTGGAAAATGCAATATTTAAAAATCTTGATTTGCCACAAATTCAAAATATAATTGAGAGTTATGATAATGAAAAAATGAAAATAACTGTTGATGAATTATTGGAGAAATATGAAAATTTAGCAAAATGAATATCAAGTGCAGAATGAAGTTGAGCAACAAAAAGACATCTAAAACATCGATTAAATGAAAACTCTGAGAGTTTAAGAAGAATAAAAGATGATCTAGGTAAATATACTTATAGTAATTTGAGCACATACAAAGCTAGAGTTGGAGAGTTAATATATTATTTTGAACACTATGAACAAGTACGCCAAATTGTTGTTTTGTGATGAAGAACTTCCGACATCCATGCAATAATCGATTCAAAGCAAGATGCAAGAAGAGCAAGGAGACAAGAAAAACAAAATGTAAAATATCAAAGCAGTATGAATGATATATTGCATGAGGCAGCTTTGACATCATTGTGGAATAATGATATGGAAAGATATGAAGAATATCTGGAAGCTGTATTAAATTGACAGGTAGAACCTTCTACTCACCCTTTTTTTACAAAACATAAGGGGAGTTTTGCCATAATTCAATCTATAAGCCCAGAACTATACTGAGCTTTGGCACCAAAAAGATGATGACAAATAACTTATAATACTTACTGCCAGAGAAATCCTGAAATGTACGCAGCATACTGCAGAAACAACAATATTGTCTGTCGTCCAAAATCATTTAATGAAAAAATGGGGAAAAATGTGACGGATGTACTTGCAAAAGTGTTTCCATGAATTGATTCTGACCCAAGAAAGAGACAGGCTTGGGAAAAGGCGGGATCTGTAGTAGCTTTGGGATGAGCTGTAGTTTTGTGATTTAAATTTTTGCAGTCACTGTTTTCAAAAAAGTCTGAATGAAAATGGAAAGATGTTGGAATTTACTGATGATCACTTTTAGCTTTGTTGAATGCAGACAAAATCATAAATTGGACCAAAGACGCTTTTGGGCGACACCCAGCAGAAAAATCTAGAATGCTTGCTGAATCTTTCAAAGATTATGGATTTTCAGATATTCATGCTATTGAAATAGCCAATAAATATGTTTGAGCACCAGTGGCCACAATGTCAGCATTGCACTTTATCCCTATGTATGAGTTGGAAAGCGAAAAAATTTTGGAAAATAAAAATGGTGAATTTGAATTTAACTACAATAATTATGAAACTTATGTAAATAAATTTGCTTGGGATAATGAACAAAAAAAATATGCGCTAGCAACTGGTAAAAAACTTGAAAAAGACAAATCTATTTGAGATGGATTGAAAGCATTTGGTATCACTACATGGGAGAAATTTAAATCACTTTTTGGGTCTGATAAAAACAAAACATTGGCAGACACAGAGGAAGTCAAAAGAGAGTGGGCTAAAATGTCAGAAAGAGTATGAAGTGAGGTAAATAAAAAATTGTTTGACAATTGATTTAAAGCAACAAGTCCTGAAGCTGTGGATCAAATTATTGATGAATATGAAAAAGAGAAAAATAACAAAAAAATAAGTGAACTCATTTTGAAATGGATGGATGATTGATTGTTGGAATTTAAAGAAGATAAACCATACACTATGGCGGAAATGAAAGAAAATCCAAACATTGATTTGGAAAAAATGACTATGAAATGATTTAAAAGCTGAACAAATGAAGTAGTATTTAGTTCTTATGGAGAATTATTTGATACAGCTTATTTGACAGACAAAATAAAATACAATTTTGCATGAGTAAAAGCAAACAGCGATGAACCATTTAAAATAAATAGTGTATGACAATTGAAATTTGATGACAAGGATTGGTATGAACTACTCAAAAATGATACGACTGTAATTTCAAGGAGATCTTTTACAAGAGATTTTGATACATTGAAAAAAAACAAAGATTATTATGTCAATTATCTGAATCAATGGTGGAAAGAAACCAGCAAAGTAAATATAGATGCTGCAACATATCCTATAGTAAATAAATTGGGAATAGATTTTTATTCGGATGAACAAGAAGTAAAAAATGTAGAAAATTGGCTGACCAATCTAAAGAACAGTATGAATTCGGCAGGAAGTGTTCCAAAAAAACCAACACCTTTCAGTTTTGGTATATTGGGTACTTGAATAATAGATAAATTAAATTTTACAAATGTTTCTGGATCTACAGATACTATTGACACAGGCTTATCTTCTAAATTTCCTACAATATGGAAAAACTGAGAAAACAGACAGAAACTATTAGATTTTTTAAATAATCCTGACAACGGAATGTGCGATCGATCTTAATATTAAAAAATACTTGACATTTTGTTTTAAATATGTATTATATACATGTTTATATATTAATGTATTCTACTAATGAAAGAAACATTACATATTTCTCAATGAAATGAAAAAAAGACATCACACATCAATCGATGAAAAAATCTTTTGGCTGCGTCTGCTATCGCACTTACTTTAGCATCTTGCAATACCACATCAAGTGGGGAAAAGATTGCTCGTGATAAGGAAAAGATTGAAATAGTTTCAAATCAGCTATCTTATCTGATTGAAGCTCGTAAAGATTTGGTGAGAAAATACAATATTTTGCTGGAAAGATCTAAAAGAGAACCAGAAAATATAGCTTTGGAAAAATCTAAATCACAAGTTTTTGATGCTATAAAACAGTACAATAGAGACATTGAAAAACTTGGGAAAAGACACATAAATGCCACAAAAAGATTGGATAAAGATATTTTGAAATCAAAAGATGGAAAAATAAATCCAGATCAACCTATAGATGAATGAACTTATGACTATTTACTTGATATCACAAACTAGTCTTTACCTCTCAAAACTCGCAATATTTGATTTTAGATCCAAAATCGTTATACTGAAGTAGTGTAGCGATTTTTTTATACACTAAAAAAAATTATGGACCTGTGAAAACAGTTGAAAATTAAATGAAAAAAAGTTTTGGTTGTATGAAATTGGTCATACAAAAATATGTGAGATGAATTGATTTTGCTATGAACGATCAAACTATTATTGGAGCAAGAAAAGGAAATTTATGTATCAGCATACAATATTTCACGATTAAAATCATTTTTGGCACAGTTTGTGGATGTGGAACAGATAAATTTTTTGAGAGAAATACCAAAATGATTTAGATCATTTTTTAGGTTTATCACTGACAAAAGCAGTAGAACTTTGAAAAAGTACAAAGAAATGGATAGTGTGATAATTTGATGATGAGAAATTTTGACCGAAGAAATTCCAAATGCTTATTGGTATCGATTGGTCTCAATTCGACCTTGTTTGAGAAAAAAAGAAAAACCAAATCTATATTTGATGTGAGGTATACAAGTCCCACAAAAAGAGATAAACAACAGACTGTTTAAATATTTGATGAATAGAGTAAATTATGTCTATGCTAGAGATCTGGAAAGTGTATATGAATTAAAAAAATATTGATTTGAAAATGCTGAATTTTTTATGGATACTAGCTATTTTGCATACGAATGGAAATCTGTAAACGAAAAAAATGTAAGACAAAAATACATAGTAGTAAATGTAAACAAAAATTGAGAGAATTTTTTGGATGATATAATACACGATGTACAGTATTATTTGGATGAATGATACAATATACTTTATGTGCCAGTGGCTAAAGGAAAAACAGATCAATATAGTGATTCATATTATTTCAAAAAAATCAAACAAGCCTGCAAAAGAGATGATAGGTTTGAAATTTTGGACCGAGAAGAAAATTTTTGAAAATTTGCAGAAAAAGTAGCTAATGCAGAAGTGGTAATCAGCACGAGATTGCACTTATTTTTGATAAGTAGTTTTTTGGGAGTGAGGACAAAGGTGTATCCATACCAAAAAAAGATTTTGAAAATGCAAGAAGTTTTAAGAAATATGGAGTGAACAATGAATAGTGAAGAGTAAAAAATAAGGAATAAGAAAAAACAAAAAAGTTGTGAGCAATTCACAACTTTTATTTTAAAATTTTCTTAATTCAACACATATACTGCTATAGTCAAATATGATGCAAATAGTATCCATATCATGTACGGAATTTGTAATAATCAAGCTGTTTTATTTTTTTTGTACAACTGGATCAATAGTAGCAAAACTAATACATCCAATATTAGTATCCATGCAAATGAGAAAAGTCTCCATTTTAGAACGAAAAAGAAGATTGACCACAAAGCATTTACTCATAGCTGTACATAGTACAAAATATTGAATTTTTTGTCTGTAAGTCATTTGTCTAGCACCATTCAGTATGAAATTCACATCAAGATGTACAATATAGTCCATACAATAGGAAATGTGCTACCTGATGGAGACAGTGGTGGAAGATTTAGTGTAGAATAATCAATGGATCATTTCATAATCATTCAAACTGCAGCTCAAATAATTACTGGGATCAAAATTGATCTAGCATAGTGCCAAATTTTTGTTTTCATGGTTATTTTTTGTTAACTAATAAATTATATTTTAGTGTATGAAAAGAATTGAGAAATGCAAGTAGAAAAATTTTAGTATCTCAGCCCATCCCTAGTTCAGCGGATAAGTGCTCCTATCAAAATTTTTCGCTCTTTCACGGGTGCAAAACGGATTATTTTGAAAAGTAATCGCAATGGCTGGGCTCGAAATCCGAGCAAATAAAATTGAAATTTTTGAAATTTGGTGGCATTTTTTTTGACAAATCGCATCCTGTGTCTGGCTTTGCGGTAGGCGGCAAATTCTGATCAGACTCGTGCATGCTCAAGAGCAGTTTTGTCTCTCTCCATATGATAAATTTCCAATTCGCTTGAAATAAAAATTGGATATCCTGCCTTGTGGATTCTGTACGTAAATTCCAAGTCTTCATACACAAAATCAAATCTTTCGTCAAACAAAATTTTTTGAAAGATTTTTGTTGGACCAAATAATGAGTTTCCCGAAAACATTTGAATTTGTGCAAATTTTTCTCATTTGAAATGAAATGAATGTGGTCTGGAAGTCCAAAAATTGTAATAATCAAATCATTCATTTTGGATTTGTCATGTCTGGCGAAACATGAGTTTTGGAACAAGAATGAATTCTCATTTTGATTGTTTTTGTCATTTTGAAGTCACAGCATGTCATCCTGAGTGAAACGAAGGATCTAAAGAATCCCTCTTTTGTAACAGATTCTTCGGTCGTTTTACTCCCTCAGAATGACAACTATTCAGAATTGAATAATATATTTCAAAACTTTTTTGCAAATAATCTGGTTTGAGAATTTCATCATCATCAAAAAGATTTAGAAAGTTGGTATCGGCAAGTTTGATACCGTAATTTCTCACATAGCTGACTCATTTTTGCGGAATGAAGTCTGAATTTATATTTGAAATGAAATTGACTCTATCTTTTATATTTTTTAATCATTGCAATGATTGTACTTTGATATCTTCAAATTCTTTTTTTGAAAGTTTGGAATCTATCAGGACAATTACTTTGAAATCTTGGAAAGTTTGTAAATCCAAAGATCATAGTAATCATCTAATGTTTTGGATGTTTGGTCTAGTAGGAAAAACCACTGTAAGTTTATTTTTCATTGTTTTTTGTGTAAAAAATAATATACAAGTATTGTATTAGTGAAAATTTATGATTTTTCAACCAACTTTCATGCAAAAATTTATCAAACAATTTTTAAAGTATTTTTTTATAGCTATAGTGGCATATCATATCGTAGTGACCATACTATCGTATTGATTAGATTTGTGAATATCGCAGTCAAATATCTCAATTTTTAGAGATGCTTTGTGGATATGTTTTGTGATAATTGTAGGGATATGGAGCGATGGATGAATTGTGTGATATCTAAAAAAATGGAAAAAGGTCTGGATTTGGTTTGCAATTTTGATTTTGTTTAGTTTGTGAATATCATACTTGAAATGAGTTAGTTTGAGCAATATGATGATAGGGATTAAATATGGATTTTATTTTTTGGTTATTTTTTTGACTGCAAGTTTTGTATGATATGTAGGAATCAAAAATTTTGATAAAAAAGATTTTGGATGGATACAATATTTACTGATGTGAATTTTGGGGCTAGGATTTATCTGGCAGTTTTTGAAAATAATCAAACCTGATTTATTTTTTGGTTTGTGATATGGTAAATTGGACGATTTTGCTTATGGCACAAATCCGCCAATATACTATCTCACAGGATATGAAGGGACTATGAGATGGCAATGACTATTTGCATGACCAAATAATTATGGATATTTTTTGGTAGCTTTTTTGCCAGCAATACTGCTGTGGCGATGAGGGACTTGGCAAGAAATGAAAGATTTTTTGAAAAATCCAAGCAAAAATATGAATTTTTCGCTCACGATATTGTGGATTGTGGCTATAATTTTGACATTGTCTAGAGCTGCAATTTTGGGTATGGCTGTAGTTATTGCATTTTTGTCCAAAAATTGGATCAAAGAACACAAAAAATTGGCAATTTGAGTTTTTGGAGTGGTATTGGCTGGGATAGTTTGATTGAGTTTTTTGAAACCAGAATCTACCATAGGACACTTGAAATCAAATTTTGCTTATATTTGAGAAATTGTGGACAATCCTCTAGGGCATGGTCTTGGAAGCTCTGGACCTGCCATCCATCATGAGTGAACCATGTTGCCAGAAAATTATTTTATGCAAATTATGTTGGATAGTGGAAGTGTTTGATTTATACTGCGGTGTGTGGTGATTTTGGGGATATTGATGATATTTAGAGCTATACAAAATAATTTCAAAAATAAAAAACACAGCGAAGAAGACTGTGCCACATTTTTGTTGTGGAAAAGATTATTGCTGTGATGGCTTGGTCTTTTGATTATTGGATTATTTTTGCATGTATTTGAAGACAGCATGGTAAATTATTTATTTTTCTGTATATTTGGACTACTATCTGGGTATTTGAGCAAATTATATACCGCAAAAGATGAAATAAAACCTTTTGAGCTTTTGAAAAATAGAGAAAAATAGTGGTAAAAAAAATTATCATAAATTTTCTTTGTACTCTTTGACAAGTTTTTTTAGTAAATTTTTTATTTTGTCTCTGGTGCTTTGGTCTCAGATATGCTCATTTAAATATTGATTTCTTCATCAGTCTATACCGGACAAAATAGATTCTTCATCTTTTGACAAAAAATTTTCTCCAATTTTACTTTTTCGGTACAATAGCCAGTTTAGTTCGCTTTTTTGGGTCATATCAGACAACAGACAAGTCAAATATTGGCTTCGAGTTTCGTCTTTTTGATAATCTTTGATAGTTTTATCTATTTTTTGTGACAAGTCGTCATATGACAAATTTTTTAAATCTGCAGAAGCTTGCACATTGACTTGCAGTTTGGTAATTTCATTTTTTGTCTCTTGCAGTATAGACATGAGTTCAGAATATTCGGGAGTATTCATAAATTGTTGGTCCATTTTGTTTGTTTAAAAAATTAAAATTATATTTCTTTTGCTAAATTGATTAGTTTGTTTTTATTTTTTATCAGCCAAGATAACTCGGAATCTGATGCATTAGTCAGATATTCGATCACAGATTCTGATGTAGTAAGTGTTTTTTGGTTGTCTTGCGGTTTATCATTTTCGTTATATTTTGGTATATCTAAATTTCTGATTATTTCTGTGATTGTACTATGCCTACACAAAACACACAATGATTTTATAATTTGGCGGTAATCTAGACTTTGATTATCGTTGAAATTGTCTGGATTTGTGATATATTTTAGCATTTCTTGGTTATTTTTTTGTGGGTTAAACTGCAATTCACACAAAAAGACATGGAAATCATCTATCTGTCTGGATTGAGCTTCTTTTTCTTGTTGTTTTGATGAATATCAGTGTACTGTTTCTCTTTCGGGTCTCATGATATTTTTTTCAATTGCATTTATGATTGATACAATATTTTGGTCTTTTATATTTTGGTCCAAAAGACTGATATTCCCATCAATATTCATATTTGGAAATTGTGGCTGACCGTCCAGTTGGTCGGTTCATTGTGCTCATCATTGATCTAAAATTTTTTGAGACAAAAAATTGCTAAAAGATATTTTTAGTTGATCAATATATTCTTTTCAGTTATCGCTTATAGATTTTTGGATGTCTAGCAAAAATTCATCCTCTCATCATCTGACTGAAATAGTTTTTCAATCTGGCAAGGTCTTTGTAAATCACAAAATTTTTTCATTTGACTGTCCAAATCCAGCTGCCATTGAATCTGAAAAGGCTTGCTGTAATGATGGATATGAGGTTTCTTTTGGATTTAGACTATTTGGATTTTCTTTGAGAAAATTTATCCATTTTTGTATTTGATCTTTGGAATTTTCTGCTTGTTTTTTGAGAGTTTCTGGGCTTGACTGCTCTGGTTTTTCTTTTTTTTGAAAAATTTTTGTAAAAACATCTTTGTTTTCTGTTTTTGATTTTCAGTCTTTTGCCATATCGTCTACAGGCTTTTTTGTTTCAAAATACTCTGAAAACATCCAAATAATTTTATAAAATAAAATTTACAAAATAATTATAGCCAAAAACTGCAATTTTGTCAAAAAATGTGAAACAAAACATGAATATTTATTGGACATTTTGATTTTTTTTGTAAAAGTTGTATATAAATGTTTATCTATTTGATATTTGTCAAATGATTTTTGTGGTATAGGCTGTATTTTTTGTTGCTTTATAAAAAAAAATTACTAACTTTATGTAGTTTGTAAAAACTTTTTATTTTATTTATAATTTTAATATGCCAGTAAAAAAGACAGTTGCTAAAAAACCAGCTACAAAGACTGCTTCAAAAGAAGTAAACAGCAAAGTAGCTGAAACAAAAAAACCTACAGTTATCGTGGAGACAAAAAAAACTGATAGATGTGAATGTGGAGACAATTGTAATTGCGGAGATTCTTGTAATTGTGGTTGCAAATGCGATTGTGGTCTAAAAATTTTGATTTTAGTTTTACTTGTTGCAAATTTGGTAATTTCTGGATTTTTGCTTTGCAAAAGTTCTAGATCTGCTTGGGATTTGGAAGCATTAAAAGTTTGAGGAGACCAAAATTTACAAAAACTTTCAGACGAATTGTATAGTTCTGAAGACTATATACAGGCTCAAAAAGAGTCTATCGAAGATTATTTACAGCAATTGTGAATAAACTAATTTTTATTTCATAAATAGATAATACAAATGAAATGTAATTGCAAATTTAATTGGAATATTGTCATAGCAATTTTGTTGATTGTTTTGCTATGAGTAAATATTTTTGCTTTGACAAAGCAATCAGATGATGCTTGGGGTATAGAAATCATGAAAGTTTGATGAAAAGAAAACTGGAAAATGATTAAAAAAATATACGAAAGTGATTACTATATTTCACAACAAACTCAAGCTATAGAATCTACATTGCAACAATTTAAACAAGAATCTGAAATAGCTGATAGTACTAGTAGCTATACAGATGCTGATATTGCAGACATTGTAGAAGATATTTTGGCTACATCTACTATAAATGGAGACAAAGATGCTAGATTTACTATATTGGAATATACAGAGTTATTGTGTCCATACTGCCAGAGACAAGCACTAAATGGAACTGTCCAATCTGTATTGGATAAGTATCCAGGTGAAGTAAATTCTGTGATCAGACACTATATCATACATGGAGACAGTGCGCTTAATTTGGCGGCTGGAATTGAATGTATTGGTGAGATAAATCCAGATTTGTACTATGATGCAATACACAAAGCTTTTGAAGCTTATCCTGCAAATATGGATATTTTGATGAATATAGCCACATCTTTGGGAGTGAAAGAAGCTGATTTGCAAACTTGTATAGACAATGGTGCTCACAAGCAAAGTGTAGAAGACATGATGAATCAATGATACCAAGTATTTGGTATAAGAGGTACTCCATGATATATCGTAATTGATAGAGAAAGTGGAAAACATCAAACTTTCCCATGAACATATCCTGCAGATGAATTGATAAAAGCTGTAGAATCTCTAAAAAATAGCTAATATGCTAATAAAAAACTAAAATAAAAAAAGGAGGTCGAAAGACCTCTTTTTTGGTATGAGAAGTGTTAGTTGTTTATCTTTAGTTTTCTAATTTTAAACTCTAGATCTTCTATTTCTGCCTGTAAAGCGGATATTTCTTGTCTTTTTTTGTTTAGCAAATCAGGATCGGCACTTCAGTAAATAGAAGTAAAAAGTGACTTGAGATGCTGGACATGCTCGAGTTTTTCTCTATATTCGGACTCTAAATCTGCCAATACATCTTTTTTTATTTCTACTTGTATTATTTCTGGTTTTTTGATTCATACTGAAATATTGATCACATTGTCTACCTCACATCCAGATGGCATATCTTCATGAAATCACAACAAATTTATATTTTGTATTTTGGTTAGTAGTCTAAATATTGATTCATTTCATTGCAAAAAATTGAGAAAATCTGGATTTGCTTGGACAAAGACATCGACTACTTCGTGCTTTTTCATTCAGATTTTTTGTTTCATATTGTTTATTTTGTCTACCACTTCTGTAAAAATATTGATTTTGTAATTTTTTTCTTTTGGAATGAAATCAATATTTTTTGGATTTAGTCACTGATAGTCAATCTTAAATTTGCTTTTTATTTGTGAAACAAAATTTGGGATATATGGATATAGCAGATCTAGATAGACAATTCAGACAAACATCATGATATGGTAAGTATTTTCGTTGTTTACTATTTTGGAAATATTTATATATTTGTCACAAAAAAATGATGAATAATTTTCGAGCAATTTTTTTCAAATAGATAAATATTTGTGTTCTGATATTTGGTAATTAAAGTCATCCAAAATGGCTTTTAGATTGTGCAAAATTCGATTGTCATAATCTGTAAGCTCTCCAGAATTTATCGTAGACAAAATATCTTTTAGTTTGAGGATTCATCAATCAAATTTATCTTTATATTTGGAAAATATGTATCTATTGGCATTCCAAATTTTGTTTAGTAGGATGCTATTACTATTTGATTTGTAGGTGTCAAATTGCAACAAATTTGGGTCATCTTCTTTTTTGTCTGAAAATAATATAGTAAGTCTCATAATATCAGGTCAATACTTATTTAGGTTTTCATAATAGTCTTTGATACAATATTTGGAATTGTAATTGTTTATCTTTTCTCATTTGGTATCAACAAGTGTCGGCGATACCACAAAATCAGAAAAAATGTGTCTTTTGGCATATTGCAAGGATAATAAATTTGTACCCAAAAACATAATATTTTCGGAATTGGTGGACATAAACGCTCTATTTTCTGGTACTATTTGTGAATATGGAATTTGTGAATATTCACATCACAAATGATACAACGGTCGACAAGAATCTATAAAAGTTTTGTTGAAGCTATCTTGTGTCTGTAAATTGAGTCAGGCAACTCAAAATAGATCATGATAATTTATAGAAATTTGGTCATTTTCTATATGGATGGCAAAACTATCTTTGAGCAAATCTAACAATGAATCAACAACTTCTACATCTTTTTGCAACCTTTCTAGCAATTTATTTAGAGATTTTAGTCAATTTTTGTACTGTGATTTTTTTTGGTTTGAATAGATATCTATATATTCTTGGAGTTTTGTTTTGTCTCACAAAAAATTTCTAGAAAACAGTGAATCTATCAATTCTTGTAATGAAAAAATTTGTGGCAAATTATTGTTCAAAATCAAATTTAGGATTATCAGGGTAAGAGCAATATCTTTTTTTGTCTTTTTTTGATCGTAGATATTGATTATGGTTTCATCATCGAGAGAAAAAGTATTTCATTTTTCGTTTGATACTACTGGTATCAAAAGTCATCTAGATGATTTATTTGATATACTAGAATTTGTTTTGGATTCGAGTTGATCAAACAATTGTTTGTAATATGGATTTGTATCTTTTGATTGTAGATAATTTAGCAGATAATCTTTGGCATAATCATAATTTAAAGTCCATTGACTTAATGACATTGGAAACAATTCTTCTCATGTATTTTTGTCAAAATATCTGGATTCTGTAGTTTGGGTTTGATTTTCCATATTTCAGATATCATCTACATATTTTATGATATTGTCCAAAAATTCTGACAAATCTTTGTTTGCAAATTCTCCAGCATGTTCTGTAAATTTTCAATCTGTATCAATGGCAAAAATATCTGTAGGTAAGCCGTGTTTTTTGGCGATTTCTAGTCAAAAACTATCGTGCCCTGGAGTAACTCTAATTGCTCATTCTCCACAAAAAACATCCACTGATTCATCTCAAATAATTGGGATATTTTTATTTATGATTGGAATAAGTACATTTTGTCAGATTAGTTTTTTGTATCTTTTGTCGGCAGGATTTACGGCTATAGCCACATCTGCAAAAATTGTTTCAATCCTAGTAGTCACCACATTTATAGCTACACCTTTTGCTTCGATAAAATATTTTATGGTAAATTTGGGTGTCTCTATCACTTTTTTGGTCATATTTAGAGAAGACATATCTGTCTGATATGTTTTGCTCCAGCTGACAGTATTTTGTCCGTGATTTAGTTTGTTGTCTGAAAAAAATTTGGAAAACACATGCCTAATATAGCGACAAAAATCCTCCGTCATGGCAAAATTTTTTTGGTCACGATCTATATCTAGTCACAAATTTTGTATAAATGATAGATTTTTTTGTATTTGTTTAGAAAGTTGTATTTTGGGAGTATTAGATTTTGTAGTGTCCAGTGATGAATGGTAAATGGATGATACTGTGTATCATGTAATATTTGTGAGATTTTCGCCTATCAATTGGTTTATCTTGCAGTATGTATCCTTGTAATACACAAAAAATATTGATCAAGGATTGATTTTTTGGTCCAATGGCATACTGGGAGAATATAGTTCTGCTGAGCTTATATTTGATTTTTGGTCTTTTATTAGGATTTTGGGATTATATTTTTTTGGAAAGTTTTCCATAATTTTATTTTTTTTATTGTGTAAATATTACAATTCTTTTTCAGATAATCTGTGTAATCTATAAATACTATATGCAAATATGGAAATTACGATGATCAAAAGCATATTTTCCACCGGTCAAACTTTTACTTTTTGAGCTTTGTCCACTATAATATTTGTACCATCTGGGCAAAGCGCCTGTACTTGATAATAAGCATATTCGTCTTTTTGAGCATCTGGATTGAAAAGATACTGAAATCTAGTACCTGTCAAACTTCATACCAATCTAGCATCTGTCATATCTGCCCAGTCTGATCTATAAACTTCGTAAGATGTGATATTTTCTACTGGATCTCGTACCAAGTAATAATTGTCTCATATTTGTTCTTTTTTTACTTTGATTCATTTTACTATACAAGATAATGCAGCTGGATGGTACTCTACAATTTCAGAAGGGTCTCCAGAATTGTGAGATTCCAAATCCATAGGTATTATCTGAAAAAAGTATGATGTATCTTTTTTTAGATTGTTGATAAGCACTGTAGAACTAGAAATTGTCACAGAATTTTCCAAATTTGTTTTTCAAGTACCATAGTTTATCTGGTATCTAGGCACAGAACCTATCGTATCTCGAGACACTACTACTTGTGTACCATCTACACCTGTAGATGTAAATTTGATATTTGATATAGCTATATTTTCTTTGACTGAAATTGCTTCAATATTTTCATAAATTTTTTCGTTTGAGTTTTCTACCAGTGATACTGATACATCTATATTTCCAGAAAATGTAGTCACCAATTCTTTGGAAAACAATCATTGTCAAATCCTATCCATAGAATATTTTAGTCCATTGCTAAATATCAATTGGGCAGATGTCACTCAGTCGTCGGTATTTACATTGAATACCATTTTGTCTCACTGTTTAGCCTCTTTTGAAGGCAAAATCTCCATAGATTTAAACACACCATCTTGTGGAGATTGATATTTTACAGAGATGACAGCAGATTCTCACAAAACTACATTGTTTATATCTACTATTTTGGCTTGAATTTCGTTGTTCCCCGAAAGCAAATCTGGCACAAACACATTGAAATTTCATCTTGCATCTGTATATCCACTACTTGTAGGTCTATTGTTTAGGTAAATCACTACTGGCGAATTTTTGAGTTTTTCACAAGATCACATCACTGTGACATAAGATTTGGTTTCTGTGGAAGCATTGACTGGATATGTGATCAATACCGACTCTAGAGAATCTGCTCTAGCGCCTCATGCTACTATGAGCGTAATTTCTCATTTTCATCATTCTATAGGATCTATCTCTAGTGTATATGTTCACGCTTTTTTGATTTCCAATCATTTTGAAAATGTTTTTTTTCATTGATCAGTGGCTACAAATTGGTATCGTCCTCCATTTGGTACAGTGAATAAATCGTCGTCCACCATGTTTCAATTTGAATCTCTCAACCAGAAAAAAACCATGCCAGAAAATTCTTTGAAAACCTCTCAATTTTTCATAGCGGCTATGGTAAAATCTGTAGTTTCTCATACATTTAGAGATTCTTTGATTTCTATGGTGATTGCGTCTGGGTTTTCTGCGGCAAATACGAGGCCAAACATAGCCACAAATCCAAATAAAAACAATGATAATTTTTTGAAATACTTTTTCATTTATCGTAATTTATCAAAACTAAAATTGGTCATGTGTCTGTCTATACTGATTTAGCGAGCCAATAGCCAAAAATTTGTTTGTACCTGTAAACAAAAATGCTGTAGCTTGGCTGACCAAAATACTAGGATCTTGTCATGTAAATTTTAGCATAAACAGACTGTTTTTGTAATCAAAATTTTTATTTGAAAAATTGTTGAACTGAATCAAAAGATTTCCATCTTCGTTTGACAGTATTTTGTAATCTATCTGAGTATTGATATCATCTACATTAAATGAAATATGATCTGGATCGTACAAAATAGACAGTGTGAGATAATCTAAATTGTCTACTTTTTCGTCCAAAAAGACATCCAGAGTATTTCCATCATTTTTGTAGCCCAAATCTCGATTGTTTTGTTTCATAGCCTGCTGCTCTTGGAGAGAGATCACACTTGCTGACAAAAAATTTGGATTTTGCGAAAGCCAAAATAGTCAGATAGCAAGTGGGATTGCTACAAGAAATATAATTATATTTGTTTTTAGCCTTTTTTTCATTTGTTTTTGGAAATGACAAAACATAGTAATTTGGAAAAAATACTACCCTTTTTTGTATAATGATGTTTAACAAAAAAACAAATGAAAATTGAATGAAAAGTAAAGATTTTTCTAGTGGCAGTAAATATACAAATCTCATCCAGTTTCTGAAAAATTTTTGATTATATCTGGTTTTTTGCTATGTTCTGTGATAGATCATGTTTCGTTGAAATTTTTGTATGAAGTGTTTCCAAGTTTTAATCACATATTTGTAGCCAGCAAAAATCCGCCATCTATCTTGCAATATATATATTGTCATCAGCTTATTTCTTGGCCACAAAAAGAAAATGAGCTATTTGAATTTAAATCGTTTGGAAATTCGGACTGTGGATATCAATAATTTTCCAAACTTGAACCAAATCACGAGTAAAAAGTAGCACAGCTACAGTCTCAAATTTTTGCGTCATCGCTAATGTCTGGAAATTGGCCGTTGTCTATATGATAATCTATCATAGGCACTACCATAGAATTTATGTAGAGTTTTTTGGATAAATCGTCTGCTTTGTGTTTTGCGTTTGCTATTTTTGGTACAATTACTCGGATAATACTTCAGATAAGGACTAGGGCAATTAGTACTTCAAGGACACGATTAAATTCATGTTTTTTCATTTGAAATAGATTTGTATGATGTAAATAATGTGTATGCCACAAATTTCCGTTTGTTTTTTAATAATTTTGTTTCATTTTACAATATTTTTTTGAAAAAATCTATTGCCATCACACAAATTTGATTTTTTTATTGTTTGGATTTTGTATTGGAAATAATTTACTAATCCACAAAATCAAGTGAATTTATGGATCATATTCCACAAAATGGTGTATTTTTGTAGAATTGGGAAAAATACTAAATTTACTTGGAATAAAGAGGGGGTGTGGGAGAGATTTACAAAAAAAAGACCCGCTAAATGCGGATCTTTCTGTATTTTTGTATGTTTTTATTAGTATTTTAAGACATATCTAAGCTGTGTTGCATTAGCATATTTACACTCACCTCAAGCTCCATCATTTGTACATGTACTACCATCAGTACTTTTAGTTACCTTACTACACAAATTTACATCACTTATATCTGTATTTTTAGCAATTTTTCCTGTATTAGTATAACATTGTACCCAATTTGATCATCCATCTGATTCTGTTTTTGCCATCAATAAAAATCATCAGTTTGTTGTTCCATTTGAACTTGTTATCATGTATGCATACTCTCAGTCTACATAATTATTACCATTTAATCATGTAAATGATGCCTTTAGTGGATCTACTGGGATAGAGTTTAATGAACTCAACAGTTCGGATTCGATCGCAGATACACCTGTTCACTCAATAGCCGCATCTCATCATGGATATACTCCATGGTCTTGATATGATACTATGATTGCTGCTTGGATTTGTGATAGATCGTTTTTCCTTGCAACATCTCTAGCTCTTCCTTGTGCAGCTGTCATTC
>CAMVSQ010000016.1 GCA_947170225.1 uncultured bacterium | reverse complement strand
GATAGATCGTTTTTCCTTGCAACATCTCTAGCTCTTCCTTGTGCAGCTGTCATTCTAGGAACCAATGCTCCAATTAAAATACCGATAATTACCACTACGATTAGTATCTCTACTAATGTAAAGGCTTTTAATTTCCTTGTTTTCATAGGTTAAATTTTGTAAAAAAATAAAAAATAATTAACCGTCTTTTCTTTTATTTTTTTTAAACCATTTTTCAACTTTCTTTTGTCGTTTTCTACTTGACAAGATGGCGATTTTTTTGGATATTTGTTTGCCTTTTTTGTTTTTTGGGATAGATGAGATAGGATTGAGATGGTAATTGTCTATTGTATCGCCTTATAATAAATCAAAAAAATTTTTTTGATTTATTATTTGATAAGAATCCAATTTTATTTTTTCATTTATATATTTTAAATTTTTTCATTTATCTTTGGAGTATTTTATCTCATATCCATGCAATTTTCCATTATTGTGAACAAGAAAATCTATTTCACTTTTTCCATCTCTCCAAAAATAATAATCACTTCGTTCTCATTTATTTTTCATAGCTTTTATCACTCGTATGGTATCTAAATAATTTTAGCAAAAAATCAACATAAACGCAAAAAAAGATCTAAATTTTTCCAATCAATTAGGAAAAATGGTCTCATTTTTCCTAATTTATTAGAAAAATCTGGACCATTTTTCCTAATTGAATAATATTTGCTTTATTGTGAAATTGACTAAAAAATAGCAACTGAAATTATTTTATAATTTTAATCGTTCATCTCTAGAAATTTTCAATTCATCTATGATTGTAGAAATCAATCATACACCAATATCTTTTCCTCCATGCATGGGCAATGGTATGATTTTTTCTCCTTTTATCATATGCATATGGCGTCATCATGGATATGGTCACTCATAACCCAATTTTTTCATTTTTTTTATTATATCAATTACCTTTAATGGAGTAATTTTAGGCATATTCGAGTGTTTCTTGTCATATAAAATGCTTTATTTCTGCTATGATTTTTTTGTCATTATGCTGAATTTTGAAAAACAAAACTCCTTCAATAGCATCTATCAAGTTTTCTCTCGCTTGTTCTAAATTTTCTCATTGAGAAAAAAATCACTGATATCAAGGAACTTTTGCTAATATATATCAATTTTCATCTTTTTCGTATACAGCTTTTTCCAATAAATATGAAATATATCTTTTGAACATTTGGATATATTTAGATATATAAAATCTAATTACAGTTTATTATACATATTTATAAACAAAAAATCAATCCAATTAACAAAATTAGAGCAAAATATTGTCAAAAAATGTATTGAAAAACAGACACAAATCTGTAAATAAAATTTATGACAATAAAGTTTTGTTTTTATAAATTTATTTTTTAGCATGAATCCAGAAATTTTGATCTACTCTAGTGACGAAAACATGACCTACTCTGAACTAAAAAATTTAGATTCAGAAAAAATAAATATATCTGTAGCACAAATCCAAAAAACTCAAGAAATGTTTGAAAAAAATGGCATAAAAGCTTGTATTTTGTGAGAATCAGATTTTCATAGCAAATTTCACAATATTTTAAACACTCCGTATATTGTGCACTATATATGAGATATTTCGCTTTTGGACAAGCAAATTTTGGGGATCGTAGGACCTCGCAAACCTAGCCAATATTCTTTCAAAGTTTTGCAAAATATGTTTGAATCTGCCAAAAATTACGATTTTGTGACTATCTCTGGTATGGCTGAGTGAGTCGATCAGCTTTGTCATTCTTTTTCTATCAAACACAAAATACCCACTATTGCCGTATTGGGATGATGAATTTATCATTTTTTGAAATGACCAAATCGCTATATTTTGGATACTATTGTTTGAAATTGAGGGCTGATTTTGTCTGAATACAAAATCAATTTTGCACCCACAAAATACAGTTTTCCACAAAGAAATCGCATTGTGGCTGGATTGAGCGATATTTTGTTTTTGCCAGAAGCTGGGGAAAAATCTGGTAGTCTCATTACAGCAGAATTTGCATACCAGCAAAGCAAAAAGATTTTTGTCACTCCAAATGATATTTTTAATCCTACAAGTGCATGAGTTTTGCAGCTAATATCGGATAAAAAAGCTGAAATTGTAGTAAATTTTTCACAATTTTTTGCAGAAAATTTTTTGAAAAACAAAGGTGAAGATGATATTCCCAAAAATCACTTATCAGAATTGGAAAATAAAATTTTTTCTACACTCAAGGATAAATGAGCTTTGGATTTGGCAAATTTGATACAAGAGACAGAGCTGGATGCAGACACACTCATGACACATCTGACCATGCTAGAGATAAACAACTTTATTTATCAGATTTCACCTGGAGTTTACAGTGCATTACTTTGTACATAATGACTTGAATTATTTAGACAAATAGATAAAGCATATGTATTTACAAAATTTGGAAATATGGAAGTAGAAATAGTATATACTCGCAACAAAAATTGATATGCAAAAATCAAAGATGGAAAGCTAATTGTAGAGATTCCATATTATTTGAGATTTAATGAAAAATGGAAAAATGATTTGATACAAAAGTGAAAAAAACTTTTGGAAAAACAAAAAAAATATGAACATATAAATGCTGTAAACTGAGAAAATGTGCTTTTATTTTGAGAAAATGTGGAGAAAACCGAAATTTCAGGGGATTTTGACAGAGAAATCAAGCAAATATTGATAGATTATATCACACCGCTTGTGGATGAATATAGTGAAAGACTGTGATACAAATACAAATCTATCCGTGTATGAAAAGCCAAAACAAAACGATGATCGTGCAGTTTTGACCAAAAATTGATGTTTAACATAAATTTGGTGCATTTGCCTACCAAATATATCAAATATGTGGCTGTCCACGAGGTTTGTCATCTCAAACACAAAAATCACTCAAAAGAATTTTGGGCTGAAGTGGAAAAATTTTTGCCAGACTACAAAGAGACAAAAAGAGAATTGAAAAAAATGATAATAAAATAATTATTGGATAAAATGGGAAAATGTTTGAACTTTTTTTGGATTTACATCAAACGAATCTGTCACAATTTTTTCCATAAAATTTGATGGCACTAAATGCAAATCTGCAGTTTTTTTTAGTTGCTTGGAAAGAAGAGAAACACTGATATATTTAAAAAATATTGCAACAATTTTGATTGGATTTTTTGTATTTGCAGATTTGATAAAAGTTTTAAGATTTAGGGGAGTTTGGACCTGTTTTTCTTCTGTCACTTGGCTTGGAAATGGGTGAAAGTATCACAAATCGTGATACATGACAAATTTTTTTGATTTGTGAGAAGAAAGGAGTTTGACCGGATATCGTCCAAGTCGTCTCAATGTGCTATGATACCGGATAATTTTTGGCATAAATTTTCTAGCAATTTTTTTGAGTCTGATAGCATCTACAAAATTTCGCAATGCTAATACAAGGCCAAATTTTCTGGCTAAATTTCAGATAAATCAATTTGGGATTTTTTTACCATAAATTTTGACTTCATATCATTCATCGTTTAAAATATTGGCTACATCGTGGATATATGTCTCGATTCATCCAAGTTTACTTTTGAAATCACTGACCAACAAAATCCTTTTTGGTTTGCCAAACAATTGTTTGGCTTGTTCTATCCATTTTTTTTCTGTATATTGTTTGGCAAGATTCAGTGCCTTTGTTTTTTGTTTTTCTAGGTCTAAATTTCCAGCATTAAAATCTCTGACGATTGATTCAACGAGATTAAAAAGCTTATGTGCTTCATCTATTCATCCAATTTGCGAAAGATCAAATTTTGGATCTACAAATTGAGTGAGTCATCATTTGGCAAAACCTATCACAGGGATTCACATTGACAGAGAATTTAAAGCACTAAGTCCAAAAGTTTCCAGACAAGTAGATGGAACTAAACAAAAATGGCAATTATACTGATATTTTTTGATCACTTCAAGTGGCTGTCGCCCAAAAAAATGGATTGCGGGATGTTTTTGTCCCAGGTCCATGAGATCTTTTACATATTTTCATTTTCCAAAAACATAAAAAGAAAATGGAATTTGTCAGTATTTTTGTACAAACATATTTAGCATTTCCAAAATCAGTCAAAAACCCTTTTCGTCATCCATCCTACCAAAATATAATAGTCACAATGTTTTTTTGCTTTCCATGATATTTTTTATTGAAATAATTGTTTGCTATTTTCTTGTTTTCGTTTTTGGATTTCTTTGTGATTTCAGTTTAAAAGTACTTGTGGCACTGTAAATCACTGTACCTCTTGAGGTCTGGTATATTGCGGATATTCCAAATTTTCCATGTTTTGTGAAATTTGATAGCTCTCATCTTGTCGACTAATTTCTTCTTGGATTACTCATGGGATCAGGCGAACCATGGACTCTACCATAGTCATAGTTGGCAATTCTCATCATAGTGTGACAAATTTTCACAAAGAGATTTTTTTGAATTTATCTGGATATTTTTGGGCAAAATATTGCTCAAAACGGTAGTCTATTCATTCATATCTACCACAGACAAAGATGATATTTTCACATTTTGAATATGAATGAGCAAACTTTTGGTCTCGGATTTGTGTACTAGGAGACGGAAAAATTATTTGGAAATCTCATTGGATTTTTGAGATGGCAAAATCTACTGCATCAATAATAGGTTTGGCCATCATGAGCATACCTGCTCATCATCCATAAATCTCATCATCAATTTTTTGGTGTTTGTCGGTGCAAAATTGTCTAGGATTTATCGTCTCAAACTGCAATATTTGTTTGTCTATTGCTTTTTTTATCAGCGACACATCCAAAAAATTTTGGAAAATTTCGGGAAATATGGAAATAAAAAATATTTTCATCAAACAATTTTGATAAATTAAAATTTTTTATGATCAGGCTGTAGCTATAAATTGGATAAGTCTGATTATTGTGTATGATCACATCACCAAAAGCAGTCAGACAAGGCAATCTATAATGATAGTTTTTGATTTTTTTGTGTCTTTTCATGTAATTGAAGCGATTGAAAAAAATATTCCGCTCACTATCAATGCGATTACCAACACTGTACCCAAAATGGCTGTAGTAGTAGCAAGTGTGATGTCTTGGAAAAATCACATCACTGTAGGATTTTCATTTGATTTTCTAATTCACATGACTTTGTAAACATTTAGTCCACACTGTCAATTTAGCAGGCAATCTGTACTGATATTGATTCAAACATCGGAAAGTCACGCACTACAGTTTCCATTTTCATCAATAACTCATGGACAGCATCCTGTCAGTGTCGGAGTAATATTGTAGATTTTTGAAGGGTCACACTGTTCTCCAGTATCAGTGTTTCATCATTGAGTGGATCATCAGCAAATAATCCCTGCTTGAATACAAGACAATGTTGTTTGATTATTTCATTGGCAACAACATTCTTCTGTAGGATTTCATGCACATGGATCCGTATTTTGTGCAAAAGTACTTGTAGTGATAAAAAATCACAAAAGCAATATAAAATATCAAAATATTTTTTTCATTACAAAAATAATAAAATAAACAAAATCTTTATACAAATTTTTGTTGATATTTCAAATTGTTCTTGCTTGAAATGAAAAATATTTTTTTTATTATATTTTTGTTTAGTTATTTTTTGCAAAAATGGAATCTTTTAGTGATATGGTTAGAAAATCTTTTGCACAAAAATCTTTTTGAAAAAGGATGATTGGGACTGTTTGAATCAAAGCTGTCCAAGACTTTTTTGGAAACAAAAATATTGAGTGATTTATCAGATTTAGTACTTTGTATATCAAAACATCTGATCAAAATATAAAAATAAAAGCATTTCAGCAAAAAAAAGAAATACTGGAAAAAGTAAATCTAGAATTGAAAAAAATGGGATATAAGAGGATGGTCTCTGAAATTAGATTCTAGCTATGTTTTATGCTGTTGTCATTCTGAGCAAAGCGAAGAATCTTGCTTATAAGCTTGAAGATTCTTCGTCACTTTGTTCCTCAGAATGACAAAACAATCTACAACACACTTCTTACTTTTTCTCGCAAAATATCTGCAATTTCTTCAATTGAGAGTAAATTTCCATTTGGAGCACTGTCTATGATCAGCCAATTATATTTTTGGGCAACATATTTGTATGCTTGTGCTGCGTCTTTTAGATGTTGCAAATCTGCTTCGTGTATGTCTCTTTTTTTGTCTGTGTAATCTCTTTTTCATTTCATATCCACTAATTGCTGTCAAATTTCTGTCGGCATATAGAGCAAAATATTTATATCTGGTCTTGGAATTTGAAATAATCAATATTCAAACTCATCCAATCGTTCCAAAAATTTATCTCTTTCTGTTAAATCATGAATTTTTCATGCTTGATGTCACATATTTGATGAGACATATCTATTTGCTACGACTATTTTTCATTCATCTAATCGTTGTCTAATCCTTGGAGCAGCTTCATACCTGTCTATCGCATAAAAAACAGACGCTCTGTATGGTCAGACTTCTTGTGCTGTACCAAATTTTCAATTTAAATAATCTTCAACCATAGCCGCACTTCTCTGCCCATATTGAGGAAAATCGGCCATTTCTACTGTATATCAGTTTTTTTGTAATCTATTGACAAGCAATTTTGTTTGGGTTCATTTTCAGCTTCCATCAGTTCAGTCAATAACGATAAATTTTCATTTTGCCATGGTATATTATTTTGAAAAATAAAAAATTCCACCTTTTCCAAGATAGAATTTTTTTGTTTAAAATCAATTGAAGAAAATATTTTTAGGCAGCAAATGAATAATAAGAATCTTCAGATGACTGCTGTTCTGCTCTTTCCAGAGCTTTTAGCTGTTCATTGGATATATTTACATTTACTTTTGGCAGACCAGTATTGCCAAAATCAGAGAAAATCCTCTCTGGAGAGCTAAATTCTTTTATTTTTTTTCTAATATTTTCTATATCGTAGTTGATGATATCATCTGGAGACAGTCATTTTTTCTTTAATTGTAGAGAAATCAAACGGTTGTATCTGCTCTTTTCTCATCACATATTTGATTTCATATCGTTCATATAGTAATTTTGGAATTGCTCCCAATTTAGCATTTCATATGGTTTTTTAAATGTATTGACCAACTCTTTGTCATCAAAAGTGCTATTTATGACATCATCATCTATATTGTCCAAATTATCAAATATAAAATCTACAAATTTATTCATCACAGTTTCAAAATCATTTGGAAATGATCATCTTGTCTTTTCGTGCATTAGTCACTTGATCATATACCAAAGCATAAATCTAGCTTCTGTTTTGCTTCATAGTTTGGATGTTTTTTGTATCAGTGGCAATGATTTTATGATCATTTTTTCAGAGCTACTGTCCAATGCCTCATCAAATCGATTGAAAAATTTTTGGAAAAATAATTTTGTGGTATCTTTATCCTGTTTTCATTCTGGGATTTCTTTTCATACAGCATTTCGAAAATCTTCGGCATTTCCTATATCTTCTGGATCTTTCAGTCTACTATATTTTCATCTTTGTGGTATATAGTATCTGACCATATTACTTGTAGCGGAAAGTGGCGATTCTTGAGCAAAAATTGAGTCTACATTTCACATTCAGTCTATATCATTTGTAGTACTATTTTTGATGATGTCTTTGAAAACATAACTGTTTGCATCAGATTTATCTCTTGCCAGCTCCATAATACTTTTGTCTTTGTCATTGTTTTTGTAGGATGGATTTTCTATTTTTTTCAAAATATCTTTTCAGTTAGCATTTCGATATCATTCAAAAGTTTTTACAAAACTATATTTTCCATCTTTTAGGTGTCATAACTCAAAATCAGAGATATTAAATCATGTAGTTTTGGAAAAATCTCCGTTTGTCACGCCATCTAGTAGTATTTTTACTTTGTCTTGCTGTTCTATATCTCTCATCCAGTATCATGGTGCAAATCACATGGATCTACATGTAGCCCAAAATGATTTTATGGTTTTTGAAGATGAATTATTTTTTATTATTCACATGAGCATAGCTGCTAGCAGATATCATTTTACTCTAAAAACTTCTCATGGAGTATTGGCTTTTTCGCACATGCGTTCCAGTGCTGGTAAAGCTTTGGAAAATCTTCAAGCTCACACTGTACGCAGATATTGTTCTTCGGCCGCATAAAAAGTTTCCATTTTATTTTTTTCATCTTCATGTTTGTTGAAATAACCTCCAAAATTTTCTTCTAATTGTCCCATAAATTTTAGTCATCGTACACTTTTGAGCATAAACTCGTTACTATCAGGGCCATATGGAGCTCTACCATCTATCACACAGATGATATATTGCATTTCCATTTTGTTTAATTCTTCTTGCATAGCCAGTCTAGCTCCAGATCTGTGTCACAGATCTTTTTCTTGTTCTAGTTCACTTTTTTTCTTTTCATAAAAATTTAAAAATCTTGTTTTGTGTTCTGGTCCCAAAAGCTTTTCTACCCAATTTCATTTTCATATATCTCATGCAAAATCTCTAGGATATGGTCATTCTTTTTTTAACATAATTAGCAGTGCTGCTGCAAACTTAAATTTATCTTGGGAATCTCATTTGTATCAAGGTGCGGACAGTATTGGAAGCAAATGTTCTTTGTAAAGCTCTGTATAATTTGGATCTGATTCAAAAATTTTGTATCGCTCTTCTATTTTTTTTCGAGTCCTATTTTCTCTATTTGTATAAAATTCATATTGCAATTTTTTGGCTGTATCTCACAGTAATGGACTCAATTTTCAGTATAGATTTAATCATTCCTGGGAAAACAAAAAATTTTCTAGTTCTTCTCTTTGATCATCGTTGCGTTTTTTTATTTTGTCGCTGATGGCTTTTGATGTGTTTTTAAAAATATCTATGAAATTTCATATAGAAAACCATCTAACTCATTGTCATTTCATGGCAAGTCTACCTGGATCATCTATCTTGTATTTTGTTTCCATTTCTTCTTGTTCAGCTTGAGTGTATCATTTTAGTTTTTTTCATTCCATCAAAAGGATAAATTGCTCAAATGGGAGCTCATTTTCATATTTGTACGATACTTTTTTGGATTTTTTATCATAACCAGAAAATGTGGACGCTATCTTTACTGTTCACTTGTTTGTGTCTATTTTTTTTATTTCATATTTTGATAATTTTTGTCATTGTCATCGCTTTTTGGAATCTTCATTTGAATCATCAAAATAACTTTCCACACGGTCAAAATATTTTACTTCTTCTCATTTAGCATTTACAAATTTGTCTCATTTGAGTTGCACTTGTCATTCCATTTCTCCAAAAGCTGTGAATTTGGACAAAAAATTTGCTTTACTAACAGATTCAAGGCAAAATTTCCAGTCATTTGATGTACGCTCTCTCACTTTAAACACACTTCATCACTTTTTTAGGGCATTTAGCTGTTCTTGTGTCTTTTGCAAGACATATTCTTTTCATGTCAAATCTGATTTCAGGTCTCAGCAGATAGCTTTGAGTGTAAATGTAGTAGCTCAAATATTTACAATTTCAAATGAAAAATATGATTTATTTGCATCTGAGACATCTTTGGGTGGTAGTTGGGATTCTCAAAGATCTAAATACAATCTTGTTCATTCTTTAAATTCGCAGTCTTTGTCTCATGACAAACCCTTTCGTGCTTTTTCAAATTTTTCTTGTGGAGTTTCTTGTGTTTCTATTTTTTCTTCTTTTGTTTCTCCATCATCGTCCAAACCGATTGCTTCATTCAGCTTTTCTTTGTCTGTATCTCATATTGAAGAATCGTCTAGCTGATCTACAATATCGTCTATAAGTGGATTGTTTTCATCTAGCAAAATTTGTTTAAATGCTTTTTTTCATTCGTCATTTAGTCTATCGTAATATTGTTGTGCCAAATTGAAGATATCGTCAGCATCTTCTCATTCTTCTAGTCATCATACCAGATCTATCAATTCCTGTGCCAATTCTGCTCACTCTTCTTTTCATCCAAAATCTTCTGGATTTCTGTCAAAATTTCAGAGTATGGCTTTGGTTTTTTCATCTTGTTTATGCTCCAAATCTCTATCTTTTTGATTTCTTCAAAGTTTGGAGACAATATAAAGTTGGCTCAATTTATTTACATTCTTTCCATCAAAAATTAGGTTTCTTTCTGCCACTTTTACATCCAAATTTTTTAATATTTCTTCAAAAAGTGGATTTTGAGTATTTATTGTCTGATCTATTGTATCTTTTAATTCATTGAATAATCAAACCTTTTTTAGTTGTGCTTTCAATTTTTCTTTGTCGTTTTCACAGTCTAAAAGTTCATCAAGCTGTGATTTTGTGATCATTTTTCCACAAATCTCTAATTTGTAGCCATTTCAGAGACTTAATACTCATCATTTTGTGATATAAGTTTCCATGATTCCATCTTGTCTCAGTGGAGTATTTTTGTCTTCCAGTGCTTTGATAATTTCTGGATCATTGGCATCTATATTTACAGTAAATTGGATTGGCTGTATTTCATCCATATTTTTGAAATTTTCTATATCTAGAAACGCAGGTTTGTCTTGTTGTTGTATTTTTCTTTTTATGTGTAAATTTAAATTTTCATCTCCATCAATATTTACCGACAATTTTTCTTTTTCAAAATCATAAAGATCTTTTAGAAAATCATTGTATTCATTTTGATCCAATCAAGCATATTTTGCAAAAGAATTATCTTTATCGTTTACAATCAGTGTCTGCCACAATATTGTTTGTTCTTTTTTATCTAATTTTGAAAAATTAAAATTATTTCAAATAAGTGTTTTCAAGGTATGTATAAATTTGGTATCCATTCACATTTTTTCAAAATTTTCAATATATTTAAGCCAAATTTTTTCATTTATAGCGGCAATCTCTTTGGGATCTTTTCATTCTAATTGTCATTTTTGGATCATCAACCTTTCTATATCTATATCTTTCACACTATCAAATAATTTTGTAATTGTTGATGTAGGAAATATTGTCTTATTCATATCTTTTTCTACATTTTTTCATCGCGATTTGATATAATCCATCATTGCTTTTACTTCAAATTGCAACAAATCCAAAATCATTGGTTGAGAAGAGATATTTTGCGATTGAAAATTTTGATATTTATTTATATCATTTTGCAGTAAATCAAAAATTTCATCGTTGGATACTGTGGTATTGTTTATTTTGTCATCAAAATTTTCTCCAATTTTCCTAATATTTACTTGAATTGTTTTAAAATCCACATTTTTGCTTTGAATATCGGCTTTGTTTGTGATATCAAAGGCATCCTTTATTTGTGTCAAGAAAGGAATATTTGTGGCTCATGATTCGTATAGTTTTTGCAAATAAAGTTTTGCAATTTTCTTTTCCAAATCTTTGGAGATATCCGGTTTGTTGTGAACAAAATTTTTGATATGGTCTATATTTATTTTTATACCTCACAATTTGGATAATGACAAATTTGTACTATTTAAAAATCAGGACAAAAGTGCTTTGTTTTTTTCTTTTTCACTTCAAAATGATTCAATTAGTTTTTCAAAATTGTTGTGGTCCAATCATTTCAAAATCAAAAGATTTTCTCTATTTGTATTTATTGAATTTATATTTTCCCTCAAATTGACTGTGTTTGTGTGGTTTGTCATTTATCGTACAATTAATGATGTAAATCCTACATATAAATTATACTCTAAAATGAAAATTTTCCAAATAAATTAGTCAGATTTGCATATTATATACAAAATCAAGACAAAGTCAATTATTTTTTATTGCTGTCGCTTTTGTAGATTAGATCGGAATTAAACAACAAATATGTCAAAATAAAATAGCAAACAATCAAAATCAATATTGTCAGTATTTTATAATTGTAATTTAAGCTCAAATTGTACAATGCATGCAAAGCAAATCAGCAAACAATTCATACCAAACATTTTAATCGGTATTGTGCCTTTAATTTATCTTTTTTTATTACAAAAAATGCAATAATTCATGTGGCTACAATATGCAGTAGTGTAGTAAAAATTGATCTGGATAATGTGGTGAAGATTGACATTTCTCATCATGTGGTCAGTACGACCAAATACAAAATATTTTCCACTACACTAAATCAAAGCCCTGCCAATATAGAAAATAGCACAAGATTTCAAAATCATTTTTTTTCTGATGTTTGGTCTTTTTTTTCATACACTTGCAATACATTTTCTCAAGTTGAAAATTTCAATATTTCTTCTGCATAGCATGAAACTAGATAATAAATTATCATTGTATTTATTCAGACAAGTACTCATCAAATTCAAATTCAGACAAATAGTAACAATGCAATTACTATAAAATTTAAGCTAGATTTTTTCTTGATATTTCAGAGTACTAATGCGATTAAAACTAAAAAACTTACACAATAAAAAATAAAAGAAAATATTGCTTTTGCTGTGATATTTTCTGGCAAAGATAGATTTCAGAGTCCAATTTTTTGTAAAATATCTTTGTAAAAGTATAAAAATACTACAGTAATTGCAGAAATTAAAAATATCAAAAATATTGTTTTGAATTTATATTTTTTGTTTTTAAAAGAATTATTTATAATCCAAATCCGCATATAAATTGCCAATATTGTTCATAATATTCACCAAAATATTTTCATAATTTTTTTAATTTTCTAAAAACTTTTTTGCAAAATTTTCTATTTCTTTTTTCACTTCTTGAATATCTTTTTCGTTGCAAATTACAAACAATTCTTGTGCCGTAGCTCATTTACTCATGATACATTTTAGCCCTGAAACTGTAGGTATCGTCACTCTAAATCTCAATTCACTACTTCATTTTTGCTGTCTTGAAATCCTTCAAGGTATGATTCTATTTATTTTTGGATTTTTTTCTAACTCAAAAAGAAACTTTGCAAAGTCAGGCAAGATATGATGTTCTAGTTTTACTTTTTGATAATCTGATCTCGAATACATGACAATTTGAATATTGTCCCTCTTTTTAAAGAGGGTGCCCGAAGGGCGGGAGATTTTTAAATCCTCCATCCGCAAGCGGATACCTCCTCCTTTAAAAAGGAGGACAAAAAAATAAAAATTTACATTTGCTAAATGGTTTATTATTGTTATACAAGATACCAAATAACGTTTTATTTTTACTATATTTCTATGAAAATTCAAGAATTATTACAAGATCCGAAGATACAACAAAAAAGAGTGATGGAAAACTTGATTTGCCATTTTTTGGATATCTCTAGAGAAGATTTGTGGACACAATTAGACAATGAAATAGACACAAATATTGAAGGAAAAATCATGCAAGCATACAATGATTTTGTAGTAAAGAAAAAGCCGCTTGAATATGTACTTGGATATGTGGAATTTTTGAGAAATAAGTTTAAAATCGATGAAAGGGCACTGATTCCTCGCCCAGAAACTGAATACATGATTCAAGCTGTAAACGAACATATTCAAAGCTGAAAAATAAGTCAACCTGCAGTTTTATTTGATATCGGAACAGGATGTGGAGTACTTGGATTGTCGGTTCTTTTGCACAATAAAAACTTTTTTAAAAAAGCATATTTGAGTGAATATATCGAGTACACACTCTCATTGGCAAGAGAAAATTATGAAAATTACAAAAATGAATTATGAAATACCGATATGAAACTAGTACAATCAAATCTAATTTCATTTGCTTGAGACTGTTTGAAAAATAATGAATTTTCTGACAAAGAAAACTTTTTGCTTGTAGCAAATTTACCATATATCCCAGAACAAACTTTCAATGAAAATGTCTGAGACAATGTAAAAAATTGGGAACCAAAACCTGCTTTTGTAGGTGGTGAAGATTGATTAGATTACTATCGTGAAATGTTTCAGCAACTATTTGAGTTCTGAATCAAACCAATAATGTTTTTGGAAATGATGACTCGACAAGTAGATATATTGAGAAAAGAATTTTGAGAAAAAATTAATTTTGATGAAGTAAAAACTTTCCATTTCAATATTAGGATTGTGAAAGCGGAAATTAAATAAACTATATTTATAATTTATGAAAGAACTTTTCACATTTTATACTTTGTTAAACTATGCTTTTTAATTATTTTCTTATCGGTTTTTTATATTTTCTATGTGCTTTAAAATTTCTTCTCAATTTTTGTCCCAGTATTTTTGAAACTTTGAATTAAATTCTCCATAATCATATCACACTCAAAGCTCAAAATACTCTGAATTTTCCATATTTAAATCAACCACTTCTGAAAATTTTTCTATTTTATTATTTCATTCGCTAATTCAGTTTAGCAAATTTAATACTTTTTCTGATTGATCAATATCCATAATCCAAGATAATGGTCAAAATCACATATTTTTTGTTGTATCTAAAAAAGATTTTATAGTTTTTACTGATGAATAATTTTTAAACATTCACATAATCATAGATGATAATAAATATCATTTCAATCTAAGTTGTTCTCATTGTGTAGAAGCTTGTTCACACATAGCTTTTAGAGTAGATAATGCTTTATTGTATCTTCATGCAGATAACATTTTATTATACACTTCTTCCATCTGTGAAAATGTTTTTAATCATTCAATATTTCAATCATCAGACTCTGATGATTGGATTCTATTTTTAAAATTTTCTATTTTTCATTTTATCAATTTTATAATATCTCCAACTTCAATTTTTTGGTTATCAAATTCTGCATTTTCAATTTTATTTTCCATTTGTAATATTTTATATAAAGATAAAATGTAATCTATAAATATATTATAGTCTAAAAAGAAATCTTGTCAAATTTTTGAGTACTTTTTTATCCGATTACTACCTACTGTTTTATACTTTTTTACAAAAAAAAGTAAATTTTTTAAAAAAATTCTATTATTATTTTTAGCTTTTTAGGCAAAAAACTTAATTCGTAAAAATTTAATTTTTATGAAGTCAAAACTTTCCATTTCAATATCAGGATTGTGAAAGCCGAAATTAAATAAGATTAAGATTCAGATAATCCATAAGTGAATCAATATTTTTTTAACAAATTAGTTATATTACTTGGGAATCTATAAAAATATGGATTTGTTATTCGATCACATCAACAATATGTTCATCATGACCGATTAGTAGGCTTGTGAAGCTCATAAAACCCGTATAAATACTGTAAAGATTCTATATGAAGTCAGTGGAATCCTCGGGTTTCTAAGTGTTTTAATTTTCTTTGTCTTTTTTGCTCTAACGAATCATATTCTTCTGCAACATCATAAGGGTCATATGAAGTATTCTCTATTTCTATTAATTCTTTTATAAAATAATGTATTCTATACATCTCACTTCAATATAAAGGATGTTCACGAGTTTCCGAATCAACAAAATCTTTGTATTTTCTATATCTTTCTTTTCTCTCTGCAGCTTCTTGTAGTGCTTTTTCTTTTCTCTCTTGTTTTTCCTGTTCTCTTTTTTGTCTTTTTTCTTCTTTTTTTGCACGAATATTATTACATATATTTTTTGGATTTAATGCAGAAAAAAGTGCCACAGCACATCATAAATTCTTTTCTAAATCTGGATTTGTTGATACGTTATCAGTTACACTCTCTTCACTTTCTGGTTTTGTTAGTACTTCATCTGATACAATCTCTCCTTTATTTTTCATTATTGCGAAAATAATAATATAAATTGCATTTACATTATTAAATAAATTTTTATAAAAGTCAATAGTTTTTAAATTAAATGTTACAACATCATTTGAGAAAAATACTCGTCCTTGTCCATGTAGAATATGTCTAATGAATATGATTTTCCTGTATTTTCCAATATTTTTTGCTCTAATAATTTTTGATTTTCTTCTTTTTTCAGAGTTATTTCTGCCATTTTATCTATCACGATAAGTTCTATTTTTCAATCTGTCACAGATTTTACATGTACAAAATTTTTCAAACCATGTTGCAAGGTCTTTGAATCAATTTGATCTCAAATTTTACTAAATAATTCATCATTTATTTCTGATTGCTGTTCTACTTTTTTTGTTTCAACGGTGTCATTCTGAGGAGCTTGCGACGAAGAATCTTGTTTCTTTCAAATAGATTTTTCAGGTTGTGCTCCTTTATCTAAAGGAGCTGGCGATCCCGATTTATCGGGAGAGACTGAGGATTTTTTTAAATCCCCCTCGGCTCCGCCGATACCCCCTTTAAGTAAAGGGGGACATTCTCTATCATCTCCAGAAACACATTTATTTAATACTATTTTGTAAACCATATTTGGATATGGATAATATCTAATCATCGATAATATTTCTCCAAAGAATTCTGAAATTTTTAGGAAAAATTCTACATCTTCCATCAAATGATGGTCTATGTACATTATCACTTGTTTTGCAAATTGTGCAAGGTCAATTCATTGAGAATTAATTTCATCAACTCTCGTGAAAATATTTGCTCTATCTCATGATTTTATGATTTCCAAGAATTCTTTGATTGTATTATCTCCTACTATTCCCAAAAGATTTGTCACATTTTTCACTGAAATATCTCCAAAAACACTTACTTGATCGATATATTTTACAGCATCTCTTGCACATCATTCAGCCATCCTCTCAATCAAATCCAATGCCTCATCTTCGTATCATAAATTTTCTTGTTTACAGATTTCTTGTAAACGAGCGACCATTTTCTCTGCTGGGATTTTTTTGAAGTTGAAAACCTGACAACGAGAAACGATTGTTTCAGGTACTTTTTCAATTTCTGTAGTAGCTAGGATAAATGACATATAATCTTTTGGCTCCTCAATAGTTTTCAAAAGTGCATTAAAAGCTCCCTTACTCAACATATGTACTTCATCTATCACATATATTTTTTTCTTTAATTGTGTAGGAGGGTAGTCAGTCTTTGCCAAAATTTCCTCTCTAATATTGTCTACTCATGTGTGACTTGCGGCATCAATTTCTACATAATCAAGTGTTTTTCATTCGTTAATTGCGATACAATTTGCACATTTGTTACAAGGATTTCCATCTTGCAAATCCAGACAATTCATTGCTTTGGACAAGATTCTTGCAACACTTGTTTTTCATGTTCATCTTGGTCAGAAAAAAAGATAATTGTGGTTGTTTTGTTGACTATTTTTTATCTTTGATTTCAAAATATCTGTAATGTGTTCTTGTCCAACTGTAGTATCAAATGTGGTTGGACGATATTTATTTGCTAATGACATGAAAAAATGTGAAATTATAAAAAATTCAATTATCTTATAAGGTTATTTTTTGTTTTTTCAAATTGTAATTGCAGAAAAAATAGAAAATTATACTGTTTGCAAATGATATTCTTTTACTTTTTCTTGGATCTTTTTGATTTCAGCATATTTTTTTGATTTTCTATATTCTTGTTCATCGTAATCTGCTTGCATTGATAATCGGTGCTTATAATTTCAGCCAAAAACAGCTGTAATTTTCATAGCCCAATCAAGTGTAATATTTTTTTTACCATTTATAATTTGATTTACTTCCACTGGACTTTTTCCAATCAAATCTGCAAATTCCTTTTGAGTCATATTTAAATTATCTAATGCTAATTCTACTCAAACTCAAGGATGTTCATATTTCATTGCTATAATAATTAAAAATTAAAATATTATCAATAATGATTTGTGACTTCTCGGACAAATATTACAACAACATCATTTCATTTGACTTTGAGCATCAATCTCCATCATTTATTTATGCGAATTCATATTTGATCAGATCTATCTCATTTTTTCCATTCTGCTAACCAAGAAATTTTTCCAAAAATCTCTCTTACAGAATCCATTTTACTAATTTCATGTAATATTGAACGATATTTTTTTGCAATTCATAATGGATACATATAATCTCCTATTCCATTAGCCAAATCTTCTAATTCATGGTTTCTAAATATAATTTTCATAATAATTACATATTAACATAATAAATTATAACTATAAAATTTTCCAAATCAAGACAAAATTAACTAAAATGGTTAATTTTTTAATTACATAAATTATGTATAAATAATTATTTTTATTTTTCAATACTATTTTTGACAAAATACTTTTTTAAATCCTTAATTACTCTATTTTCTACCAAAATCTGCTGGAATTTCTCATCGAGTTATTTTTTCAATAATTTTGCACCAATAATAAAATGGTCTGAGAAATTATCTATTTTGTATGTTTCAATTTTTTTCAATTTATCATTAATCAAAATATAATCCATTTGTACTTCTCAACGACGTTCGTAATAATCTTTTGTCGTTGGACCGTTAATAGAATCCGTAACTTTACCTTTTACACTTGGTATTAAATCAAATAGTTTTTCAGAATTAAAATCTCACAAAACTATCAAATTGTCATCAATACACTCATTTATCAAATCTTCTAATGGCTCATAAGATTCTGGATGGTCAAATTCATTTTTACCAAATGTAGCAAAAGCTATAGCGTGACCTGTAATAATTGTATAATCATTACCATCTACTCCTATCACTGCTTTGATAATTCCTTTATCAAATGAATGATAAATATCACCATTTGAACTTTGTTTAACGAGTTTTGGATTAAAAAATAATGTCTTGTAACTATCTTTTATTTCATATTTAGAAAAAATAGAAACACCAACTTTTCCTCCATTAAATAGAAAAGAATTATATGTATTATTTTCTACAAAATATTTTAGATTTGTTTTATTTATTATCATATCTGTTAATGATATTTTTTCGTTTACATATGTCGGATATTCTTGAAAACAAATCACATCAAAATCGTATTCATTAATTTTATCAATTATTTCATCAATATTTTTTGTATTGATAACATTCGCCGTCTCTTGGTTATCTAAATTTGTAGTAATACCAACACATTCATTTATATTCCGTGTTGCAATTTTCATATCTTGTTTTTTATAAATTAAATTAAAAATTATTCATTCTTAATTTTTAATTCTTAATTATTCTATTTCCTACCAAAATCTGCTGGAATTTCTCATCGATCTTCGGTCTTCCGTTTTAATATTTTCGTTGAATATTTATTTTCAGCTAACCATTTTTCAGCCCTTTTTACTAAATTGAAAATCTGCTCATTTTCTGGAGTTTTAGTTAAATTAGTTTTACATTTTCATTCTGAAACTCGTTTGATTGCTCGTTTGGAATCTGAGTAAATTGCCTTGTCTGAATTGAGTTTTTTCAAGTAGCTGAGTCAGTGAACAAGTGCTAAAAACTCTCAAATATTATTTGTTCATTCTCCTAATTTTTCGTGGAAAATTTGCTGTCATGTGACCAAATCAATTCACTGATATTCTGTGAAACCTGGATTGTGGCTACATGCTGCATCTACTGCAATACTATTTTTTTCAAATGGGATATCTTTTTCAAATCGTTTTTCCTTTGTGTAGTAAGGCTCAAATCATTTCTCCAAAGCTTCTTCTGCCTCTGCTAAAGTTTTGAATGATTTGTATTTTGCTCATTTTACTCACATCACAAAATCTTTGCATTCATCTCGTGAAGTGAATATTCAAGTCTTTTTTCACTCTCGAATAACGTAATATTTCAAAATAATGAAGAATTAAAAATTAAAAATTAAGAATGTTGGTATTTTTTTATATATTTTTATTTTTATTTAATACAAGGAAAAGTCTTCAAGATTCTGAGGACTTTCTGTTGAGAATAACGATAAAGACAACTGTCATCAAAACAATGATTAAATTAATAACTTGCCACAAATATGGAATTATTAAAGTAAACAATACGCTCACGACAAAAAGCGCTCCATTAAAATTAGAAAAAATACCTTTGTCGTTTTGCCCTATTCCATAGATTGCTACACAAGCAATGCCAATGATACAAGAAACAAAGCAAATGACGGCTGTCATAATTACCATGTATTCATTTTGAGCGATTTCAGATATTGGAAATGGGTTAAAAAACTCAGTTCCAACAAGAAGGATTGCTAATTCTGCAATTAAGCAGAAAAATAATCGTTTCTGCTGTGCTGTTAAATTTCTCATAACTGTGTGTGTTTTGGTTTAACTCTATTTGTTTTAGGCTTTTAGAATACAGAAAATGCAATAAATTCAATAGGAAAACATTGACTTTTTTATTAATTAATATATTACTTATCGTAAGATAAGATAAAATACAATTATCAAAAATAAAAATGGATAGAAAACGAAAACCAGTTAAGCCAATGGGGCCTGCTATTCATGGTCAAAAAAGATCTTCTTTAATCTCCAAAGCCACCAGGGAAAATGACATTGTTGGTACGAAGCCAATGGTAATCATCCTGCATGAATATGCATAATCCACATCAATGATGCGGTTTTTTCAAAATAAAAAAAAACTTGCTAATGCAAGTTAAGGGGTAATAGGAAGATGACAAAAACAAATAATATTGATTATAGCCTACTCTAGAAATAGACCATCGCCTAAATCTGAAAAGCCAATAAAATTTATATTTTCTTGTATTGTTAATAAATAAATTTGGCCAATTTTTTTATTTTTATTTTTGTACAAGAAGTTTTATAAATTATTCATTAGAGATTTACTATAGCTTCAAGGTTAGAATAACATGAGCCACTTTACATCCAAACCAAGATTGGCCAAAATTGATCTGAATTGTAAAACGACATAATATATTATTCTAATCTGAAGATAGTAAAATCAACAATGAACCATCTTTTCTAATCTATATAACAATATTTTGTTTGGAAATACTGCGATATAGTCCATAAATAAATTATGAAGAATAATATTTTTGATGTGATTTGTATATATTACAATTTATATTTCAAAAATGCATATAAACAAATAATTGTGACCAACAGTACCAAAAGTACTGTCAGATGTCTACATCAAATATTATCCATAGAAAAGAAGTATCAATAATACTGTTTAAGACCATCTTCCTAAAGTATACAAACATGATAAGTATGACAAATAGTGGACACATAGACAAATCAAATATTTCGTATCTAATCGCTATATGTTTTTTTGTCTTCATCACATTTGCATATATATATTATAATCCAAATTTTTTATTTTGCAAATTTTTGGGCACTTTTTTTGATTGATTTTTGATAGGTATAGATTGATATTTTAAAAAAATATATTAAAAAGTGATACTTTTTTTGTTTTTTTTTATGAAATATTTTTTTTGAAAAAATAAAAAAATGAACATTTCTGCTCATTTTGTAAATATTAATAGCATAAATAAGAGACAAAGCTGAATTAAGGTTTTTTAGTTTTTTCAAAAGTTTAGGATGGTGGTCTATCCCCACGTTCTCGTAGGGATGCCTTGTTACGACTTAACCCCAGTCACTG
>CAMVSQ010000015.1 GCA_947170225.1 uncultured bacterium | reverse complement strand
TCTTTACTTTACGGCAGATACTAGGTTGTATGTATCTGTAGCTATCATCAATTCTTCTTCTGTAGGTACTACTAGTACTTTTACTTTTGAATCATCAGTTGAAATGATAACTTCTTCTCATCTAATAGCATTTTTTTCTTCATCCAAAACTATTCACATATATGCTAATTTTTCACAGATTTTTTTTCTGATAATTGGTCAATTTTCTCAAACTCATGCTGTGAAAACGATAGAATCTACTCATCATAATTCTGCAGTGTATGCTCAAATATATTTTATGATTCTATTGATATATACATCCAATGCTAGTTGGCATTGTGCATCTCATGTTTCTATATCCCTCATATCACTCGATTGTCATGATAATCCCAAAAGTCATGATTTTTTGTTCATAATATCTTCTACTTCATCTCATGTTAATTTTTCTTTTTTTGCTATGTAATTTGGGATTGCTGGGTCTAAATCTCCACATCTAGTTCCCATTACAAGTCCTGCAACAGGAGTAAATCATGTGCTTGTGTCAATTGATTTTCCGTTTTTTACTGCCGTCAAGCTAGCTCCGCTTCATATATGGCAGGTAATCATTTTGTGGTTGTGAATATCTACTCACAATATTTCAGCGGCTCTACCACTTACATACTTGTGCGATGTTCCGTGAAATCCATATCTCCTGATTTTGTATTTTGTATAATATTCATAAGGTATGGCATACAAATACATTTCTGGTTTCATAGTTTGGTGAAATGCTGTGTCAAATACTCATATTTGAGGTACATTTTCATTCATCAGTGCTTTACAAGCCATGATTCATTCTATATTTGCTGGATTGTGTAAAGGAGCAATTTCAATACACTCTTCTATTTTTTTCAAAATATTATCATTTATTATTACAGAATCTGAAAAACTTTCTCATCAGTGTACAACTCTGTGTCATACAGCTTCGATTTCGCCTATGCTGTTCATGATTGCAGTTTCTCATTCTGTAAGTAGCTTAAAAGCTTCATTTAAAGCTTCTTTGTGATTTTTTATTGGTTTTTCGTGAACTGTTTTTTCTCATTTTGCTTTGTAGTTTACGATAGACATATCTAAACCGATTCTTTCTATCAATCATTTTGCCAAAGTTTCTTTTTGTGGCATGTCAAATACTTGGTACTTTAAAGAAGAACTTCAAGCATTGATTACTAACACTTTCATTTGTTTGTATAATAATAAATTAAAAAATTTTTGATTTATTGTTATTAACTAATTCTGTTTTAAATTCAATATATTTTTTGTCTACTTATGTCTATTTTTGTCAATTTTTGTTTGTTGATGTGTTCTTTTTGCTTGTATGTGTCTTTTTTCAAATCAGTATAGTATTGTTTGATAGTTTCCAGTTGCTTGTTTCTTGTCATTTTTTATCAAGGTATGATAATTTTTGTATTGAGAATCAGCTGTCTCTACATAATCCAAACAATTCTTTTTTTGAAAACATATGATAGAATCTATATAATTTTTTGGTTTCGGTGCTTCGTGGTATGTATAAATCCCTTGAATTGTAGATTCATAAGGTATATATTGTTTTTAAAATTGATAAAAAAATTGATTTTTTGTATTTTTTTATAAATCGTTTTGAGTAAGATCGATTTGTCATTATCAATTTTCATCAATATTTTAGTGATTTATAAAAATTTTTCATCAAAAACAGTCTTTGTTTGTTTTTTTTGATATGTTGAAAACTAGCAATTCAGATTATAAAATCAAAAGATTCTTGTTTTGTGGTGCTGATGTATTTTAGTATATCATCGCATACAAATGTATTTTGTGGATTGTCTTTTTTTGCAAATCATAATAATTTATTGGAAATATCGACTCATGTATAATTGATTTTTATTCACTTTAAATTTTCGTTTAAAAATTTTATACATCTTCATCATCCACATCAAAATTCCAATATGGAAATTTCTTTTTTTCAGCAGGATTTTATTTCCTTTAAAACTACAGGTCAATCTGACCAATATTTTTTTCTACTATGATAGTACTTTTTTGCTACAGTATTGTAGACTTTTTTTAAATTGTTGTTTTTCATTATTCAAAAATTGATTGGTCTGTAAAGTGTTTTTCTTCGTGTTTTATTTCAGATTTTGGTTTTGCTAATCTTATAAAATCGTCTAATGTAAATGTAATTTCTTTATCTTCTATAAAAATCTTTTTGAAATGCAATAGATATAGTAGCACAAATGCCGTCATTCTAACATCATTTTTACAATATTTTTTGAATTCTTCCAAATATTTTGTTTCTCAAGTTCTTTGGTATTCTTTCCACAAAGTCTCTCATTCTGCTCATGATCATAGAGTTTTTTGTATTCATATCAGTGTTTCAGATAATTTATTTAGTCAAATTCTTCTTCAAGATAAATTTCGTATAAAATAGAAAATATCTAGACTTTTTTTGTTTAATGTTTCCAAATCTTGTGCAGACAGTCATCATTGTTTTATAGTGATTGGATTATCAAACGCAAAACTATTGAATCAGATAATATATCAATCAAAATCTACCAATTTTTTTGCAAAATTTTGTAATCATTCAATATCTATGTATTCATATTCCATTTTTTGCGCTCATGGTGTCATTGAATATGCTAGCAAAAATTTGAAAGTATCCAAATTTTCTCATACTCAAACTGTAGTTTCAATATCATAAACGATATAGGGCTTTCAGTTTATTGTATTAAATGTTCCGGTTTTAAATTCATCAAATAATATGTCCTCAATAGTTTTTTGTCCTATTTGTCTTTCTTTTTTGATGATATAGTGTTTTAGTAGATCTTGTAATTTTGATTTGTCGTTCATAGGTATAGTTAACTGTATTTTGTCGATTTCATCAGATAATTCTAGATTGTCTCATTTTTGAGCTATTTTAAAAAATGGTTCTCATTTTTCAAAATAATATAATTTTTTTCATTCTTTGAAAATATATTTTACAAAATCATTTATACCTTGGCATTTTTCTTTTTTTATTATTGAGTATAGGTGGGGTATAAAGTTATTTTTTACACTTTTTATTTCTTGTAATGAAAAATTTTTGTACATACGATTTGTTATGGATTAAAAATTATTCTTCATTTATATATTTATTTACTAGAGCAGTATCAATATTTTTTAAATATTGGATTGTCTCAATTAAAAATCTATTTATTTCGTTTTGATTTTCTGGAGTGAGGTACAAAGAAAATGTTTTAAAATTTATATCATCTTTGTTTTCTGCCTCTTGTTTCAAAAACAGTGGTCACAATTTTTTTGTTCTAGTGTCATATATTCAGATGAAGCTTATACTGTTTATTTCAAATTCTGCAGCCACTTTTCAATTTGATTCAGCTATATCTACTACATTTACACCCAAATAATTTCTGAAATCGTCAATGGCAGTGATGGCAATATTGCTTCATTCCAAAGTTTGTGATATATCTTTTTGAGGTTCATAAGCTATAATATTTCATACTATGTTGCTTATTGTGATTGAATTTGTGTTTATTCAAGAATAATTATTGTCTATATATGTTTGTATTTCTCTGTTTGTTGAAACGATGTTTTGTATATTATATTGATCCATTTTTATTTGATACAATATTTTGCTTCATGATGATCATTTTATTATATTTATTTTGTTTTCATCACAGTGCAACACATTTGCCTCTATATTTAGTTCATCTAATCTGTTTATAATTATGTCACAAGGTGTGATATTTAGATTTTCTGAAATATACAGTCAGATGTTACTTTGTATATATTCGTATATTTCTGGCAGAGTGTAATCTCTTTGTGATATTATGATTCACAAAGTTTCATTTAATTCATCGTATTCACTCAAACTGATTTCGTTTACAATTAAAACTCATTTTTTGTTTTCCAGTGTAGATCCAAAAAATAGTGGAGTATTACTTCATTTTATATTTATAGACAGGTATCCATTTATTTTTATGATATTTTCATAAACTTCTTCATTTATGATTTTTAGATAACTTTGAGATTTGATATTTTTTAGTAATGTGGTCATAACATCGTCGGTTGAAACACTTATGTTTGCACCAATTTTTTTGATTTCTTCTTCCAATATTTTGTTTGTTATCATATTTTTTAGTCATACATATCAATCAATATTACTTCAATTGTTTATTTTTTCTATTTCTGATATTATTGCTTCTATTTCTTCCCTTTTTGAGGAAGTTGATTGGTATTTTAATTTATTTAAATTTGGTACTAGATAAAAATTATTGAATCGAAATGTCATATCGTAATATATTGAAGATACTGGGTTTTGTGCTGTTTTTTGCAAAATATTTGCCAGATAGTTTGAGTAATCTCTAAATGTTCCTTCGTATGGAGGAATACCATTTTCTAAATTGTTGTACAAAATTTGTTGATAAGAAACTAGTTTGTATTCATTTATTTCTTTGTATTTTGATATATTTGATTTTATGTACTTGTTTTCTAGTTCATTTGTGACTTGTATGAAATCTTGTGTAATATTGAATTGTTCCAAATATTCTCATCAACATAAAATAGCGAGATCTTCCATTTGACTTGGAGCGGTGTTTGAATATGTGATATAATTTTTTAGTCATTCACATGCATTTGTTTTGTATTTTTTTTGTCACATTATATTTTTAAAAGTTTTTGTAAGTCATGGAAAATCATCGCTAATTTTGTATACAAAAAATCCGTTTATAAACTTGTCTACATAATTGTTGCAAATTCAGTTGAATATTCTAGTCTTATTTACACATGATACAAAAAAAGTCTCTTCAACACTACCATCTTTGAGCGGTAAAAATGTGATTTGTTTATTTTGCTTTGTTCATATTTCATTATAACCTACAAATATTATTTTGTTTGTTAATTTTTGTAAATTTTCTATACTGTAATTTGGATCATTGAAATAATCTTTGTCTATTAATTCGTCTGGCTCATACAAAAAAGTTCATCTTGGCATGGTAAATCATTTGTATGTTATCAAATTATTGTATGAGTGTAGTAAATTGTCGGAAATATTTAGTGTTCAGTGTTTTATGATTGTTTTTAAATTTTGGTCAACTGGGACATTATTTTCTTTTTCTTTGTAAAAATTTGCGATCAATGATTGTTGTTTTACTTCAAATTCATCGCTAAATGTGAGAGTTTTTTCTTTTTTGATTAGGATAGAAAATATAATTATTGCCAATGCAAATACTAAAATAATTAGTCAATACCTAAAAATTACAGAGTATATAATTTTGTAATTTTTATTTATTTTTTCATATTGCTGTTGTTCTTTTTCACTTGTATACAAAGTTCATTTTTGTGTTTGTTGGGAGTTAGTTTGTATATTTTCTTGTATATTTTCTTGTGTGTTTTCTTTTGTGGTTGCTTGACTAACTTCTTGGGCTGTTTCTTGCATTGGTTGCTGTGTGTCTAGGTTTTTTTCTTCTGCCATTTTTATTTTAATTTAATAAAAAATTTCTTATTTTACTTATGTTTATATTTTTCTGTTTCATTTTCAAAGCAAAAACACAAAAAATCTATTGCATATTTAAAAATTTTGTGTATACCCTGTGTCGTTTTATTTTTTTTAATATGTATATTGATGAAAAAAAGTATCTTTTTGTTTGGATGTTTTGTATTTTTATCATTTTTGGTTGGTTGCTCAATGCTGCCAAGTGATGATAAAATTTTGGAGTGAGCGATTATGGAAAATGAAATTTTGTGAGATGATTTTGCTGATGAAAGTGAGCAAATGGATACTTTGGATGAAGAAAATTTAGACGAATGAAATAATGAAGAAAAGGAAGAAAATTTAGATTTAGATGTGAATGAAGCTTGAGAAATGGATGTACAATTGGAATTGTCAAATTAAATAAACTTAAATCTTGAAAAAATAAAAATATTGTTTATTATTTTGTGTGTGGATTTTTTATTAGTATCAAAAAGTTTTGCGTTTAAATAAATATGTTCAAGAGAATTTTTGAATTTCTAGGAGGAAATTTGTTTCTTTGGTTGATTCAGGTCATGTTTTTGTGAATTGACAAAAAGTAGAGTCTTTTTCTTTTGGGGTTGAGTGAGGTGAAATGTTGGAAATTAAACAATTGAAAATAAAAAGAGAAATAAAATTATCAGATGAAGTCGATGTGATTTTGTTTAACAAACCGATTTGATATGTTTGTTCCAAAATGGATAAACATAATAAAACTATATACGAAATATTGCCAAAAGAATTTCAAAATTATTTTTATATTGGCAGGTTGGACAAGGATAGTAGAGGGCTTTTGATTTTGACTAATAATTCAAATCTAGTAAATAAATTTCAACATCCAAGCAACAATGTGGAAAAAGAATACAATGTGCAAATCGACAAAATGTTTTCTATAAATGATTACAAAAAAATGAAAAAATGAATTTTGGACGGTGGAGAATTGCTTACAGTGAAGATGGCAAAATTTTATGAGCAAAAAAATAAATATTTTGTAAAAATTATATTGCTTGAATGAAAAAAAAGACATATTCGTAGATTATTAAATAATTTAGGGTATAAAGTAATTGATTTGGTTAGAGTCCGCGAATGACAATTTGAACTTGGAAATTTGAGAGAGGGATGTTTTAAAAGAGTCTCTGGTCACTAGCTACTAGTTAACTATCGTCTGGCAACTAGTGACTATTTTATTTTGAATTATTATTATGTTGAAAAGAAAAAATAGATTGAGATGAAAAGATGTAAATTTTTTGGTGAGAAGAAGGCAGTATTTTGTGTCTGATTATTTTTGATTTTTTTATTTTATTCAATATCCAAATTTAAAGTTTAATCAAATTTCGGTAAATATTCCGCTAAAATATAGTAAATATGCCACAAAAAGAGTTGCATTAAAAAGACAGATAAACAATTATTTACAGCAAAATTGATTTGCTACAAAACCTATAGACGACAAATTTTACAAGATTTTTGTATCAATAAACAAAAATAATATAGGACTTTTAAAAAATCAAACAGAAAAGTTTGACAAAATACAATCAAATCATTATATTCTGGAAGAATTTAAAAAATCGTTTTTAAAATTTTTAAAAAAATTATGAAACAAAAAAAGCAATTCTTAGATTCTATAAAAAATTTTTTTATTGCAAAAAAGGAACAACTTAATCAAAAACAATATAATCAAAAGAAATATTGGCAAGAAGATTTTGAATGACAATTGAAAAAAGAAAAGTCTGTCTTGATTGACCAAAAAACAGAAGAAAATTGATGGAGTAATAAAAAAATAGTTAGATTTTGGTTGATTTGACTTTTGATTTTTGTGATTTGATATTTTTCTTTCAAAGTATTGAATATAATTTTTTTGATTATATCGGCCTATATAGTTTCTATAATACTTGAATCGTTTATTTCATGGTTTCAAAAACGCCGTTTGAGTAGATGATTGTCTATATTTTTTTCGTATTTTATATTTATAGTGATACTTTTGGGGGTATTTGTAATTGTGATACCTTTTTTGTATCGCCAACTGTCTGAAGTTTGGTCTGTATGACTTTGATATCTTTCGCAAGTACAAACTACAGTTTCAGAAAAATGATTGTACTCAACTATTATGGATATGGAAAACTTGCCAGATACTGCAAAAGAATATTTTGTGAGTATTACATCGGATCAATGAACAATGCTAAAAATACAGGAAACTGTACAAAATAATATAGATGGAATTATTAATCGATGAAAAAAATCAGCTAGTCAATTTTGATTGTTTTTGGTAAATTTTATATCGTGATTTACAGGATTTTTGGTAAATTTTTTGTTGTTTTTGGTTTTGTCGATATTGTTTTCTGTAGAAAAAGATCTTATTACAAATTTTTTGGCAAAATTGGGATGAAATTCAAATGTAGAGATTACTCGTTTGAAAATCCAAAAAATTTATTATAAATTGGCTGTTTGGCTGAAATCTAGGTTGCTTTTGAGTTTGCTTTTGGCAGTGGCTATGTGGGTGTGTCTTGTAGTAATGTGACGATTTGGAGTACATGTGCCATGAAAAATTTGATTATGTTTGCTTGTATGATTGCTGGATTTGATACCATATATTTGACCGATTATCACTTGAATACTTTTGTTTATAATATGATTTTTGTATAATTCTTTTTGGGTTGCAATTGTGGTGGTTTTGATTTTGTGGATTATAAATGTAGTAGAAAATAATATTTGGGCTCCATTATTTATGAATAAAGCATTGTGAGTTAGTGCCGTACTGATCTTTATTTCTATGCTAGTTTGATGATTGATTATGTGATTTTTTGGGGTATTGCTATCTGTGCCAATAGCTGTGATAATCACTATAATGTTTGAAAATAAAGACAAATTGGAGTCTGATGAAATATCGCAAATTGAGAAGCAAGAAAATAGGGAAGAAAATTTGGAGTTTAAACAAATAAAAAAAGAATTAAGAAATATTGAATATTGAAACAAAAAGGGGATGTAAATTTTTTAATTTTGTTTAAAATATTTTTTGTGATGAAAAAAAAATTATTGGATTTTTATTGTCGTTTATTGTCGTTTTTTGCTAGGAAATATGTGGAAAAGCACAAAGTTTTTGTGATTGGAATAAATGGAAGTGTGGGAAAAACTTCATGCAGGATGATAATATATCAAACATTGTGTAAATTTATAAATAATAAAAAAATTTATACATCAAGTAAAAATTTTAATGGTGAACTAGGATTGTCTTTGTCTATATTTGAAATTGAAGAATTTGTGCCATCATTATTTTGATCGTTAAAAGTGTTTTTTAAAGTTTTATTTACAACACTTTTTGGTAAAAAACCGTATGATATTGTTGTTTTGGAATATGGGATTGACCATCCGTGAGAAATGGAATTTCTTTTAAACATAGTTCAGCCACAAATTTGAGTTTTTACGGCTATAGATTCTGTTCATTCAATGCAATTTGGTAGCCCAGAAAATATTGCAAAAGAGGAAAAAAAAATGGTACAAAACACCTTGGATTTAGCGCTTTTGAATATTGATGACAAAGATGCTATGTCGTTGGTGGATGATATTGAGGTCGACTATCTGACTTATCAAACTCAATGATATAATTCTAAATGAGATATAAAATTTGAAAATGAAAAGTTTGAATATAAGGATGAAAATTTGTATTCAAATTTTGATTTATCGATTAGGCAAAGAAATATAAATATTACCACAAATATTTTGTGAAAGGCGAATTATGGATATATTGGAGTGGCTTTGGCGATATTGGATATCATAAATTATAGAGAATGAAAGTCATCGATTTTTGATAATTTTGATAAAATATTTTTGGAGTATAAATTGCAATGAGGAAGATTATCTGTGTTTAATTGATTGTATGATTCATTATTGTTTGATTCTACATATAATTCATCTCCATTGAGTGTTCAAAAGATATTAAATACAGTTTATAATATCAAAAAGGATTTGTTTCCAAACAGTGAAATCTGGCTAATGCTTTGAGATATGAGAGAACTTGGAAAATTGACAGAGTCTGATCATAGGAAAATTGCAAGTTATGTACATTCAGTAGCTGATAGAGTATTTTTGGTCGGAGAAAATATGAAAAAATATCTCAAAGATGAATTGGAAAAAATTTGATATGATATGTCCAAAGTAGAGGAGTTTACTGATTCAGTTTCTCTTTGAAATAAGGTAAAAGAGGAGTTGAAGAAATCAAAATGAAAAAAATTGATAATTTGAAAGGGTAGTCAAAATACGATTTATTTGGAAGAAGCGATCAAGATTTTGTTGGCGGACAACGAAGATTCGAGGAATTTAGTTAGGCAGTCAGATTGGTGGTTGAAGAAGAAAAAAAGATTTTTTGATTCAGTGGCGAAATAAATCATTGTGCAAAGTAGATGATTTGTCAATTTTCTATTGAATTTTGATTTTATTTTTTTATACTCTTTGTTGTTTTAGTGAAGAATTAGTTCTTCATTATGGATTTTTAATTATTAATTATTATTTCCATGCCAAGGAGAAAATTAGAAAACAGAACTATCGAAGTGATTTTGTTGGAATCAAATAAACACTTGGGTGAAAGGTTCGAAATTGTTAGAGTAAAACCAATTTTTGCTAGAAATGTACTATTGCCAAAAAATATGGCAGTTTTGGCTACAGCAAATATGGTAAATAAGTACTCTCAAAAAATTAAGGCTGCTGAAAAAGAAAGAGCAGTAAAAGCTGAATGATTTAAATGATTATTGTCAAGTATTGAAAAGGATGGAGGACTTACATTTGTTTGAAAAGTAAACAAAGATGGTACTTTGTATGCCAAAATTGATGAATCTGATATTGCAAAATTGGTAAAAGAAACATATAAAGTAGAAGTTGAAGACCATTTCTTCAAGATGAAAAAGAAAATCACATCTATCTGAGATTTTACAGTTCCTTTCTTGTACAAAGATATTAAATGAGATATTTCAGTTAGAGTAAATGCTGAAAACCCTGAAGTAATCGAGAAAAAAGAAAAGGTGGTAGTAAAAGAAGAGCCAGTAGAAGAAAATAAACAAGAGGCTAAAGAAGAAGAGAAAAAAGAAAATGAATAATCAGTATTTTGAAAATATGTATAAAAGATCGTAGGTGAAACTACGATTTTTTGTATTGATATTCGTAAAAAAAGAGATTGCATTGGTTGAAAATTTGCCAGAACTTTGATTATTTGGGGCGATTTCGCCCCTTTTTTTGTAAAAATTTATATCTTGATAATTGAATTTTGATTGGTATAGTATTTTTGTTCTTTATTTTTTGTGAAATGAAATTTTATGTTTCAATTAGAATCAAAATTTAAGCCAGCATGAGATCAGCCAGAAGCAATAAAAAAGATTATTGATTGATTTTCTAATGGAAAAAATATTCAAACACTTTTGTGAGCTACATGAACTGGAAAAACTTTTACGATGGCAAATATTATCCAGCATTTGCAAAAACCAACACTCGTAATTTCACACAACAAGACATTGGCAGCACAATTGGCTACTGAATTAAAAGCATTTTTTCCGCACAATGCTGTACATTATTTTGTATCTTATTTTGATTATTATCAGCCTGAATCTTATTTGCCAGCTACATGAACATATATTGAAAAAGAAGCGACAATAAATCAGGAAATTGAAATGTATAGATTAGCGACAATGGCTTCGCTTTTGAGTAGACCAGATGTTATTGTAGTAGCTTCTGCATCATCTCTTTATGGTTTAGGACAAAAAAGATTTTTTCAAGAAAATTGTTTGATGTTGGAAATATGAAAAACTTATGATTTCAAAGAATTGAAAATGCAACTTTTGAAAATGCAGTATAAACCAGTTCATGGAAAAATTGAGCATGGAATGTTTGATTTTAGGGGGGAAAATTTGGATATTTTTACGAGTACTGAAAGATATGTTTATAGATGTATTTTTGATGATGATAAATTGGAAAGGATAGAATTTAGGGATTCAACTACTATGAAATTGATTGATGAAAATGATGACCAAATTTACTATGGTGGGTGACATTCTCACAAAGTGATAGTCTGGCCAGCTACCCAATTTATTCAAGATACTTCGCATTTGGAAGATATTTTGGAACAAATGAATGCTGAAAAAGAATTGAGAGTAAAAGAATTTACTGATCAAAAAATGCTTGTGGAAGCTGAAAGAATCAAAAAAAGGGTAGAATATGATATTAGGATGATTAGAGAAACAGGGTTTGTGACGGGAATTGAAAATTATTCATTGTATTTTGATCGTAGATTGCCATGAGAACCACCAAACACACTTTTTGATTTTTTCCCTGATGATATGTGCCTAATTATTGATGAATCTCATATGACATTGCCACAACTTCAAGCAATGCCACAGGCTGATAGATCTAGAAAAATGAACTTGATAAAATACTGATTCAGGCTTCCATCGGCAATTGATCATCGTCCACTAAATTATGGAGAGCTGGAAATGATTTTGTGATGGAAGCCAACTTTGGCAAAAGAAGATTATATTGATGTATTAAATGATGCTTCTGATACATATAAAGATTTAGTCCATAAATCTGAAAAGATTGCTCAAGCTCGCGGAGAAAACCAGTTGTCGGTTGTTTTGCAAAAGAAAAAAGAAAAAGCAAAAACATTATTCCTTTCTGCGACGCCTGCATCTTATGAGATGAATCTTTCAAAGCAAATTGTGGAGCAGATTATCCGTCCAACTTGATTACTTGATCCTATCACATATGTTTATCCAAAGACAGTTTGATACACAGAATTGGAAAAAAGTTTTGAAGAACTTTTGCAAAAGAAACCAAGATTGAAAGATTTTGCAAATGGCTATAGTTTAAAATGAAGTCAGACAGAAGTATTTAATGAATAAAAAAAATCCTCAATTGAGGATTTTTTTGTAGGTTTGTGTATAAATTTTTTTAATCTCAAAGACTCGACTTTTCGATATTTAGCACTGTGATAGTAAATTCTACATTTTCACGAGTTTGTCTATCGTTGAAATCTATTTTGATGGTTGTAGGTGTTGTTTCCAAAATAATTCATTTTAATGATCATAAATTTATCTCTTCTCACACACTTGGAGTAGTTCATATGGTGCTAAATACTGCTGTTGATATGTCCTGCACTTTTAATTCATCGTGAAAAATTCAGTATCATTCATTTGGATCATTTGTGGTAAAAGTTTTTGATTCACCTACCTTTAGTCATAATAATTGCTCGTCAAATATAGGAAAACTATCTTGTCGTCATACTGTAATTGTCTGTGTGATGTTTTGTTCAAGGATCGATCAGTCTTGCATATAAGAGTCGTAATTGAGGGTGACTTTGTCTCAATTCTCTATGATGTTTTGTTTTTTACATCAAGATAATAGAGTAGATAATCCTAAAACTAAGATGGGTAATAGCAATAATTTTTTTTTCATTTGTTGATTTGTTAATATATAAATTTACTTTATTTTTGATTTTATGAAACGATTTCGAGATTGTTGGGGTGTTTCATTTATTTCTGTTTGAGGCGTTTGTGTTATTTCTTGTTGAGATTGTTTTGGTGTGGTTGATACTTTTATAATATATTCTCAATCAAATAATACATTATTTTTGTGAGATAAGAAGTATAAAGAATATTCTGAGTCTAGGTATTTTGAGTAAAAATTTTCTGAATAAGCAATTTCTTGTCTAGTGTTGTTTATATCAGTATTTACTTTTTCTATTTCTTGGGTGATCACACTGTAATTTACATAGGTTTTGATTGCTAAAAGCATTACAGCAATAGCAAAAATTCCTCAAAATATTTTTATTTTATTTCAGTGTTTTGTTATTATGTTGTGTAAATCATCTTTTCGCATATTTTCATATTAAGATTATATTTGTAATATAATTATATTCTTTATTGAAAAATCAAGAGAAAAATGTAAATTAGCTAATAGTCGCTAGCTGGAGCTAATAGCAAGATGCTTTTTTGTGGACTTAATCGCTATTAGCCATAAGCAATTAGCTAAAGATTTTACTTTGTAAAATTTTTTATGGCAATACATAAATTACCAGAATATGTAATAAATAGATTAAAAGCTTGAGAAGTAGTAAATAGACCATCAAGTGTGATAAAAGAACTTGTGGAAAATAGTTTGGATGCTGGAGCAAAAAAGCTTGAAGTAAATATTGTGGATGGTGGAAAAAGTTTGATTTCTGTGCAAGATGATGGAGATGGAATTCAGCTTTCGGATATGGATTTGTTGCTTGAAAGGTATGCAACTTCCAAAATAAATACTGATGAAGATTTGCTTTCTATTTCCAGTTATGGATTTAGATGAGAGGCTTTGGCGAGTATTTCTGAAGTTTCAAAAATTACTATAATGTCCAAAACAGCTTACAGTGAAATTTGAACAAAATACACAAAAAGATGATCGGAGCAAATTATGACACATATTCCAGTGCCATTTCAACATGGGACGGTAGTATCAGTTGAAGATTTGTTTTATAATGTCCCAGCTAGATTGAAATTTTTGAAATCTGCACAAACAGAATTTTATTATTGCTACAATTATTTTGTGGATGTAGCAATTTGGCATTATGATAAAAGTTTTGTTTTGAAAAAAAATGATAAGTTGGTTTTTGATTTAAAATGAAGTGATTCTTTGATTACTAGGATAAATGATATTTACAAAAAAGATTGGTCAAACAACCTAAAACCTGTGGAATTTGAAGATGAAAACATGAAGATTTTGTGAGTACTGTCGGATCCAAGTATCCGTTTTTGATCGGCTGATAATATAAAAATTTATGTGAATTCTCGTCCAATCCAAGATAAAACAATTTATAGAGCATTGATGGATGCTTATCGTAGACAGCTAACACCATGAGAATATCCGTTGGCTGTATTGATATTGGATATCAAACCAGATTTGGTGGATGTGAATGTCCATCCATCCAAACTTCAGGTGAAATTTGTAGATTCACAAGCTGTTTACAAAAATGTTTATGAATCTGTTTCAACTTGTTTGTGAGATAGCAAAATTACAGATTATAGTCACAATACTTTTGTTTCTCCAAAAAATTTTGTATGATGAGAAAATATCTCATCTCAAACAAATAGTTTTCAGATTCCAAATATGTGATATAAATGACAAAATGTTTTTATGTGAAGTAATGATTTGCACAACAATCCAAAAACATTATTTGGACAGGATGATTTTCAATATTCAAATGTTTCTGCAATTTCTATGTGATTTAATGCGGAATCTGAATTTATATCTTCAAATTCGCAAATAGGGGAGTATCAAGTAGTGTGACAATTGTGGAATAGTTATATAGTTTTGCAATGAGAAGATAGTTTGTATTATGTGGATCAGCATGCTTTGGCGGAAAGAATTGCTTTTGAAAAAATGAAAAAAAATACTGATTTTTCAAAAGAATTATTGCTTCAGCCTGTGAAATTTAATGTGACTGATGTGGCAAATTTGGACAAAAAAATTGAAAAAATAAATGAATTTGGGTTTGATTGTTCATTATTGACTGAAAATATGATGGTAGTTTACGCAGTGCCAAAAGTTTTTATCACATATCCAGTGGATTTAGAAAAGTTGTTTAATTATATTTTGTATTTGCCAGAAATTTCGTTTGATCATATGTTGGATGGAATTTATGCTACAAAAGCTTGTAAAACATCCATAAAAGCATGACATAAATTGTCAATGGATCAGATGATAAACTTGATCAAAGAATGATTTGAAAATATTGACTGAATGTTTGTCTGTCAGCATGGTAGGCCGTCTTTTGTAAAGATAGATAAGAAAAAAATTGACGAATTGTTTGATAGATAAAAATTTTGCTATGCAAAATTTTAGTCGATAGAATTAATTATTTTATATGTGTATATGAAAAATTATGAAAAAAGGTAAAATAATATTATTCATATTAGTCTTGTTTTTTTCTTTTATTTGAAATACTTTTGCATACAAGGAATTATTGATTGAAAATAGAGATGGAAAACCAATTAGAGTGATTAAAGTAATTTTGGATTGACAAGATTTTGTGGTGACATCGCTTGCAAATACTGGATGAGATACATTGGAAAATTTGGTAAAAAAAGTATGATGAGATACTTGAATTAATTGAACTTTTTTTTGTCCGGCTGATTATTCTTCTTGCAAGGGGGTGACATATGCAAATTTTGAGAGAGTTTTTTTGTGAGATTGAGCAAGTTATAGTGCTTATTGGCCTGAAACTTCTGTGAGGATGATATTTGGATTTGATATTGAATGAAATCCTTTTATGGCACAACACAATTATACTGATCATGATGCAGGGCTGAAAATGAATTTAAATGCTGATAAAATGGACGAATTTCAATTTTGAATGTCAAATTTTACAGTTTTGTTGGTTGAATGACAAAATGTGATAGATGTAAATTCAATAAATTTTGCTTCTAGTATGTATAGTAGTGCAAATAGAAATTTTATTTGTAGTACACAGGATTGATCTACCATTTATATGTGAGTAGTATGATGAATTAGCATCCCAAAATTGGCTGATTATGTGAAAAATAATTTTGATTGTTTCAATGCTTTGGCATTGGATGCGGGAGCAAGTGAAGCGATGGTTTATGAATGAAATGTTTTAGCAAGATCTAGTAGGAGAAAAATTATGGATGCATTTGTGGTAGTAGATAGAGAAACTTATATCAAACTTACTTGATATACTCCAGCCTCAAAGACGCCTTATGAACCAGAAAATAAATATGAATTAACAGAAAAAGATATAAAAACTATTGATATTTTTGATTCGCTTTTGAAAAAATTAGTAGAGCAGGAGTGAGTAAAATTTAAAAATACAGAAAAAAAAATAATTCGTGATGCAATTTCAATGGATAAATTTAAAGAAAATTACCAGAGAAGAGCAATATTTCACGAATTATTGATAAGATTATTTACGATAGACAAGATCTAGTCTATTTTAATTCGATTATGTATCATGTGATCTGTCATGCAAGCTTTATATTTGAAGCTGCTTTTCCTATTGCTAATGGTTTTTGAGAATCGTCTAGTGTAATGTATGCTTTTTTGTCTTTGATTTCAATATTGTTGATTTGAGCTGGTTTTAAGCAGTTTGTGATTAGCTTGATGTCATCATCAACTTTTTCTATATAATCAATTTTTTCTCCGTCTAAAAGTGACAAAACTGTATTGATCCTATCTCATTTGTGTCAAACCATAACTCAAACTGGATCAATTTTTTCATTATTTGATTTAACCAAAATTTTTGTTTTTTTACCTGGAATTCTAGCAATTTTTTCTATAGTCACTAATCATTCATCCAATTCTGGAACTAGTTTTCTCAAAATTGCTTCAATATAGTCAGGAGTAGATTGAGTGATACTCAAAGTAATTCATCATGTATCTTTTGAAATTTGTTTTAATAACACAAATATTTCTTCTCCTGGTTCGTATATCCTATGTGGAATTTGTCCATCTGGAGTCAAAACTACTGTAGATCATTCTATATCCAGTATTACGCTATCGGCATGAACTCTGATTACTTTTGCTTTCAACAGTTCTCATTCTTTGTTTTGAAATTTTTCAAAAAATTGTTCTCTTTCTATATTTTTAAGTTGTTGTTTGATTGTCTGTGCGGCAGCTTGTGATGCAATTCTAGACAATTCCATGCTTTCTGGCGTCACATTTATCAGTAATTCTTCTCATTCTTTTATATCTTTTCTAATCGCTTTTGCCTCTTTTAGTCAGATTTCAGTATCTGGATCTTCAATTTCATTTTCAGATTTTACAAGTAATTGTTTGTAAATATTAACTCATCAGTCGTTTGCAATATTGACTACAATATTGGCTTTTTTGTATTCTGGGAAATCTTTTCTAAAACCAGATCTAATTCACATTTTTACGATTTCAAAAATTTGATAAGCATCAAATCTGTATTCCTCAACCATTTGAGAGATTGCTGCTTGGATACTTTTTCCGTCTAATCTCATGGAAATTTTTTTTAAAAAATAAAATGAGAATATTAATTCTCATCATAATCAATATGTAATGATAAAATTTATTTTTTCAAGTGATTTTTATTTTTGTGTTTGTGAAATTATTTTTTTTGCAAAAGGGCAGGATGCTGTTATTCTGAATCATTTTCATTTAATATAGTCTATAGCTCTTTCTACTAATTCATCAGCGATTCATTGTCCTCTCATTGATTCGTCTACGAATGTGTGGTCGATGTCATAAAATTTGTCATCAACTTGTTCAAAAGTTATTTCTGCTAAAATATTTAAGTCATCATTTGTCATATAGATTCAATCTGGTTGTGTGATATATTCGTATTTCATATTTTTATTTTGTCGTAAACAAATATCTATAATAGAGATTGGAGTAGTGAAATCAAATGAAATTCATTTTGTATAAAATTTTCTTGTATTTTAGCCTTGTTTTTTTATAAGTGATTTTGCTCGTATGATGAGACTGTTTTACCGTGACTCCGCTTGGAAGCAGCTGTTGTCTTAACTCACGTATATCAGTGAGCGGTTTCAGTCTCATCATTTGATGTTTTTTGCTGTCCCAATGCTTGTCTTTGGGACATTTTATTTTATAAATAAAAATTTAATTCTATTGAAAAATAATCCATAATTGATAAAAATAGATTGAGAAATGTTTTTTATATTGATTAAAATTTTTTGATTATGGCTACATGGAATGATTTGGCTGAGTTGATGTTTCCTGATGTGAAAGAAACTATTGATGATTTAAAGAATAAATTTCCAGAAAGAAATGGTGTCTGCACTAGATTCGCTCCAAGTCCAACTGGATATTTGCATATTTGAGGATTGTTTTCTTGTTTCACTTCATGGAGATTTGCAAAACAAAATAATGGTACATTAATTTTGAGGATAGAAGATACTGATCAAAAAAGACAAATCGAATGATGAACAGAATTTTTGTTAAATGCTTTGAAGAATTTTGGTATTGGTTTTGATGAATGAAATTTGTGAGCGAATTGAGAAGATGTCTGAGACTATGGGCCATATACACAAAGTCAAAGAAAATATTTTTATCGTGTATTTGCAAAACACCTTGTAGCAAAATGATTAGCTTATCCATGTTGGATGACGACAGAAGAAATTGAGAAAATTAGAGCACAGCAGGAATTAGCAAAGATTATGCCATGAATTTATGGAAATTATTCGATATATAGAAATAAAACTGTGGATGAATTAGTTGAGATGGTGAAGCAAAATCCTGATTATATTGTGAGATTTAGATCTCATGGAGATGCAAATAAAAAAATAGTTTTTGAAGATATTTTGAGATGAAAAGTGAGTATGTGAGACAATTACAATGATATTGTACTGTTGAAATCTGATGGATTGCCTACATATCATTTAGCTCATATCACTGATGATACTTTGATGAAAGTGACTCATATAATCAGAGCAGAGGAATGGCTCACTTCAGTACCTTTGCACTTGCAGCTTTTCCAAGCTTTTGATTTACCTGCACCAAAATACTGTCATTTGGCACAGATTTTGAAAGTGGATGAGGAGACAGGGAAAAAGAGAAAAATATCAAAAAGAAAAGATCCAGAAGCAAATGTAGAATTCCTTTTGGAGCATGGTTTTGCTGTCCAATGAATATTGGATTATCTTTATACGATTATGGATTCGTGATTCGAAGAATGGCAAAAAGAGAATTTGGATAAAACTTTTTTGGATCGTGAATTCGCTTTAGAAAATATGAATAAATCATGAGCTTTGATTGATTTAGTAAAGATGGAACAGGTAAATAATTCTTATTTGTCTAGAATTTCTACAGATCAATTGCTAAAAGAATGATTAGTTTGGGCTGAAAAATACAATACAGATTTAGCTGATTTGATAAAATCAGATATTGATTATGCTAGAAGTGCTTTGAATATTGAAAGACACACCGAAAAAGATCCAAAAAGATTTTATACTTTCAAAGATATTGATACACAACTAAGATTTTTCTTTGATTCTGAGCGAGAGAAATTGGTAAAAAATGATGAGTTACGAGTAAAATCTGAAGATGGAAAAATCAATTGATTTGGAGATTTTGATATGAATGTGATGAAGAATTTTATTGATGAATATTTGAATGTTTTAGATTTTGGTATGACGACAGAGGAGCGGTTTGATCAATTGAAACAAATTGGAAAAAAATATGGATTCGCATCAAATAATGCAGAATTTAAGGAGTGATGATATATTTGAAAGATTTGAGATTTGGCAATGTTTTTGAGATTAGCACTTTGTGCATCTAAAAGGACTCCAGATTTGTTTTCTGTGATGAAAGTGATGTGAAAGGAGAGAGTTGAAAATAGGTTGAAATGAGTGATTAGATTGGAGTAAAAATAGCTTCTGAAAGATAAAAATCCAGACATGAGTTTCATGCTGGATTTTTTTGAGTATAAAAAAAGCCACTGGCATACCAATGGCTTTTAGCAAAGAGCTCCGGCTTGGTTTCATATAACCAATTTCAATTATCTACTTTTAAACAATTGAAATTGATTACATAAAGAATCCGAAGCTCCTTGTGGATTTCTATCCGACCTTGTTGGGTAACTGATCTAGATAGGTTTAAAGAGGAATACCTCTAACAACACAACCTAATGATAAGGTTTTATAGTCTGAATACAGACCATGTGTAGTAGCACCTTAATATAAGTTATTTTGTTAGTTCAATTATATTCGTAAAAAAAAATATTGCAAAATTTTATAAAAAGTGGATAAATTTTTACAACCATTTTTGTAAAAAAATGATATAATAATAAAAACTCAACAATTTGTTGAGTTTTGCGGTGTGTTAGATGATGGTTGTGATGATCAGTTTTGCCATTATGAGACAGGCAATAGTTGTTGCCAAAAAATATTGCTTGTCTCCATTGATATGATGATGGTTTGTGATGAATTGTTCGTTACGCTCATACTTTCTGATTATAGTAATGGCCGACAATAATACAATTAAACAATCTATGACCAACATCCACAATGGTCCACCGTTGTGAAATAGTTTGATGGTTTGTGCGATACTAAAGATCGGTAGTGCAACATACACCACCATGCTCAGAGATAAAAATCTCCAAAAAGGTTTTAAAGGTTTCTTTTGTTTCTTCATATTTTTATTATTTTAGCACAATTATTATATTGAAAATATGCAGTTTGTCAAGTTTATTTTCTCATTCTGAGGATATCATAATAAACTTTTTTGTTATCAAGACAATATTTTATCATAGCTTCATTTCTGTTTAGATTAGAATTTCAGCTTTTTATTTCCAAAAATACTATTTGTTTTAGATAACCAGTTGAAAGTCAATCAAAGACTATATAATCAATTCATTTTCCAATGAAAACTAAATCTTTGTAGTTGTATGGAAATCATGGCAAGATTGGTGCAATTTTTTCGTTTATTTGTCACATAATTACATGTTTTGATCTTTCAATAGCATTTTTTCTTTGTCATCTATTTTGTATTCCAAAAAGCAATCTTGCTATCAAATATCCCAAAATTGTTCAAATTGCTATTCATATTAGTATGATTTTTTCTTCCATTTTTGCTTTTTTCTATTGTAAAATGATTAAATTTCATTATGCTGATAGCATAATGTTTTCATGTGTACATTATGTAGTTAAAATTTCTGATTTCAATACAAAATATTTCTTTTATCCATTTCGTAGGTAGGATGAGAGGAAATGTGTGTTTAGTTTTTTTAATTTTTACTATTTTCTAGATGATTGATTTAAACAAAGTTCGTGAAAATGTAGAGAGATACAAGAAAATTTGTGCAGCTAAAAATATTGAAATTGATGTAGAGGCTGTTTTGCAAAAAGATGAGAAAAGGAGAAAATTGCAAAAAGAAATTGATGATTTGAAATTTCAGCAAAAGAAGTTTGGTGAAGAAAAAAAATATGAAGAAGCAAAGGCTTTGAAATTAGAAATTCAGGCTAAAGACGCAGAATATCAAGATCTTGTAAAAGAGCTAAATTTGATTCTTTTGAAGATGCCAAATACAGGTCTTCATCCAAATGTGCCAATTTGAAAAGATGAGAGTGAAAATGTGGTAGTAGAAGTACATTGAGAACCAACAAATTTTGATTTTGAGCCATTGGATCATATTACATTGATGAAAAAACATGATATGGTAGATATTGATAGAGGAGTAAAACTTGGTTGATCAAGAAGTTATTTTTTGAAATGAGATGGGATGCTTTTGGAACAAGCTGTTTTGCAATATACTTTGAAAAAATTGGTAAAAAAATGATTTATCCCAATGAATGTGCCAAATATCGTAAATCCAGAATGTTTACAGTGAACTGGATATTTCCCAGGAGGAGAGGAAGATGCTTATTGGATGGAGAGAGATAATCAATGGCTGATTTGAACATCAGAAATCCCAGTTACAGCTTATCATATGAATGAAATTTTGGAAGAAAGTGAGTTGCCAAAGAAATATTGTGGATATTCAGCGTGTTTTCGTCGTGAGGCTGGAACTTATGGGAAAGATACGGCATGATTGTATAGAGTTCATCAGTTTAACAAAGTTGAGCAAGTAGTGATTTTGCCAGCTGATGAAAAAATGTCGGATGAATATTACAATGCAATTTTGCACAATTCTATGGAAATTTTGGATGACTTGAAATTGCCTTATCGTGTGCTTCAACTTTGCTCGTGAGATATGGCAATAGGAAAATATAATTCACAAGACTTGGAATGCTGGATGCCATCTCGTAATTCGTATGGAGAAACGCATTCTGTAACAGCATTTTTGGATTTTCAAGCTCGTAGATTGAATCTTCGTTATCGTGATAGTGAATGAAAAATTAAATATTGTTTCACAATGAATAATACTGCAATAGCAACGCCAAGAGTTTTGATTTCTTTGATAGAAAATTACCAGGATAAAGATGGAAATATTGTTGTGCCAGAAGTTTTGAGGGAGTATATGTGAAAGGAGATAATAAACAAATAACCATTTATATATTAAAAAACCAGAAACCAAGATATTATTTCTCTTGGTTTTTTTTGTAAAATTGTGCTTGTATATGTTTTTTGAAAAATGTCAACCCATATTGATTGAAAGTTTTATTTTTTTTAGACTTTTTTAAACTTTTTGAGTATAATTATGTAACGGATATTTTATATAATATTTTGATAGATACATGTTGGAAAGTAATTTAGTATATAAAAATGCCTTAGATAATGCAATATTACAGTCTGATGTTGTATCTATTTTTGATAATCTCTTGACTATTTCTGTGGAAGAATGAGCATCAGATATCCATATTGAGCCTATGGAAAACTATTCGAGAATTAGAATTAGAATAGATTGATTGTTGCAAGAATTGGTGCAGTATCCAAAAACATTGCATGAAAGTATTATATCAAAATTTAAAATAGAATCTGGACAAATGAGACCAGATGAAAAGAGGATTCCTCAAGATGCTAGGGTGTCAAATGTCACTCTTACATGAAAAGAATTGGATTTGAGGGCAAATACTTTGCCTACAGTTTGGTGAGAAAAATTGGTAATGCGTATTGTGGATAAAT
>CAMVSQ010000014.1 GCA_947170225.1 uncultured bacterium | reverse complement strand
CATTCTTTGCATTTTGTTTTGATTTTTTCACCACATCTGATACAGTTTTTATATTCTTTTGGATTTAATGTTCAACACTTTTGACATACAGAACTACTTGACAAACAAGATTCTCTCCAAGAAGTTTTGTCTCGTTTGTATCATACGGGTCTAATAGCTAGATATAGCGGTATTCATATTACAGGGGTGAGTATTGTGACAAACAAAACAGAAATTATGTGCAAAAAGTAGCTATCTGATCTGGCTGAAATGTCTTTTGCTGTCCATATTATCGCTATTATCCAAAAAAACACCAAAATAGAGACAATTACTATTGTAAATGTTTTTGGGTCGTTTTCCATGTTTTGTGGATTAAATAGTGTTGTAAATGTTTCCATAGTATTGATTAAATGTAAAATAGTTGTTCGTTGATTTGTAGAATTGTCATTTCGAACCTGAGCAAAGCGAATGGTGAGCAACCTTTTTATTCATTTTGCCTTTGGCGAGATACTTTTGTCCAGAGTCACAAAAGTATCCAAAAAGACTCTTGATTTGGCATGCCAATTTCAGCAAGTAATGTTCAGTATTCCATACAAGTATATTGGATACGAAGCTCATTCGCATAGGCTCGTTCGCTTTCGTATGTATACTTATTTGCAGATTGACTTGAGTAGTTTGCAGTGAAATTGCATGAAGTGTATTTAGGTTTCTTGCTTCATTTTTGTTCTTTTATGAAGATGATGTTTTTACTCAATTTCTCTTTTGATGATTTTTATGCTGTCTCCAAATTTTTTTATTTCTTCACGGATCATGAGGTTTTGAGATGGGTTATTTATTCATCGTGTGACTTTTATGATTTTTTTGTCTGTATTTTCATCACTTTTAACGGAAAAACTATTTATTTCAATATTAATTTTCATAAAAATTTCCAAAAATTTGATTACATTTATTTTTTTGTCTGCCAAAACAGTAGTATTTATCATGTATGTTTGTGGATTTTGTCATTCTCGATGAGCTTCTAGCAAATTTTCTGGGTGTACTGTTTTGAGTGCTTTACAGTCTATTTTGTGGATTTTGATACCATTTCTACCAGTTTTGGCAATTATTTTGTGTGGATACTGAGGATTGCACTCTGGACATAGTACATAATTTAGCAGTTTGTCGTCATCTATGATGATATTTCTGTTTTTGTTTCATATTATATTTGCTATTTTTTGTTTTGTGCTTTGTGCTTTTATTTCTTTGTATTTTTTTGGATATGCTGATTTGATAAGTTCGCTATAAATTCATTTGATATCTAGTGCATCCAGCAATTTTTTTTGTAGGTCTTTTTTTTCATAAAGCGTGGAAATGTTGTCTTCTTTGGCATACAAATAGGGTAGTCAGTATTCTTTGAGTTTGTCGTTTAATATTTTTGTGGATTTTTGGATTAGTGCATCCATATTTTCTGCTTTTAGATATTTTAGCAATTTATTTTTTGCACTAGGTGTTTTCAAAATTGAGCTTCGATATTTGTTGGCTGTGTATCTGTATCTAAATGTGTTGATTTGTACTATATCTCATGTATTTGGCACATGGGTGATAGGTACTATCTCTCCATTTACTATAGCATTTTTGAATCTTAATCAAATCTCTGTGTGTACATAAAATGCAAAATCTAGTACTGTACTGCCTTTTGGCAGTTCAATTATGTCTCATTTTGGAGTGTAGACAAAAGATTCTTTGTTTAAAAGTTCGATATTTAGTTTGTCTTTAAATTGGTCTTTGGACTCGCTTTCAGTGTACGCATTTACCAATTCTTGCAATTTTCTCATCCATTCAGCTTGTTTTTGGTTTACTTGGTTTGGGCTGTCTGTATCGCTATAAGCATAATGTGCAGCTACTCAATACTCGGCTACGGCTTCCATTTCTTTTGTCCTAATTTGTATTTCTACTGGAAATTTAAACATGCCAAGCACTGTAGTATGGATACTTTTGTATCCATTAAATTTTGGTACAGCTATATAATCTTTGATTTTTTTGATCAAAGGAGTGTAATATTTGTGGATGATACCAAGTGTGGTGTAGCATTCCTCTATACTTGGAGTGATGACTCTAAATGCCAGTAAATCAAAAATATTTGAAATTTCGCTTGTTTTGTATTTGAATTTCATTTTTTCCCAGATCCTGTATGGGCTTTTTATCCTTCATTTGACAGAAAAATCAAAAATTCATTCTCTTTGTAGTATATTTGTGATGATATTTACTCATCTCCTAATATGTTTGTCTGTACTTGGAAAAGATTTTACCAAAAATTTATTTATTTTTTCAAATTCTTGTGGATATAGTACTTTGAAACAAGCATTTTCCAGCTTGACTTGAAAATGGTAAAGTCATAGTCTTTTGGCTATTTGGACATATATTTTTATAGTTTCGTTTGCAATTTTTATCCTTTTGCTTTCTTCAGGGTGAAAGCTCAATGTTTGCATATTGTGCATACGGTCTGCCAATTTTACAAAAATTACTCTCAAATCTTTTGCCATTGCCAAAAAAGTTTTTTTGATAGTTTCTAGCTGTCTATCTTCTCCTTTATATCTTACTTTGGATACTTTTACTAGTCATTCACATAGCGACAAAATTTCTGGTCCAAATTCTTTTTCCATTTGTTGTGCTGTGACATCGCAGTCTTCCATGACATCGTGGAGTAGACAGGTCTGTATAGATGCCAAATCTGGTTTTAGTTCCATGAGGATGAGTGTGGATTCTACTGGGTGTACTATGTATGGTTCTCCGGACAATCTCATTTGTCCTTGGTGAGCTTTTTTTACAAATTCATATGTTCTTTGGATTTCGGACTGGACATTGTCTGCTTTGAGGTATTTTTTTGCTTTTAAAATAATCTTGTCCACTAGGTCTTGTGGATCAGGGTTGAAGTTTTTTTTGTAATCTAAAAAGTTATTAAGTTGTATTATATCCATAATTCTTTCATATTTATTTATTTTCTCTTTTCAAGAGATAATTTAGTCGACAGACAATTTGTTGTCTCAAAATTTGCTAAAAAAAATTTTTTATTTATAATATTTATATTTACATATATAAGTATATATTTTTTATGTGAGATATTACTCCACAATTGCAGAAAAAAATAAATAGACTTATGCAATTGAAATATGAAAAACACAAAAAATTGATGAAATGGACACGATTTTTTGTGGTTTTGTATTCAGTGTTTGTGTTTTTTATATTTGCAAAGTATTTAAATTTTGCAGTATATCGATTGTGGTTTAGATTTGAGATAACCCATTTTTTTGTATTATTTTTGGTATTTGTGTTTGCTTATTTTTTGCAGTGTTTTTTGAAGCGAAAAAAAATACCTAGTAAATCTTTTATGATAGTATATTTTTCATTTTATTTTTTGTTTTTGTGCCCAGTTTTGTTTGCTGCATTATCTGATTTGACATTTTTGTGAAAATTATGAAAAATAATTTTTTGATTATCTCCATTATTGTTTTATTTTTTGCGTATGTATACTGTGGATTTTGTTTGATCTGGTCAATTTGTTCGTGGAATTTTTAAATCAAAGGATATTGATGTGCGAAACTGTCCACAGTGCCATGAATATATACTAAAAAAACCTATCAGATATTGTCCGCATTGTGCTACTGATAGATTTTCATCCAATGGAGCAGGCTATAATAAACATTGCAAAAATTGTGGATTTGTACTCAAAATTCATGATTTTGATTTTCCGTGTTGCTGTCCATATTGTGGATTAGCATTTAAAAGAAAAATACTGAAAAATGAAATAGTATGATAAAAATTATTCTATGAAATTTGTCATGGTAGAGCAAATCTCTACCTCTCATCATGGTGCTCATTTCCAAGCAACCCTGCTACAAAAACGATATTCTTGTGCATTTTTGTCTGATAAATCATTTTTGTCTAATAATTCTCATCATACTGTATCAGAAGACATATCGTAAATTCAAATTCATTCTATAGCTCTGTAAAATTTTCCTAATTTGCTTTCATCGTTTCAGGCTGTGTGTCACTGTGGACATGGCACCCAAGATCAACTATTTAAACATATTGCATATATGTCTTGAAATATATCATCTGTAGGTTCAGCAGGATTTGGTATTATTGTGTTTTGTCAGTCAATATTGGTTGTTGTATAGTAGTATCATGTATACAAAATACCATCGTTGCCACAATTTTCATAATTCAAAGCAAGTCGGCATTCGTTTATATCTTGGCTACTATTATCAGAATACTGATGTTTCAAAAAATTTGTGTTTCTGAGCTGATATACTATTTCTGTTCATTCTGTGGCTAATTGGTTTGCTATGATGGTTTGCATTACTCTTTGGTTTGTATATTGGGCATTGTTTACAGCTCTAAAAATTGAGAAAAATCCAGCTGATATAATAATGGCTACAAAAATTATTTCTATCAATGTAAAGGCTTTTGTTTTTTTCATTATTTATTTGAAATTGGAAATAAATACATTATATATAAGTATTTGAAAAAATATTTCAAATATTTATTTTAGGTTTTTTTTATGACAGATAAGCTATATATATACTGTATACTTTGAGCTATCGCTATAATTTGCGTTTTGGCATTTGCACTAAAATTGGAAAAATTGATACAAATTATTGTATGAAATTATTTTTTGGGGATGCTATTTTTTTCTCTGTGATTTTGTATGGATTTTGCCATAAAAAGTAATCCAGACACTCCTGTGAGTAATTTTTTTGTAGATGCAAAAGTGTGGTTGTTATTGTTGCTTTATTGATTATTTTTTTTCTTTTTTGTCTATCGCAGATCCAAAATCCGCGTGGATTTTTCTAGCGATCCAATGATTTACAAGCCACTTTATTTGGCATTTGTACCCTTGACTGTGATTAGCATGATTGTGACGATATGACTTATAGTTTTGGGGATGAATGCTTTTTCTTTGGGTGCTTTGGATTCTATTTCTGATTTTACTCAAAATATCTATTTGCAAAAAATTATTATGAATTTTCCATATATAGTTTGCGGATATTCTTTTGTGTCTTTGCTTGCTATCACGGATTTAAAGGTAAAAATAAATGTGTCGGTGGATGGTGGATAGTTGGTGGTCAGTAGTCAACAGTCGGCAAAATAATTTTCTGTTGAAAAAATACTGAGAATTGATAGACTGTAGTAGTCTGTAATTGACTAAAAGTTTTATGAAATAAAATTTTTGTATGAAAGTGACTTTTCCAAAGAATATAAAAAAATGATTTTTGTCTGGATTTAATATCTCTATTTGACCATTAAATCTTTCTATTATCCAGCTATTTTTGGTAGCTATGTGAGTTTGATTGGCATTGGTTGTGTTTAATGCTGCACAAAAAGCTGGTAGCAAAGCTGCTGGAATCGTATTTGCTGTGATTGTTTTGATTTTGGTAATCTTTGTCACTTTTTTCAAAGTTTCGGAGATGAATATAGTTCAATTGATCGCAAAAAAAATTAGGGAAAACTTTTTTGATGTGACAAAAAAATATCAGTCTAATAATGAAAAACTGGATCCAGCTCAAATTTCTTTGAAAAAATCAAAAATGGGCGAAATAAAACAGCAAGTGGTAGAGCAAAAAACAGAGCCAGAAGTAGAAGATATTATAAAAGAGATAAAAGATACGGAATTGATATAAGTTGTCAGTCTGCTGTCGACGGTCTACAGCGGTTAATATTTGTATATTTTGACTGTCTCAATTATACTAAATATTTTATTTTGTAAGATTTTTTTATGATATTGTTTGATGAAGAAAGATTGCATGAATATATAAAAGAAAACAAAATTCAGCCATTTAGAGAAAAACAAATATTGTATGAACTATACAAAAATCAAAATATTTCTCGAGATGAAATGACTACACTTTCCAAAGATTTGAAATCTTGATTGGCACAAAATTTTGAAATAATAAATTTGACACTTGAGCAACTTGTAGAAACTCAAGATACTACCAAGTTTGCTTTTAAAACAGAGGATGGACATATAATAGAAGCTGTTTTGATGTTTCACTGGAGTAAACATTTTGAGTGAAAATTAAATAGGATTACACTTTGTCTGTCCAGCCAAATTGGTTGTCCGATGTGATGTGCTTTTTGTGTGACGGGAAAATTGGGATTAAAAAGGAATTTGGACTGGACAGAAATAGTTTCACAGATGCTATTTGTAAACAATTATATAAAAAAAAGATTTGGTAAAAAAGAAGATGGCACATTGCGAGCGGTGAGAAATGTAGTTTTTATGTGAATGGGTGAGCCTTTGTTAAACTATGATAATGTAAAAAAAGCGGTAGAAATTATGTTTAGACAAGATAGATTTTCTCTTTCTAGGAGGCATGTGACAATTTCCACAGTTGGAGTGATTTCGTGAATTGAAAAACTTATATCAGATAAATTAGAGTGTATGCTTGCAGTTTCTTTGCATGCTCCTACTCAAGAGCTTCGTGAAAAAATTATTCCAAATGCAAAGTCGACAAAATTAGACAAATTGATGTCTACTTTGTCTATGTATGAAAAGGCCACATGAAATAGATTGTTTTATGAATATATTATGATTGCTGGATTAACAGATTGAGATCAAAACGCTTATGATTTAATATCACTTTTGCGTGGTCAAAACTGCCATATAAATCTGATTCCGTACAATGAAAATCCTGTAATGAATTTCAAAGAAAGTAGTATTTCAGCAATAAATAGATTTAAAGAAATTTTGGAAAAATGAGGATTAACGGTGACTGTGCGTGATAGTTTGGGTAGAGAGGCAAAAGGTGCTTGTGGACAGCTGGGATATGAGAAATTGATCGGAAGTCATTAAGTCGCTGGTCACTAGTCTCTAGTTGCTAGAATTGTCATCCTGAGTGAAATGAAGGATCTTATTTTCTTTTTTATAATTTTTTTGTCTGTCTCCGGCTGGCCAATTTGTCTGTTACTTGGGGGTGCTTCGCCCCCAAGCCCCAGACTCGACTTTTCCCACAGTCGAGCTGGAAAAGTCGAGAGAAAAGAGCCCTTCTCTGGCATGTCAATTTCAGCAAGAAATGTTCAGTATTCCATACGAGTATGTGGATTACGAAGTTCACTCGCATAAGCTCGTTCGCTGTCGTACAAATAAATATTTTTGGATAGACTCAAGTAGCTTGCAGTGAAATTGCATGAACTATAAATCTGGCAAATGGGGTTTGTGGTTACATTTCGCAGATGCAAGAAATTCAATCTTTTTGTAGATATTCGATATTTTGGGTTTTTGTCACTCATGCCAAATCATCTTGGTATTTTTTTATTGTTTCGAGATAATCTGCTGGTCATGAAATGACTATATTTTTTAGTTCTGCTCACATTGAGATTTGCTTTTCTGTTTTAAATCTTCTGACAGATTCGATAATTTCGCTGATTTTTTCAAATTCGGAGATGATTTTTTCGCTGTTTGCAATATCCAAAATATTTTTTGGAAATGAAAATTTGTGGATGGATATTTCATTATTAAATTGTTTGAAATAATTTTGGTAAATTTCTTCTGTGATATGTGGCAAATATGGAGCAATCATTTTGATTGTAGCAAACAAAACATGGTACAAAGTCCATTGTCATGCTAGTTTTTTAGCTTCTCAAGCCTCAAATAGTTCTGGTTTGTATAGTCTAACTTTTACAAGTTCCAAGTAATTATCACACAAATCGTGTCGGAAAAAGTCTTCAAAAGTGATTTTGGCAAGACCATATTCAAATTTATCCAAATATTCGGTCATTTTTTTGATAGTTTCGTTTGCTTTTGTTATGATCCATTTATCTGTCTCAAGAAGTGTAGATATATCAAAATTTGCTTTTGGATCAAATCAAGCTGTCAACATCTGTACAAAACTTGCAGCATTTCGCAGTTTTGTCACTAATTTTTGTCCGTTTTTAAATTCATTTTCTTCAAAAAGCATGTCTTTTCATAGTTGTCATCCAGCCGCTCGATATCTAACTGCATCAGCTCATCGTTGATCGATGATGGTTTCTGGATCAAATTTTGCATTTCATTTTGATTTACTAAATTTTTCTCATTTCTCAGCCATCACAAATCATGAAACCATGATATTTTTGAATGGAACATCATTTTCTCTGAGATAACTATGGAGAGTAGTGTACAATAACCAAGTCCTGATAATATCATGTGCTTGTGGTCTCAAATCCATTGGAAAAAAATTTGAAACATCAAATCAATCTCTTTCTAGCATTTTTTTGTTTATCAATGGAGATAATCCAGATGTAAACCAAGTATCCAAAACCAATGTCTCTCATTTTACTTGATCAGCACTGTATCCGTCTGGTAGGTCAACACTTGGATCTACTGGTCATCTTTCTAGTTGCTCTTCACTTGGCAAAATTATTTCATTTGTATTTACATCATACCAAACTGGGATAGGAATTCCAAATTTTCTATTTCTGGAAATATTCCAATCTCGATGTAGATTTGAAATCCAGTCATTTGATCTTTTTTTCATAAAATTTGGATACCAATTCATTTTGTCATTTTGGTTTAACAAAATTTCTTTTTTGTCCAAAATTTTTACAAATCGCTGATGAACTGGCAAAATTTCTACAGGTACTTTTCATCTTTCGGAAATTGCTTTGCTCTGGATGATTGGAGTTCTGGCTCTAACTACTCACATATTTGTCAAAATTTTCATCATTTTTTCTCTGGCTTCATCTACTTTGAGTCCATCGATTTCAGTCAATCCTGTATTTATCATTTTTCAGTATCTGTCTATGCAGATTTTTGGCTCTAAATTGTGTTTTTGGAACCAATAAACATCAACTTCATCTCAGTAGCTACAGCACATTACAAGTCATGTTCATTTATCTATTTTTGCTTTATCATCTGGCAAAAGTGGAACAGTATCTCCAAGTGGAGTAGTAATCATATGTCAAAAATATGGTTTGTATCTTTCATCATCTGGATGAGCAAATACGGCTTTACAGGCTGGAAGTAATTCTGGTCTGGTGGTAGCAATTACAAGTTTTGTACCATCATCTAGTGTAAATTCTATTTCGTTGAAAAATTCATTGAATTCTTTTTCTTCTGTCTCAGCTTGTGCTATAGTAGCTTGTAATTTTGTACACCATAATGCTGGGAAATCTTTGGAAATAATTTCTCATTTTTTGTACAATTTTACAAATTCTTTTTGGACTATTTGCTGTGTAGAAAGCTGGATTGTACTATAAGTTTTGGTCCAGTCCACACAAAGTCACATACTTTTCCACAAATTTTTGTAAATTTCTACATATTTTTCGTTTGTTTCCAAACATTTTTGGATGAAATCTTTTCTTTCCATCTCTTTGATATTGATTTTCAAGTCTTTTTCTACAAGTTGCTCGGTAGGGATTCAGTTGTTGTCAAATCCCATAGGGTAGTATACATTAAAACCTTTCATCCTTTTGTATCTGGCGATGATTTCGGCTTGTGTATATGATGAAATATGTCAAATGTGAAGTTTTCCACTGACTGTAGGAGGAGGAGTATCTATAGAAAATGTAGGTTTACTGCTTCACTTTTCATATTCGTAAATTTTGTTTTCTGCTCGAAATTGCTGTCGTTTTTGCTCAGATTCTTTGGGATTGTATTTTCACATTGAAAATTTTTACGAAGTAAAAATTTTTGGTCGATTGTTGACCGTCTTGAGTCTACAATGCTTATATGGTAGACTATTGACTGACGACTTTTTTATTCATTCTGATGTTTTTTTCAAGGAAAATTGATATTTTTGTACAAATATTGTTGATTTTTGTTTTTAAATGGGTATAATTATTGAACTAACCATTAAAAATAAAAAGTTATGCTTAAACAAAAACAGAAAGGCACTCTTTATACAGGAGGTATGCTATTGTGCGATGAATTTCCCAATGGTGTTTTAAAACACTTAGAGGTTTGTGAAAATGGAGATATTCGCTCTTATTCTAGAGTTGCATCTACTTTTTTGAAAATGTGGGGCTTTCATCGAAAGGGTTAAATTATGGCACAAGTACAGTTTTTTGGCAAGACAGCTGAACAGGCTGCTAGAAAGTTTTCTAACGATTGGGATTACGCTTTTCCTTTGTTGTTGAAACCAAATGATGCGAGAAAACCTTTGACGCAAGAGAGAATTCAAGAAATCCAAAAAGAAAGAGAATCATCTCAGAAAGCTCGGATTAGATGCGAATTACTTCCAGATGGCAAGATCTTGTCTTTGGACAGGCACACATCGAATGTACTATTTGACAATGGCTATACCGTTGAGTACAACTGGATAAACCATTGAATTTAGCGATTTTATTCATTTTTATTATTTTTTGTGCTGTGGGCATGTCCCACAGCTTTTTTTATTTGACAAATAAAAGGATTTATATATAATAATAAAAAAATAAAAAAAAGGAGGATGTATGTGTTTTAAAAGACATTACAAAATTTATCATTCAAAGAAACGCTCTTTGAAAAGGATTATGGCACGCGAACAAGTAAATTTGCAAAATCCAATATTTTTGACAATAAATGGGTGTTTGTTTAGAGATATTATTGATTTATCTCAAAGATATGGCACTTTTATTGTCACAAATGCTACAATCTTGCCAAAAGGTGAAACAGCTTTGGAGGTATATTCAAAAGATGTTGCAAAAGAATTGGTAAATAAAGGTTGTAGAGTGATAGAAAGGCGTTGATTTTGATTGATGTTTGAGGATGCTAAATTTAGCATCCTTTTTTCTTGAAAATAAAAATTTTCTGGTTATATATTTTGATGTTTTATTACAAGTATTATAAATGAATATTTTGGATTTGATTTTCCCAAAAAAATGTGTGTGATGTGGAGAAACTGGGGATTATCTTTGTAAAAATTGTAAAAAAAATTTGCAGCCGCATATGGAAATTTGCCCTTGTTGTCATAGATATTCCAAAGATTATTTGACTTGTGTGGACTGTAAATCTATGTGAAATTTTGCCCTTGATGGTATTTTGATTCCTTTTTCGTATTCATGATTTTTGAAAAAAATTATTTTGAAATTAAAATATTATCATAAAAGAGATGTGGTAGATTTTCTCATTGATAGAGTGTGTTTGGCTATTTATGCAAATCATACATTAAGTTCAAAGATAGAAAAATGAAATGTGATTGTTTCGTGAATCCCATCGCACTGGTATAGGAAATATTTTGTTAAATGATACAATCAATCTTATTTATTAGCTCAAAATTTAGCAAAAAAATTGAATGTGCAGTATTGAGAATTTTTGAAAAAAACAAAAAATACTAAATCTCAAGCTACTTTGGATAGAGAGTGAAGATTGAAAAATTTGAAAAATGTTTTTTGTTTCCAAAATGAAAAAATATTGGGAAATGTCCAAACTATTGTTTTGGTAGATGATGTAACTACGACATGAAGCACATTAAATGAGGTGGCAAAATTTATCAAATCAAAATATCCAAAAATTTGTATTCGAGGAGTGGTTTTGTGTAGAAAAAATAGTTAAGTTGCTGGTCTACAAGTCGGTAGTCGTCCGTTGTTTATAATAGATAGTTGACAGTCAAGTATTTGTTATAAAAAAGTTTCCAAAAATTTGCAATATTTTTTTTTCTGAGTATAATAGTGTTTAGTCAATAGTCTCTAGTCGCTAGACGATAGTCAATTTAGAGATTCGTAGTTAGTGACTAGAGGCCTTTACATTTTAATAAAAATACAAAATGCCAAATGATGAAAACAATCTAATGACTTGACAAAGTCAAAATCCACAAACAAATGCAAATGTTTCTGAAAATCAGGATATTGCTGGAAATCAAATAAATCAAAATGTATGAAATGCTGATGATTTTGATTTTAGTTTTAGAGATTCGGGAAATGCAAGTCCAAGTGTGAATTTTGATCAAGATGTAAATCAGCAGAGAAATTGAATGTTTTTTTCTCCAAGTGAAAATAAAGAAACAGCTCAGACAAATAATTTGGATACTGCACAAAGTCAGACTAGGACTTGAATGTTTAAATCTGTAGATGAACTATCTACTTCACAAAATTTGGGCTGAACATTGCCAAATCAAGATCAAAATGTGGAAAATAATGAAGTAAATAACCATAATATATCTGATGAGGATTCTTATTTTGCAAGTATAGATCCAAATGATGTAGAGGAAGACAAAAATAGTATGCAGATTTCCTTTGATGTGGAAAATAAAGCAACAGAAAATGAAAGTGAAAAATTGGATCAGGAGATTGAAAATTTGATTTCTTTTGATAACGAAAAACAACCGTCGACAAAAGCACAATCTGTAAATTTGTGATGAACCAGAGTGGATGATTTTATTATCAAAGATATTGAACCAAATAAAGATGATAATCCTGTACCAAATAATGAAACAGTGGTAAACACTGTGGAAGGTACAAATGATACAAAAATATCACAAGAATCAAATTCTGATGATTGGCTTTTGCAGGAAGATAAAAAAGTTGAAGAAACTTTTGGAAATGCACAGGCAGATAAAATGACTGACAATTTGGATGTAAATGTATCTCCAGATGCTGTGGGTCAAAATGTGGAAAATTTGATTGCTAATGAACCAAATGATATTGACAATACTGTGTGAAATGTAAATTTGCAATGAGAAAATGATTTACATATAGAAAATATGTGATCTGATGTAGTAGCTAATTCTCAATGAGATTTGGTTTCGGATACGGGATGACTAGATTCTGCAAATGGTAATTATATACCAAATGAAAATGAATTTGCAAAGATGTCTGATTTACTCAATTCTGCTAGTACATGACCAGTAAATTTGAATAATTTGGATAGCCAGAAAAATTTTGTAAATATGGATACAAAAAATAGTGTATGAAATGTAGAACAGCAGATTGTCCAGCCTGCTCAAGAGCAATGAACAGTAGATTTGGCGAGTATGATGCAAAATAATGAAAATATGCAAATAGATCAAAATGCACAGGTAAATCAAGGTGGACAAGAAAATGTGTCAGAAGATATTTCTGAAAATGTTTCTGTAAATATGCCAGAAACTGTACAGCCAGAAATTGCTATACCAGTAGAAAACACAGCAGAAACTCCTGTAGATGCTCCTGTGGAAATTCCTGTAGAAAATTCAGTAGAAACTCCTATTGAAAGCACTGAAGAAACTTTGGCAAATGGTTCATACATGGATACAGCATCAGTAGCTTTGGATAGCATAAATGAAATTTGAAATAGTATATGAGAGAATGAAAATATGAATCAGCAAACTGTACAACCAGAACAACAAGAAAATCCAAATATCCAAAATAATGCGACTGATGGATGACTTGTCGGTTATACCAATGAAAATAATGTAAATTTGGATAATATCCAATGAGGAATATCTTTGGATGATATTTTGGAGCAAGATATACAAAATATTGATAGTCAAATAGATAGTCAAATACAGTGAAATATATCAAATTGAGCAGTGCAAGCTCAAAATGGAAATATGCAAACAACTAATGTAAAAAAACACAAAAAACAGTCTTGACTTGTGGTGATATGAGCTTTTGTGGGAGTCTGTCTTTTGATTTTTGTGGCAATGAAGATGTTTCCAAACGAATTAAATTTGTTTAAAAAAGATGCACCTATTGTAAATATTCCAAATGAAAATATGTGAAATAATGATATAGATAATAATGTAGTGGAAAATATTTCAAATACTGGAGAAGATATGGCAAGTGGAGATACGGTAAATGGAGATATGATAGAGGAGATTGGTGATAATTTGTGAATCCAAGATGATCAAAATTGAGAATATTTGGATCCAAATAGTTTGGCATGACTTTTGGAGCAAAATGAAAATAATGATTATATAGATGAAAACAGCAATATGGAAAATATGGATGGTCAGTTTGTAGAAAATGATTATTTAAATACTACTTGACTGAATGATACTTGAGAACAACCATTTGATCCATTTGCTGATATGAATAATTTGCTAAATAAGGATCAAGAATCTATAGATAAATTAAATAATTATATGTCGCAAGGACAGTACTACAATGAACGATGAATTGCTAATGGAAATAATGTGGTAGCCAAATATGGTGAATATATTGTGGTCACTTCACAAGAAGAAATATGAAAACTTGAAAAATGAGAAGAAATAGATATTACTATTTTTGATAGATTTGATGATTTGATAAACAAGATGTCAAGTCTAGTTTGATAGTATAATAATATTTTTATGAAAAAAGTAGAAAAAAAAACTAAAACTAGTCAGACAAATTATTTTGGTATGGAATCTTTGTTGGAGAAATTCCTTTATTATCTGGAATATGAAAAAAATAATAGTCCAAAAACTTTGGAAAATTATAGTTTGTGGCTAAATAGATTTGTGAATTATATTGGAAATGTGGATGTGAGAGATATAAAAAGTATGCAAATTTTGGACTATAGGATGTACCTAAACCAGCTTTGATTATCAAAAAAAACTATAAATTACCATATTGTGGCATTGAGATCGTTTTTTAAATTTTGTCTAAAAAATGATATTGATTGTATCAGCCCAAACAAATTGGAGCTTGCCAAAATGCCTACCAGAGAGATAAATTTTTTGACACAAGAAGAAGTACAAAAAGTACTGGAAGCTCCATCGCAGTATGAAAAAAATGAATTTATAAAAAAAAGAGATACAGCAATCCTTCAGATGCTTTATGGTACAGGACTTAGAGTGACTGAATTGATAAATCTAAAAAGATCTCAGATAGACTCTGAGACCAAACAATTTTCTGTGATGGGAAAATGATCAAAAATCCGTGCTATTTTTATGACAGAAAATGCAAAACAAGCATTGGTTGAGTATCTAAAGTCTAGGACTGATGATTCAGAGTATTTATTTGTCAGTGCATCTGCAAATAGTAGATGAAAAAAATTGTCTAGAAATTCAATAGAAGATATCGTAAAAAAATATAAAAATTTTTCTGGAATCAAAAAAAAATTGACACCACATACTTTGAGACATAGTTTTGCTACAGCATTGCTCCAAAAATGAGCAGATTTGCGTGCTGTGCAGGCATTACTTGGGCATTCGAGTATTACTACTACGCAAATTTACACTCATGTGGATGATAAGTATTTGAAATGAGTGCATGATTTGCTTAATAGTTAAGCTAATAATTATTTAATGCAGCAATCCTGTCTTCAATAGCTGGATGTGTAGAAAATAAGTTTGCTAGTGATTTTTTTGCTTTTGAAAGTGGGTTTTGTATACACATGGCAGCCACTGTATCTCTCTGGATGGATTCTACTGTGGAATCTGTACTGATTTTTTGTAATGCTGAAATCATGGCATCTTTGTCTTTGGTTAGCATGACACTTCATGCATCTGCCAAAAATTCTCTTTTGCGAGATATGGCAAGTCTGATAAGTGGATAAAAGATGTATCATAGCAATAAACAAACTAATCCGGCGATCAAAATTATTGATCATCATTTTCATTTGTCACTTCTGTTTCCAGAATAAGATCCAAATCTAAAAATATAAACTCATATGGTGGTAAGTATTCATATATAAACTACGATTACTGCCATAAGTCTGCAGTCTCTATTTGTGATATGAGTCAATTCGTGTCAGGCAACCGCTTGTATTTCTCTGTCATTTAGTCTATCTATCAATCATGATGTAAACACTATTCGGGAATCTTTTTCACTTCGTCATGTGGCAAATGCATTCATACTAGAGTCTTGGATAATTCAGATTTTGGGAGTTTGTAGTCATCTGGATATACATAAATTTTCTACTATGTTGTAAATTCTGGAATTTTCCTTTCTGGATAGCTCTTTTGCACCAGTGTAGCTAAATATTATTTTTTTTTGAAAAAATAGAGAGATAGTTCATATCACTGTGGTGATGATAGATAAAGTCAGAGCTATTTGTGTAGCTTGCTGTACTGCTTGGACTGTGTCTCATTTGAGAACTATAATCATCACTATATATGTAATGACAAATAGCAACAAGGGAAAACATAGTAGTAATGCTATAGTTTTGGCTTTATTACTTCATATGGACCTATATATTCACATGTTTTATGTATTTTGACTAAAATTGGACTTTTGGAGCCTTTTTTTCTTCTTCGTTTTCTATAGCAAAAAAGTCATGTTGTCTAAATCCAAATAGGTTTGCTATGACATTTGTAGGAAAAGTCTCTATAGCAGTATTGAAATCTTTTACACAAGAGTTGAAAAATCTCCTAGCAGCAGCAATTTTGTTTTCTATATCAGACAACTCTGTTTGCAATTGTAAGAAATTTTGGTTTGCTTTTAGTTCTGGATAATTTTCGGAAACTGCAAATAGAGTTTTTAGTGTACCATTCAATTGGTTGTTTGCTTCTATTTTTGCATTTTCGTCTTTGGCATTCATATAGTTTGATCTAGCTTGAGTTAACTGAGCAAGTGTTTCTTTTTCGTGGATTGCATAACCTTTGACTGTATTTACCAAATTTTCTACCAAATCAAATCTGAGTTTCATTTGTACATCTATATCTGCAAAAGCATTTTTTATGAAATTTCTGAGTTTGACTAGTGTATTGTATTTTACTATGACATACAAAACTAAAACGACGATAATTCAAATAATAATAGCTCAAATACCGATACCACCAGATGTAGTTTGTGCGATTGTGTTTGCATTTGTTTCCATTTTTTTGTAATGTAAGAAAATAAATAACGATTTCAAAATAATAAATTATGCAAAAAATTCAATATTATTTTTCACTTTTTTCTCTATAATTTTTTTCTATTTTGTCGATAAACAATATTCAGTCCAGATGATCGATTTCATGCTGGATGATGACCGCATTGTAATCTTTGAGTTTTTTTGATTTTTTGTGTCAGTCTAGACTTGTGTATTCTACTGTGATATTTTTGTGCCTTTTGACATATCAAATAACATCTGGGATAGACAGACAAGCCTCTTTTCATATTACTGTTTCTTTGGATTTTTCTGTGATGACAGGATTTATCATAACAGTTTCGCTGGCTAATTCGGATCATTTTTTGGTTTCTTTTCGAGAAGTGACAGCGATCATTCTAATATTTTCTCCTATTTGAGGAGCGGCAAGTCCAACTCAATCGTGCTCGTACATGAGATCGATCATGTCGTTTGCTAGATCGACTAAATCTTTGTCAATTTTTTTGATTTCTTTTGATTTTGTTCTGAGTATTGGATTATTTGCTCATGTTTGGATTGTATAAAATTTGGATAGTTGTGATATCATGGGGGAAATTTTTATGAAATAAATTGTTTTTGGTCAGCAGTCAATGATTATCTGTCGACAAACGATAGCAATAGCTGATTGATCATTATATTTTTTTGGCTTATTTTTGCAAGGTCTTCGTAAAATGATTTTTTTGTAATTTATTTCTTGAAAAATGATTTTAAATTATTATAATATGTTTTGCGATATTCGACAAATGGTAGATACTCTGTGTAATTCCATCAAATTGTGGAGGGGTGGCAGAGTGGTCGAACGCGGCAGTCTTGAAAACTGTTAGCCGGTTATCCGGCTCGTGGGTTCAAATCCCACCCCCTCCGCCATTTATCAAAAAATCAATTATGACATTTAGAAATAAATGACTTAGTTATATAAAATTTTCTGTGACGCTGGTTTTGTTGTTGTGATTTATTTGTGTTATTGCTTATGCTGATAAGTTTAAAAAATGAGCAGAAGTATTGTATGTAAATACTTCTAATTTTGTGCAATCCAGCGAATATGATAGTGCTGCTATAAATTTGGATATGGTTGCATACGAAGTATGAGCAGACAATGAATGAATTATTACTTACATAGTACAGCCTTGAGATTCTTTGTCAAAGATTGCTAGTATGTTTTGAACTACTGTTTCTCGTATCCAAAAGACAAACTGAATTTCTGGACCAATCAGAGTAAATCAAAAACTTATCATCACAAATGAAGAAAATTGATTGATGTATGCTATACCAGAAAAAATAAATATTTTGGTTTTTGCAAACAAATATTCTTTGGATGTAAATGATTTGATGACACTAAATTATATCCAAGATGAGAGCGAAATTTTGCAAGAATGACAGGAAGTATTTTTGCCAGTGACACTGGAGCAGGCTTATGATGTATGACTTATGGAGAGGCCAAAACCTGTGTATAAACCAAAAACTACAGTAGCTTATACACCTACAATTACAAAACCAACTGCGACTAGCACTACAGCAAGTACTAGAACTACTTCAAACGCATATGCTGGTTCAAGTGTATTGTCTACATGGATTTTCAATAAAAATATAAGCAATAAATTTTATGCATGACACTGTACTTGGTATATGGCAGCTACCACACCACAAATTTTTCCATATACTAGTGAGACTACGCAAGCTAGACCATTTGGATGAAATGCAAATCAGCGATATGACAATGCAAAAGCAGCATGATTCTCTGTTTGAAGTACTCCTGTAGTAGGATCAATCGTGGTTTACAACAAGTGAGGTGGAAGTTTTGCTAGTGCATGACATGTGGCAAAAGTTATTAGCTATGATGCATCTACAAAACAATTGGTAGTAGAAGAGATGAACTGATCAAATAAATTTGTAGTGCAAAGGCGTACAGACAAAGCAGACAATCCAAATATTAGATGATATATTTATATGCCAGCCACACCTTGGTCGCCTAATTAGTACAAATATTTAGTACAAAAATTTTCTTGTTTTTTTGTTTGTAATTTGTATGATATTTATGAATTTTTTTAGTTCATATAATTTTATATTTCATGCAAAATCATAGAATAAAAACAAAACGCCCTACAAATTTGATTTCACCAAACTCATGATATAGAGTAAAAAGAAAAAGAAATTGACGGAAAATATTTTTGAAAATCATTTTGATATTGTGAATTTTGTGATGTCTGGCTTGATGGATTTTGTTTAAAAAATTTGTCTTAAAATGATTGCCTGATGTGGCACAAGTGAGAGATATTACTTTTTCTCAAGCTACTCTTATTACAGATAGAAATGGAAAAGAGCTGTATAGACTATTTTCTGAAAATAGAGAATATGTAGAATATGAAAAAATTAGTCCCAATATGGTAAATGCTATCGTCGCTGTGGAAGATCAGCGTTATTGGGAGCATGCTGGACTGGACGCGAAATGAATTTTGAGAGCTGCAATAAAAAAAGTATTGCGTCCAAGAAGTAGGACTCAATGAGCTTCTACCATACCACAGCAACTTGTGAGAAATTTGCTTTTGACAAGTGATAGGACAGTGATTAGGAAATTGAAAGAAATTACACTGACTAAGCAGCTGGATGGAGTTTTGGAAGATATGGTGAAAGATACTAGATGAAAACTGAATGGAGATGCATTGAAGCGTGCAAAAAAAGAGATCACACTTGAATTGTATTTAAACAAGATAGAGTTTGGAAACAATGCTTATGGTATAGAAGCAGCAGCGCAGACTTATTTTGGTACTTCTGCAGTAAATTTGTCTGTATTGCAGTCTTCTATATTGGCAGCGATACCAAAATGACCAGGAGTTTACAATCCTTATACTCGTAGAGCAAACAATATTTGAAATTTGAAAATAGTGGATAGTGAGTGAACGGAGTATTCTTTTTCAAATACTGGATTTAAAAATGAACTTGAATCCAAATTAAAAGAAGTGATGGACAAAGCAGATTTTTCTAACAAAAAGGATTATTCATCATTTAGCAAATATTTAAATGGATTGATAAATTTTTCTATTTATGTGGATGGAAAAAAATATGATGTGACATATGGAGTAGGAAGGAAAGATGTAGTTTTGTGTCGTATGTTTGAAGATGGATATATTACACAAGAGGAACTAAAACAAGCACTTTTGGAGTGATTTACAGTACAGCTACAAAAAGCTGGATTTGAGATAAAAGCTCCACATTTTGTGATGTGGATAATTAGTTTACTAGAAAAACAGTATGACCAAGAAACATTGAAAAATGGATGATTGGTAGTAAAAACCTCATTGGATTTGGATATCCAAGAAATTGCGGAAAATTCTCTAAAAAACAATAAGTCAGCATTGGAAGTTTATGGAGCGAGCAATGAAGCTATGGTTTATCTGGATTCTATAAATGGAGATATTTTGGCTTATGTGTGATCTTTTGATTATTTCAATGAAGAGATTGGCGGGCAAAATGATATGGTACAAAGTGCAAGGCAAGTATGATCATCTATCAAACCTTTGATTTATGCGTTATGATTTATGAAATTGCCGTTGACTATGGATACTCCAATTTATGATATCCCTTTTAAAATTTGACCAGATAGGCCAAATAATTCGGACTGAAAATGGCTTGGAATATTGCCACTGAAAAATGCTTTGGCGTATAGTAGAAATATCCCAGCTGCCAAAATGATTGCAGCACTTGGTGGTCAAGATGTGGCTTTGCCATTTTTGAGAAGTGTGGGAATGACTACACTTTCCATTACTGGAGATTATGGGTATCCGCTAGCTCTTTGAGCTGGAGAAATCCCAATGCTAGAGCTAGCTCAAGCGTATACACATTTGAGTACTTCACAGCCATGAGTCATTGATCCAATATTGGAAATTAGAGCAAAAGATGGATCCTTGATTTATCAAAAGTGAGATAAAAAACAGGAACAAGTAATCCCAAGTGGAGTATGATATATTATGCGACAAATATTGTCAGAACCTGGATATATGCCAGAGTGATGGAGGGCTGCATATTCAGTCAGATGATTGAAACTTTGAGTAAAATCTGGTACATCAAATATGAAAACTCCAAAATGAGATCGTGCAAGAGATGGTTGGTTGGCTACATACACACCAAGTAAGGTTGCAATTTTTTGGTGATGAAACGCTGATGGATCGGCGATGTATTCAAATGCTTATGGATGATTTCTCAATGCTGAAGCTATGAGAGATTTTTGGTCAACATTGCTGGCAAATAATTATGTAGCAAATGAATGAATGACTGAAGTAGAAGTTGGACGTGCTACTATTTCCAAAATTTCATGAAAATTAGCTACAGACGCTACTCCTGCAGAATTTCAAGTGACATCTATGTGATATATAAAGACACTGCCAAGTGAATGAGATTCTGGAGCTACTCCAATTGAATTTGATGGGTCTTGTGGATGATTGTCTAGTCCATATACTCCAGCAAGTGATTTGAAACAGTGATATGTAATCACACCAAGCTCATTTATGCCAGATGGTATGGATCTAAATGAAATTTCACAGTGGTGGTACTGGTCTACTAATCCGGAATTGTTTGAAGAATCTGGATTTTCGTGAAAGGTGACTTTTAATTATCGCAATATTTTGGTGGAAATGCCACAAGGGTACTGTGAATGAAGAAGTCCACAAATAAGCGAAGATATCCGTATTGATATAAAAAATTTGAAAGATGGCCAGCAAATATCTACCAAACCTATGGTGTGGTTTAATGTTCAAGCTGGAAACAACATAAGTAGAGTGACAGTAAGTATAAATGATAGAGTGATATGATCTACAGATTACAATGGAAAATCCAACGATATTACAGATGTGATTTCATCAAATTTGTGAAATGTATCTGGTACAAATGAATTGACACTTTTGGCGGTGGATAATTTGTGATATTCAAACAAAACAACAATCAAAGTTTCTGTCGTTTGAGCGGATACAGAGCCGCCATTTGTTTTGAAGAACAATACTTATGTGGTACAAGAAGAAAATAGGTATAGAGTAGTAGTATTTTTAAATGATAATCTTTCTAGTGTGGAGTGAGGAAGTATATCTCAAGATGGAAAGGTATTAAAAAGTTTTTCAAAAAATTATGCAGAATTTTATATGACTGTACCATGAGTGGTAAATATTATGGCAAAAGATTCGTTTGGAAATGTATTGAATGATACTTTGGATATCGCTCAATATGTGTCATGAAATAATCAATAGTTGAATGACGCAGAATACACCAAAGATTCTTGTCGTCATTACATTCCTCCTCAGAATGACAGGATAATGTCATCCTGAGCGGAAGCGAAGGATCTTATGTATATTATATGTCATTTCGATCCCGCTTTAGCGAGAGAGAAATCCATAGAGCGAGAAATGGATTTTTTTACATAAATTTGATTACATAATATTGTTTTTTACCTCTACGGATGATGGTGAAATTTGAGACGAGGCAATTTGATTTTTGGATGGTGAAGTTTATATCATTTATTTTTTCTCCGTTTATACTGATTGAATTAGAGGAGATCATTTCACGAGCATCCCTTTTGCTTGAACAAATAGAAGCATCAACTAGCAGATCTACGATATTTCTATCTTCTTGTAAAGTATATTCTGGTAAGTTGTTGAATGCGGCAAGAGCTTCATCTTCTTTTAATTCTTTTAGATTTCAGCTAAATAGTACTTCACTGATGTGGAGAGCTTTTTGATATTCTGATTTGCCATGTAGATCGGTGATAAATTCTTTTGCTAGTGTCTTTTGAGCTAGTCTTTGTTCTGGTGTTTCATTGTGTTTTTTCATAATCTCTATGATTTCTTCTGGGCTCAAGAATGTGAAAACTTTGAGATATTCTTCTACTTTACTATCATCGCTGTTTATGAGGTACTGGTAGAGTTCATAGGAACTTGTTTTGTTTTTGTCTAACCATAGGGCGTTTCCAGTAGTTTTTCCAAATTTATTTCCATTGTTGTCCAAAATTAGTGGCATGGTAAATGCGTATGCTGTCTTTCATAGTTTTTTGCCAATAAGTTCTATCCCAGTAGTCATGTTTCACCATTGGTCTGATCAAGCAGCTTGCATGATACAATTTTTGGTTTCGTATAAATGCAAAAAATCAAATCACTGTAGTAGAGTATATGTAAATTCTGCAAAAGTGATTCATGTTTCTAGTCTTCTACTGATGATATCTTTGCTGAGCATATAATTTACATTTATATATTTTCAAATATCACGCAAAAAATCCAAAATAGTGATATCTTTGGTCCACTCGTAGTTGTTTACGACTTGTACATTTCAGTCAAAAAGATCTGTCACTTGTTTTTTGATTCATTCGAAGTTTTTTTGTACGGTCTCGTAGGCTATAACTTCTCTTTCAGCGGTAGGTCTAGGGTCTCAGATAAGTCCAGTAGCCCCACCAACCAGCAAAATTGGATGATGACCAGCTTTGGCAAGGCGTTTTACAGTGATTAGGCTGCAATAGTGTCCAATATGTAAGCTATCGGCTGTAGGGTCGGTTCATCGGTAAAATGTAGTATCACAATCATTGATAATTTTTTCCAAGTCTTCACCAGCAGTGTCTTTGATCAGTCCGCGTCGTTTCAGTTCATCAAAAAGTTTCATTTTGTACGATAATGATGTAAATTGTTTTTTTTATATACATCATGGTGGAATTTTCAATATTAAGTTGAGAAAATATGGTGAATAAAAATGGTATTGTAAATTTTGTCAAGTGGCAAATAAAAAATATTTCTTGAAATTTGATAGAAAAAGATTATTTGGTGTGTGTTTTATTTTTTTTAATTAAAATAATATATGAGAAATTATAAGCTATTGTTTATATTATTATTTGCTTTAATATGTTTTTTTGATTATAATTTTGCTAGTGGAATGAATACATGGATAGATTTAAATGGAAATTTTTTTGAACGAGAAGATATTACAGTGTGTGATTTAGATGATGATAGTGAATGTGTGACTATGATGGATAGAAATTTGTGAGCAACAACAAATGATGTTACAAGCACTGGATCTTACGGATATCATTATCAATGGTGAAATAATTATTGATTTGAAATATGATGTTGGACTGGAAATTGTGCTGATGATGTCACACAAAATGCTACTGGTGTAAAGGTGAGATGGAATAGTACATATAAAAATAATGGTTATTTTTGAAATGTTTTTGTAAAATGATCGTATGATTGGATATCAACAAATGTTTATAATTGGTGATGGCTGTGGTGATGATTGTATGGTGATAATATATTTGACCAAAATTCAAATAATTTTGGATATAATGTGAATACGATGGGAAGGCAGTGACCATGTCCAGAGTGATATCATGTACCAAGTAGATGAGAATATGGACATCTTGTCAAATATTGGGCTGAAAAAAATGATATAGAATATTGAACAAGCTATGGCTTTTGGGATTTAACAACTACATGACAATTGTTATTTCAAGATTATTTTAAAATTCCTGCAGCTGGTGTTCGTTTTTTGGATTCAGCGCGTGTTGGGCAATTGGGTGTAAATTGAAGTATGTGGTTATCATCATTGATGCAATGATGAGATCGAAATTATGTTTGGCATCATTGGATGAGAGGAGGATATTGATTTGATTGAAATTATATTGGACTTTGATTTAGTGTTCGTTGTTTTAAAAATGAAGGTATTAAAATTGTAAATTTTTTTGATGGTGATGAATTATTGGAAGTAAAATATGTAGATAAATGAACTACTATTTCTTCAAGTGGTGTAAATGCTAATAAGGCAAACAGCTATAATACATTTGTATGATGGTATAAAGATCCAAATTTTGTTGAATTATTTGATTTTGAAACTCCTGTGACAAAAGATTTAAATTTGTATGCAAAATATGAAGAATGAAACACATGGATAGATCGAAATAAAAATCCATTTGATTGGGAGGATATTAAAATATGCGATCCAAATGATGACAATGTGTGCATTACTTTAATGGATAGAAATTTATGAGCAAGTAGAAGTGGAACAGTGTGCAAAGAGTGAGATTTGTGAGCATGTTGATATCTTTTTCAGTGGTGAAACAATTACTGATTTGAAAATAATTGAATTAATGGCTATGAAGTAAACGCAACAATAAAAACAGAACAAGTAAATACAAGCACTTATTGACCGAATAGACCATATTTTAGTGGAATATTTTATAAAGGTTTTGTGGACTGGTCATCACTAAATAATGATAATTTGTGGTGATGAGGTGATGATAGCGAAATAAATAATTATGGTTATTGATTGGAAAATTTTATAGAAAGATCATGACCATGTCCAGATTGATATCATGTACCAAGTGCTGGAGAGTGGTTAATGTTGCTGAAGTATTGGTCAGATAATTATATATTGGCTGGAAATACTTTGGTGTATGGATCGTGATTTAAGGATACTGACGCTAGAGTTCAATTTCAAAATGATTTATGAATTCCTTTTGCTGGTCGTGTAAATCATGATAATGCAAGATTAGATGCTGTAACAAAAAATGCTAATTTATGGTTTTCTGCAAATAACAGTGAAGCTTGTCGTTTGTTCTTGGACTCATCTAATGTCTCTGTAGATAAATATGGTTGCAATCGTGCACGTGCTTATTCTCTTCGTTGTTTTAAAAATCCAGTATTTACAGTAATATTATTTGATGAAGACCAAACAACACAAATCTGGAGTGGAGAAGTTGGATTTGGAACGATTCTTTCAAACTCTGGAACTATTACTGCCATCTTGTCGTGATACGAGGGTTTAAAGACTGGATATAACCTCAATGGATGGTATATTAGTTGAATAGATACAAAATATGACCTTTCAAATCCAATTACTACATGACTACATCTTGTAGCTAAACGGACGCAGAGTCAGATATCTAGTAATTGACAAAGAAGTGATTGATGATGAGCATGAGTATGAGATAAACCAAAAATCGACGATTGTCCAAACGGAGATTATTCAGATAGTTTTTATGACTGAATATGTGGAA
>CAMVSQ010000013.1 GCA_947170225.1 uncultured bacterium | reverse complement strand
TATTATCCCATGTCTAGAACAGGACCTCACTGGTATTTGATAATGACAATCCCAAGTAGTGGATGGTATGACTACAGATATGTATATACACATAACCATGTAGGAATAAGTTCTGGTGTAGCTTATAGGATGTGTAATACGCATAATACTTTTAATCCAAATGATGTGAGTTCTCTAGTGTGGCCATTCGGAGCTGATGGGTCAAATGCTACCACAAGATTAGGTTGGTATGGTAGTATGGAAGATAATGGATGTGGTAATGGTCACGGTCAGAATGGACATATTTATCATGGGCCATTAGCGGATGATTGTTTTGCTGAAGATTGGAATAAAAACTGCGGAACAAATAATGATGATGGCTCTGAATTTAGAAGTCCATTAGATGGGAAGGTTACCAGAGTTAGAGTTGATTCACCATCTAATCATCATGGAGGATATGGTAATTATGTTGATGTAGAACAAGAAACAGAAAATGGAACATTTGTTTTTAGAATTGCTCATTTAAAGTATGCTCCACCAGTAAGTGAAGGTCAGTGGGTTAAAGCTGGACAAACTAAACTTGGTAACATTGGAGCTACTGGTGGAACTTCACAAGGTACACATGCTCATGTTGTTCTTTATAAAAAGAACAGCGCATCCAGTTATTCTGGAATTTTGTTTGAATTTACATATTAGTAAATTTTCTATGGGAGTTATTATATAGCTCCCATTATTTAGAATCTTTTTGATAAAATATGATAAAAAAGTTTATATACTTAACTTTCCTTATATTTATTGTGATTGCTATTTTTCTTTTGTATAAAAAAAATCTAAACGATGGCGATATAAATAAAGAATCAGACATTTCTAGCGATACAAAAAAATCTCAAGACACAAGATCTATAACAGGCAATTATCAAACAACAATATTTTACAACGACTATATTACCATCCATTATGGAGATAAAAAAATAACATTAAAAAATCCATGAAATATCGTTTGAATAAATGTAGAAGAAAATGAAAATACTTTGCCAATTATCACATTTTTATTTCCAGATTGGGATGAACCACTTTTAAATTATAAATTGGAAATATCATCTTTTGACCAAACAAGTGAAATATGAGTAGGCAGATGACGATGAGTCCAGAAACAAAAAGATGATATGAAATGTACATATATACCACAATATTGAGATATAAATTTATTTAAAACAATTGATGATAATTTTCGATTACAAGAATTGATTTACAACGACAATCATAATTGATATGCTGGATATCGTTGCATTGTGATAGATAATGTATGATACTTTTTGGAAATGAGAGGAGATGATAAAGAAAAAATTTTGGATACACTTAATTCTTTTTATATAATTAGTGGTAATGCTACAGAAAATATAGAAACATGATATATTGAACTTGTACAAGATGAAAGATTTTATGAAAACACAATTGAGAATAAAGCAACAACAGTAATTATCTCATGAGATGACAATTTTTGAAGTATTAAAATCCCATCAGATTGACTAATTTTTAGAAATGAAAAATATGGTTTCCAAGTGAAAATTTGAGAAGAACGAAGCGGTGGAAAATTTTATGATTCATGAACGATATTTATTGAAGATAATAATAGTGGATTTTATCCTTGAAAATTACCAATTTTTATATTTGCGATGCCTTCTTTATCTTTAAAAATTGAAGATTTTCATTTAATCATGTATATTGTAATATATACATACGACGAATACCAAAAAAGATTATTATATGAAGAGAATATGTGTAATGATGATACGATTGATTGGTGTAGTCTTGAAGAATTTAAACAATCTATAATATGAAAGAATAATAAATATTATGTAAGTTTAGAAAGGTGAAATGCTGGAGATGAGTTTTATAAAAAAATATTCCCATTTTTGGAATGTAGAAAAGACCCATGGTGGGATTGAGATGATGGTCTAAGTATTATGTGTGATGGATACGAAGAGATTGATTGAGAACGAGTAAAAACATGAAAAGATTGGGTAGAACAACTTTTTCCAGAAGGTTCTTTTGAATTTTTTGATGTAGAATAGAAGTGATTATTGACCAATTTGTCAGTGATTTTTCAAAAGTATTGAATTGGTGAAGTAGGAATGTGTTTGAATCACAAGCCCCCAATTGGGGCTTTTTTTGTAAAAATTAAAACTGTTGAATAGCAAAAATTTTTCACTATAAAATTAATATTTACAATATAATCTATACAAATGGAAATATTGCCAAATGTTAATCTAAAAAATTTCAATACATTTATGTTGCCAAGTACTGCCACAAATTTTTGTACTATACAGACTCCAAGCGATATTTTGGAGCTAATAAATTCAAACATTATTTGAAAAAACAAAAATATTTATTTCCTCTGACAATGAGCGAATACCATTTTTACAAAAGATTTTGACGGACTTGTAGTAAAAATTGAAATAATGTGAAAAGAAGTTTTGAAATCCGATGACGAAGTACTAATTAAAGTTTGAGCTGGTGAAGTCCGATATGATTTTGTTTCCCAATGTGCAAAAGATAATCTTGTTTGAATGGAAAATTTGGCATATATACCAAGCAGTGTTTGAGCATCCGCAGTGCAAAATATTTGAGCATATGGGTCAGAAGCAAAAGATATCATTTATTCAGTAGAATGAATTGATCTTTTCACCTGAGAGACCAAAATTTTGACCAATAAAGACTGTAATTTTGCATATCGTGACAGTATTTTCAAACATGAATTAAAAGATAATTTTGTTATCACATATGTCACATACAAATTACAAAATTATTCCAAATGATATCAATTCAATTGCGAATATGCTGGAATCAGCGAAAAGATAACCGAATTGTGACTCGATCCCCAAAATATCACACCAATAGAGTTTGTCCAAGTGATTACAGAAATTAGGAAATCTAAACTACCAGATTGGCACGAAGTTTGAACTGCTTGAAGTTTTTTTAAAAATCCAGTGATAAACCAATCTCACCGAGAAATTCTGCAACAAAATTTTTCAGAATTGAAGTGATTTGAGTCCGATTGATGAATCAAACTTTCTGCATGACAACTAATAGATATGTGCTGATTCAAATGAAAAAATAATTGAAAAGTGTGAACATACAAATCTCATGCTTTGATTTTGATCAATATGTGAAATGCAAATGGACAAGATGTCGTAAATTTTGCAAACGAAATCCAAAACTCTGTACACAAAAAATTTTGAATTACTTTGGAGCCAGAGGCAATTTTTATTTAACAAATGTTTTTACAAATCATTATTTTTTACCAAATTCCCTCACCATTCAAGCACATTAAAATTGCTTCATCTGTCAAATGTTTGCAAATATATTTTGTCTCATGCATGAGGATATTTGGGATTAAAACTTACATGAGTGGCTAAAGGCAATTGATGAGCCTCCATAAATACTCTAAATATTTTTTCTGGTTCGTGTGCAAAATCTAGTTTTGCATACGGTTCAAATTGTTCATTAAACTTAAAACTGATACTATAAACATATCCAGGCACGAATTCAGGCAGCCAATATTCTAGAAAATCATATTTTTCTTTTTGATTAAAATTCATTGTATCCAGTTTCACATTTAGAAAATTTGCAATATCCTTATAAGCCACTGTCCAACCATATCTATTATTTTCATAATTTTTCCACAAAGTAGAGTAGTACAAATATGGGTAAATTTCCCCATTTACAAAAATATTGCTTTCTCCATCTGTTTTAAAATCCCAGCTTGTTTGCCTTGAAAAATCTGGAATAACTTTGGTAAATTTGCTTGATTCTGGCAAAGTAATTTTTACAGAATTTTTTCTTTTCAAATTATCGTATGTATAAATTACAGGTTTACATCATGCTCATCCATTATCAAATGCTACTCATTCCGCAGGAAATATAAAATAATAATTTGACATATTTGATTCTTTGATCTTGTAGATTGGGACTACATTTTCATCCAAAACATAATAGCTTTCCCAAACTCTTTCTCATTGAGATTTATTTATTTTACTTGCTTTTTCATCATCAAAAAATACCATCAATCAAAAACTTTTGCCATATTCTTCACAATTTTCTCCAAATTCTTTTCCAAATTCTCTCCAATGTCATAGCTCACACATTATTTTTTTTGTCCATTCAATATCAACGATATTTCATTTATCGTCAGTTGGGATTTTTTCATCAGAAAAATAAACAGCTTCAGAATTTTTAGACCAATTAGTATTTGAATAAGTAAATCGCAGATTTGGATTGTCGGCAAATCTGATAATATAAGTATTATAGATCAGATTCTTATCTTTTATAGATTCTGTAATTTTTTTCTCTGCATCTTGAGCATCTCCAAAGATATTGTATATTGAAGTGATAAATCCATAGTCATTTTGTGCATTATTTCACAAATCCAATTTGTTATTTATGTCCTGAAGTTGATACTCTTCTCCAAAAATAGTCAGATTTTTTGGTACATAAAAATCCAAATCTCCAGAAATATTTTGCTTTATATTCAAAGTAAGACATGCAGAAAAAATATTTTGTCCAATAGTATAATCTCCATTCTCCCAAGACCAATCAGTTTCGGTTTCCATAAAATTATTTTGTATAGAAATTATCAAATTTAGATTTTTATTGTACATAACAATTTTTGAAAATTCATCATCATCATTTTCTATCACCATTTGTTGGATATATCGATTTTTATATTCATAAATTGGTAAATCTTTTTCAAAACAAATTCAATCCAAGCATAAATTTGGATCATATCACAAATGTTCAAGTTTTATCTCTTCAAAATTGATTTCTGCCAACAAAACTGCAGATTCATCTTTCCATCGACTATTTTGCCCTACAATTCCAAAAGTTTGCTCTTTTCAAATATATTTCTTCAAAAATCTTTTGATATCATTCATTTCTATTTCTTTAGAAAATTCATAATCTCACTTTATATTGAGCCTTTCATCATCCATTCATTCAAGAAAATAGTATGTATATATTACTGAATTTTCATTATTTTCTATTTTTAACGAATTATTTTCCCATTGTATATCCAAATTATTACCCCCAGAAACAGAAAAATTAGGTTTACTTTCCAAATGTTTTCAATTATCTGATGTGGCAAATTTAAGTTTTCAGATTTTTCCATTTTCTTGAGAAATTGCAAAGGCTTCTATCAGCGAGTTTTGTTCATCCACAGGCATATAAAAATAAGATAGTACCCATACAATTGCTGAATTTATATATTCATTTAGATTAAAACTATAGCTATCAAATTTACTCGATTGTACAAAATATTTTAATTTTTCATCATTTTTATTCCATTTATCTGAAAAATAAAAATGCTGATTATTTCAGCTACAAGTATGATACTCTGGATCATCTCAATATGTTGTAGCACCAAATTTTTTTGCACATTCATCATAATTCAATAATCGATTTACAATATTCCTATTAAGTTTTGAAAAATCATTTTCATATCCGACTTTATCCAGATTTATCTCATCTTGAAAATTCAATTGTTGATTTTTTATACATCCAGACAAAATCAAAACAAAACTCATAAACATAGAGAAAATTAATAATTTTTTCATATCATAAAATAATAAATAAAAATAGCATACAGATTATGTATATTTTTTACATAAAACATTTCAATTCAAAAAATATACTTTAACAAAAAAGTCCTCAAAATAAATTGAGAACTTTCTTTGGTTATTTTAAATGAAAAAAACCAAACTATTCAAGTCATGTTTCGTCTCCCAAAACATTCACTTGTTCTACATTTTCTTCAATTTCAACATTTGAATCTACATTTTCTTCTACATTTTCTATCATATTATTTTCATCATCTGCTACAAATTCAATGTTTTCTATTTCTTCAAGTTCTTCCATTTGTCCATCACCCAATCGTTCATCCATAGATGTAAATTCTATGTTGCTAGGTATATCAAATACAGAATTGCTTTGTACACCATTTACACAAGACATATTACCAGCATCATCCAAATCATCAAAAGTAGACAATTCTTGTTCAATATCCATATCGTATGCCATAGATACTCCAGCTCATTCTCCATACAAACTTCCCCAAACATACATTTTACCGTCCCTAGCCAATACATACATATTTGCTGTTTCTCACTCTATAGTAGATGTAGAGACTTGGCTGATCATTCCATTTTTTATGTACATTACAGAACTTCCTTGTTCTGTTTCTGTTTCATAAGACGTATTACAAGTCATAGCTTTTGATTGATTGTAAACGCTGATCAAATCATTGCTATTTGTAATATCTACAGGAGTTGCAGGTTTACATCCAGCAAGTAAAATTAGTCCCAAAGATAGGACAGAAACTAATCATAATTTTTTCATAGTGAAATCAATTAACAAATAAAAAATTTTTTTTTCCACAAGTTTAATATCAAAATAAAAACAAATTTCAAGAGAAAATTTTATCAAACTTAATTTTTTTTAAGCTAATATTTATTTCCTCCCATATTGAGCCTTATCTCCCAATTTTTCTTCAATTCTCATCAATTGATTGTATTTTGCTATCCTATCAGTTCTACTAGCAGATCCAGTTTTGATAAATCCAGTATCCATAGCTACAGCCAAATCAGCGATGAAAGTATCTTCAGTTTCTCCAGATCTATGAGAAACGATAGCTCTCATTCCATGTTCATGAGCTAAATTGATAGCATCTATAGTTTCACTAACAGATCCTATTTGATTTAATTTGATCAAGATAGAATTTGCCAAATTTTGGTCGATTCACATTTGCAATCTTTCGATATTTGTCACAAACAAATCATCTCATACTAGCATTATCTTGTCTCCAAGTCTTCTGTTCATCTCTTTCCATCATTCAAAATCATCTTCAGCCATTCAATCTTCAATTGATATGATAGGATATTTATTACACCAATCTTCAAACAGGCTTACTAATTCGCTTGCACTAAATTTTTTTCATTCTCCGGCCAAATCATAAACACCATCTTTGTAAAACTCAGAAGATGCTACATCCAAAGCTAATTTGATTTTTCATGTATATCATGCTTTTTCTATTGCTTCTACGATTACTTGCAAAGCTTCTTCATTACTTCCTAGATTTGGAGCAAATCATCACTCATCTCCTACTGATGTAGCCAAACCTTTAGCTTTTAAAATAGCTTTTAGATTGTGAAATATTTCAGTTCCATATCTCAATCATTCGTGGAAATTTGGTGCTCAAACTGGTACAATCATAAATTCTTGGATATCTACATTGTTGTCAGCATGAGATCATCCATTCAAGATATTCATCATAGGATAAGGCAAAATATGTCATTTTCATTCACCTATGAAATCATATATAGCTTTGTTTTCACTTTTTGCACAAGCAACTACAAATGCCATACTTACTCATAATATTGCATTTGCTCCAAATTTACTCTTGTTTTTTGTTCCATCCAAGTCTATCAATAATTTGTCTAATTCTCTATAATTTGCAAAAGTTTTTCATTCAATTGCAGCTTTGATGTCTGTATTTACATTTTTTACAGCAGTCAAAGTTCATTTTCCCAAGTACCTAGATTTGTCTCCATCTCTCAATTCCAAAGCTTCATGTACTCATGTACTAGCTCCAGATGGTACTATAGCTCTACCAAAACTTCAGTCAGCTAAAGTTAATTCTACTTCTACAGTTGGATTTCCTCTACTATCCAAAACTTCTCTTGCATATACGCTTTTAATTTCTGCCATGTTGTATTTCATAAAAATTAAAAATTTTATAAGTCCATATTACTATTTTCTTTTCGTTTTTCAATCTATTTAGCAGGTCGATTCATCTTGACAAATTTTGTTAAGTCATTATAATATATAAAAAAATAAATGCAAAATAAAAACAATAAAAAAATGGGTATCTTTTTTGAATCAATAATAGTGTTACTGTGTGTTGCCTGCATTTGTACGGCAATTTATACAGTGTATGATTTCATCCGTGAAATCATAAAAACAAAAAAAGAAAAAAAAGATTTCAACAGCCATGAAATCAAATAACACAAAAAATCACAACTCCTCTGGAATTTCCAAGGGGAGTTTTTTAATCACTGAAATCAGTATCAATTATGACATTGTATTCATATTGTGGAAATTCTTTTTTGATTTCATGTTTAATTTCTTTTACTATTTTTTCTGGTTTCTTTTCATCAAAATCAAAAATCAAATCAAAATATACACTATTTACTTTTTCATCCACATAAAATCCGTGCATTTGGATTATGTTTTTGTACTTTTTGATTATTTCATTCAATCTTTTTTGGATATCTCAATAAATTCATTCATCATTGCAAGCATAAATCCCCAAGGTTAAAATTATTCCAAATTCAGTAAAAATACCGCTTGAAATAGCCCTGGTCAATCTATGAATTTTTTTTGCTTTCATCTCATCGTTTACTTGGATATGAGCCATTGCGATGATATTGTTTGGTCCGTAGTTGTGCAAAATTAAATCATAAACTCACAAAACTCACTCATATGATGAAATTTTATTTTTTAATTTATCAATGAGTTCTTGGTCTGCTCTCGTTCAGATTACATCATTTACAGATTTTTTCAATATCTCAAATGCAGATTTGATGATAAATAGAGAAATCACAGCTCACAGATATCATTCTAAACTAAATCACCAAATCATGCTAATTATTGCGGCTACTAGAGTTGATAAAGACAAAAAAGAGTCACTGATAGCATCTATCCCACTAGCCACTAGACTTCATGAATTTAATCTTTCTCATTGTTTTTTTACATATCTTCACAAAAATATTTTTGTAAAAATTGCTGCAACTATCACTATTAAGGTGTATACTGAATATGTCGCTTTTTCAGCGTGGATTATTTTCAAAACAGATTCTTTTAATGCTACAAGTCCAGCAATAAGTACGATCATAGCAATTACTAGTGCTGAAAAATATTCAATTCTTCCGTGTCAATATGGATGCTCTTTGTCTGGTTTTTTGCTTGAAAGTTTGATTCAGATGATAGTGACAGTAGAGGAGAGTACATCACTCAAATTATTTAATGCATCCAAAATGATTGCAATTGAATTTGAGATAAATCAAACTATTGCTTTGAAAATTACCAAAACAATATTTGTGATTATTCAGACCACACTGACTTTGATTATTTGTTTTTCTCTTTGCATGAATAAATTCTAAAGTTTAAATATTATTTATTTTCTTTCTCATTTTTTTCAAAGACCTCCCCATAAAATTCCAAGTTATCACTTAGCCATTTTCTATCAAAGCTATCATTCATATAAAAATGCATTTTGTCTCCTCTGACATTGTAGCGATATTCAAAATCTCCTCAAAACATAGATCATTCAAATTCCAATAAATTTTCTAATAATTTTTTTGATATTTTAATCGTTACTTTGGTAGAATCTTTGTTATTATTCTGTGCAATTGCCTCAGACATTTTTTTTCTGCGTTCTTCATCAGACAATAAACACATTACTAAATCTTTTTTTATCCAATTTTCTACTTCATCTATAGATTTTCAATTAAAACTATAATATAGTGTTGTTTTAATACTTTCTCAGTTTATAACTTTACTTAAAGAATCTTTGTTTAACGAAAAAAAATAATCATTGTGATCAACATCATAAATTCATCATTCTATATATTCTTTTCCGTCCATATTGATTATTACTTAACCAAAAATCAACCTGTCATTTCGGCAGGTTCTTTTTAGTATTATTTTCATAATATATTAGTTTAAAATTTTTATGCAAGTAATAATAACTTTTTTTAGATTATATATTATAAACATTCATATAATACTATCAAATGAATAATTTAAATCATATACAATATGCTAAATTATAAAATAGTACTTGACAAAATATTATAAATATGTATATATCTAATATTTATTTCATTAATTAGTGAAAAAATGGAGGAATCTTACGAAGAATCTTATAAAGAAAAAAGATCAAAATTTGCGCGACAAATATGAACAATAAGAAAAGAAAGAGAAAAACAAATTAATCAAGTTGAACATCTTTTAATTTCTGATGAATTAAAAAAAGAATGTAAAAGTCAAATTATGGAGAATTTTCATAATAAGGCAAAAGAAATTTCTAAGTTGCCATGATATCAAGAAAGTAGAGAGTCTCATTTACCAGATATACAAGAAAGAATAAACATAATAAAAAGAAAGAATTTGAAAATGAATCTATTTTGAAATAGTTCTGCAGTTTTAAAAGATATGAAAAGAAACTATGTTGACATTGAAAAAGATAAAGAGATGCTCGGTAGAAAGTGACGGGTTGTACATATAAATTTCCCTGCAGTGTGAGATTTTAAGTGATTTAAAACCGATTTTTTTGTTTCTAAAGATAGTATTACTGCGAAGGAATTTGAATCGGATCCAAAATATGAAAAATTTTCTCGTTCATTTCAAGACAGTAAAGAAATTTTGGAAGCAATAGCTGGGTATATGAGAGAATACTGAGTAAATCACATATACTGATACAAAGGAGAGAATTCGAAATGATCCTATGATTGTTGAGTGGATGATTATTTTGAGTTTAAATCTTATTATTCATTTTTATTGCATTATTTTGAAGAGCTTATAGGATTCAGCTTAGATGTTCGGGTGTCAGATACATGCGTACATCACGATAAACGTTGCCGTTATAAGCGGAATTTTTGTTGTAGAGACTGAGATTTTATAAAATATGATTGTGATGATTCGGAAATAAAGGGGGAATTGTACATGAATTGGACTAATGAATAAATTTAATTTTTATTACATCAAAAAATAGATTAGATTTTTGCAAGATAATTATTTATCTTAGAATTAAATATTATAAGAGTGAGAAAAATCTTTACTTAATCAAAGATTGACCTGTCATTTCGGCAGGTTTTTCTATTTCCAAAATTCTCAAAACAGTTGGAGCTATATCTGCAAGACTTCAAGTCTCTCTTAATTCATAGTTATCATTACTTACTACTATAAATGGCACAGGATTAGTAGTGTGAGAAGTCCTTCGTTCTGGGGTTTGGTCTTCTACATTTCCATGATCAGCAAAAACTAATAAGTCATATCAATTTTTTAATCCACATTCTACTAATTTTCATATACAATCGTCTACTGTCTTTACTGCTTTGTGGATGGCATCAATTACTCAAGTGTGACCTACCATATCTCAGTTTACCAAATTTGTGATGATTACATCATAGTTGTCATTATCCATTTTTTCACAAATTGCATCAGTGATTTCATAAGCAGACATTTCTGGAGCTAAATCATATGTTGCTACTTTTGGTGATGGAATCAATACTCTATCTTCATTTTCAAATGGAGTTTCTACTTGTCAATTGAAGAAAAATGTTACATGAGCATATTTTTCAGTTTCAGAAAGTCTTAATTGTCTCAATCATGCTTTACTCAAAACCTCTCACAAACAATTTTTTACATCCAATTCTGGGAAAATCACATGAGCATTCATTGGAGTATAAAATTGTGTCATTCAGACATAATATACATTCAAAGGAACTCTATCCCATCAATCAAACTCTTCTTCTACAATTGCTTTTGTAAGCTGTCTTGTTCTATCTGTTCTGAAATTCCAAAATACCATGCTATCATGAGGCTTTACTCATTCATATCAATTCAAAACTATAGGTCTGATAAATTCATCTGTTTCTCAGACATTGTGACATTCTTTGATTCATTCAATTATATCATCAGTTCCATAAACTCATTTTGCATTAACTATTGCATCATAAGCAATTTGTGTCCTATCTCGCCTCTTGTCTCTATCCATTGCATAAAATCTTCACATTGCAGTCACAATTTTTCCAAATCATAATTCACTCAACTTACTACTTAATTTTGCTAAGTATTCCAAACTTTTGGTCACTGGAGCATCTCTTCAGTCTGTAAATACATGGATTACTACATCATGAAAATTCTCTTTTGCACACATATCCAATATAGCAAAAAGGTGATCAATATGTGCATGTACTCATTCTCATTGCAAAAGTCACATCAAGTGTAGAGCAGAGGAGTTGGCTTTACAGTTTTCTATTGCTCATTTCAGTGCTTCACTTTCAAAGAAAGATCCATCTTTTATACTTCTATTTATTCTTTCCAATGATTGGAAAATTACCCTTCCACTTCATATTGTCATATGTCATACCTCTGAATTTCATTGATATCAAGCAGGAAGTCAAACATCTTCACCACTGGCATTTATCAAAATATTTGGATATTTTTCCATAATCATATCAGTATTTGGAGTATCAACTTGTGCAATTGCATTGTCCACAGGATCTGCACGATATCCTCGTCAATCACGGATTACTACTAGAACTTTTTTGCTCATTTGTTTAATTTTTAGTTAGATAAAGAATTTGAAATTATACAATATTCAGTCAAATTTTCAAGATATTTTCTATCTCTCAATCACTTTCCCATCTACAAAATCAATCAAAACAGATGGCTTTCCAGCACAAATTCAATCGTCGATGATGTAGTCCACATTGTCAGCGATTTCTTTATTTATCAAATTTACCTCAGTAGCTGCCACATCTCATGAAATATTTACGGATGTCGTGATAAATGGCATTCATAAATTTTCTACAAAGTGCTGGAAATCGTGTTTTATTATCCTAATTCACGGATCTTTATGACTAAAAATTCGCGTCACTCAATGATATTTTGCTAGTTGATCTTTCAATTTATCTATTGAAATTCAAAATTTTTTACATCAATTTACAATTCATTCATAATCAAAATTTGGCACAATGATTGAAAACATTTTATTCCAATTTCTATGCTTAATTTCTGCTATTTTTTGGATAGAAAACTCGTTCCATACAGCTCAAATTCCATAAATAGTATCAGTAGGGTAGATGAATATTTTTCACTCTTTAGCTTCAGAAATATAAAAATCTATATTTTCCATAAAATTTTTGAATTTAATTATTTTTGCCATTTAAACAAAACGAAAAATATAAACACGAGATTTAGCATATACAAAAATTTTTTTTTGTCAACTAATAATCAAAGAAATAATACACTTTTTTTGAAAATTTTCACATTTTGGGTTATAATTAGATACAGATATTTATTTTGTAAAAATATTTGCATGTACACAACTCTTGATTATTTAGATTCTTGTATAGAAACACAAAAGAAAAAAACACTGCCAAAGCGTTTTCTCAAAGAAATAAAAACAATATTGCTGATTTTTGCGATTACTTCTGTTTGAATGCTTTTATTTACCAATGCACAAGTATTTTTTTCTATAGACAGCAAAGACCAAAAATCAAATATTGAGCGAAACGAAAAAACCGTACAGACAGACAATTCTATATCAAATCAAGTAAATTCTTCATCTGAAAAAAAAGCAGAATTGGAAAAAATTTTGTCTCACTATGAATCAACTGAATTTGTGACAAAAGAAACCAGCGAAACACTCCAAGAATCACTGGAAAATAAAATGAAAGATTATTCATTTGATTTCAATATTGTGCCTCCTACAGATAGATTGATTATTTCAAAAATAAATTTGGATGTACCGTTGGTAGACAGTAAATACAAAAAAGAATCAGATTTCACACAATGAAATTTTGATGCAGAACTGGAAAATGGAGTAGTGAAATATCCAACCACACCAGAACCATGAAAATTTTGAAATACTCTGCTTTTTGGTCATACATCTCAAGAATGGCGAGAAAAAAATCCATATTGAACAGTATTTTCCAAAATCCCAAATTTGGATTTGTGAGATGAAATTACAGTGATCCGATGATGAAAATTGTACAAATACAAAATAATAGAAAAAATTGTAGTTGCTCCAAAAAATGTAGATTCACAATACAAAAAATATCAAAATTGAGATTTTGTCACTTTGATGTGATGTTATCCAATTTGAAGAACAGATAAAAGGATGATGATTACAGCTCAAAGAATTGACTAAATTTTCTATTGAAAAAGAATTCACTTTGATTATATAACTCTTTGTTTTTATTTTTTAAAAGTAAATAAATGAAAAAATTACTTTATATTTTACCGCTTGTTTTTACTTTGCCACTTTTTGCTGGTTGTAATAATAACTCAACTACTGATGTAGATTGATACATAGCATGTACACCAGAGCAAAAGCAAGCCGATGTTTGTACAGCAGACTACAAACCAGTTTGTGGAGATGATGGAGTCACTTACTGAAATGCTTGTGCAGCTTGTGCATATTCCGATATTTCATCATACAAAGATGGAGAATGTGCCACTGATTGCGATAATCCAGAATGAATTTGTACAGCAAATGACTTATTAAATGAATGATTGCAAGAAGATTCTGAAGTTTTACAAGAAAATGAACAAATTGATGAATCTTTGGAGCTAGATGAAAATCAAATTAATGAAGTTGAAGAAATAAACGAGGAATCACAAAATGGGGAAGTTTCTGAAACAAATATTGAAGTTCCAATGCCAAATTTTGAATAAAAAATTGTTCAATTTCTCAAAGACCGCATATATATATATGCGGTTTTTTTTAACAAAAAAAGTCCTCAAAAATTTGACAAATCGACAAAAAATTGTTATAATATATATGTAAATTTATTTATATTTTAACCAAAAAACAAAATGAAAAAAGAGTTAAAAGAAAAATTTATTGGTAAACACGAATGTAAAAAAGATTTATTTAGAGACATTGCAGCTTGTCTTATCGTGGTTTATGTTGCTGTTTTAGCATTCTTATTGGTAGACTCAAAAGTTCAACTAGTAAATGCACAAACAGATTTGATTGGAAATCAAATTGCTGTATGCCAGCAAAACAATATGCATATGATGAAATAAAACATCAGTTTGCCAAAAACAAAAAATCCGAATATGAATATCATCATTTCGGTTTTTTTTGTATTAAGTTAAAAAATTTTTGTATTAATTCCACTATTTTCAAAAAATTTTTTTCACTTTTTTATTCCATCTTCTACATAAATCCAATATCTTTGAATCAACTCTCAATCTGACGGATCAATAATCTCATTTTCCAATATTCATCCACAATTTTGAATAGTTTTTGCAGATCAAATATTAGTTTTGTTACATGTCAAAAGTATCTTTTCAGTTCATAAATCTTTGTATAAATCCAAAACACCAAATAATTGAGCTGTTGCATAATGTTTTTTTCTTTCACTTGGCCTAATAGAATATCAAATATGTCATCCGTGCATCAATAATCAATCGTTTAATTCAAGTCTTGTATTGATAAATCAAAGTAATCTATCATCAGATTCACGGACTAAAATAAATTGTTTTGCTATTACATGTCAAGTCTCGACTGTTTCTTTTTTCTCATTATTTTCTATATTTTCCAACCATCACTCATAATCATTTAAATATCTTTTTAGTCAACTAGTTCAATTTAAAACTGTCCCGTCATCAAAAAACTCTTGAGCAATCTCAAGTACTTGATTTTCAAAATCTTTAGTCGGTTTTATGAGCTTTAATGATTCCATTGTGATAAAATACAATTAAACCGTCATTCTGAACGAAGTGCTGCGCTCGGCTTCAGCAGAGAAGAATCTAAATAAATAATATTAGATTCTTCGTTCGCTTCGCTCTCTCAGAATGACAATATTTTTTACTAATAGCTTTTTGCGAATAAAACTCTTCAAACACTTGGTTTTCAGCTTATTATATCTACTCAATCGTCATCTTGCTTTACAAATCATTCATTTGGAATACATCTGATAGTTGCTTTTGTGTCTTCTTGGATCTTTTCCGCAGTTTCAGCTGTTCAGTCCCAATGAGCAAAGATAAATCCTTTTTCTATTTTATCTTTAAATTCATCATAAGAATTTACATAGTATGTATTAGCCTCTCTAAATGCTTTGTTCTTTTCATATAAATCTTTTTGTTGTTTCAACAAAATATTTTCTAAATTATTTACTAAATCATCTAATTTCATCATGGTTTTTTCTTCTGTGATTCTATTGAATACTTCTACTTGTCAATTTTCCAAATCTCTCTTTCATACAGTCACTCTCAATGGGAATCATTTCATCTCATACTCACTAAATTTCCATCCCGGAGTTTTTTGTGTATCGGTATCAATTTTATATTTGATTTTTATAGAATCTTTGAAATATTTTGAATCAGCTTGTAAATAGGCATTGTCCATTTTTTCAATCAATGGTTTTAAGTAATTCATGATATCATCCAAATCTTCTTGATTTTTGAAAATAGGTACTATAGCTACATGATATGGAGCAAGTAGAGGAGGTAATACCAATCAATTATCATCTCCATGAGCCATGATTATTCATCCAACCATCCTAGTACTACATCACCAAGAAGTTCATCGTACATATTCCAATTCGTTATTTTGATTTGTGAATTTTACATCAAAAGCTTTTCAAAATGCTTGTCACAAAAAGTGTGATGTTCCTGCTTGCAATGCTTTGAAATCTTGCATCATAGGTTCGTAAGTATATGTCTCTACAGCTCAAGCAAATCTATCATGAGCTGGTTTTTTTCATGTTACAGGCGATATCGCCAAAAAGTTTTCAGCGAAATCTCTGTAGACATCAAGCATTCTTAGAGCTTCTTCATTAGCTTCCTCAGCAGTAGCATGAGCAGTATGTCATTCTTGCCAAAATATTTCAGCTGTTCTCAAAAACATTCTTGTCCTCATTTCCCATCTCATAACATTCGCCCATTGATTTACTAGTATTGGTAAATCACGGTAACTATTTATCCATCTTTTGTAGCTATCCCAAATAATAGTTTCACTTGTTGGTCTGATAATCAATTCCTCTTCCAATTTTGCTTCAGGATCAACGATTACTCATTTTCAGTTTGGGTCATTTTTGAGTCTATAATGAGTCACTACAGCACACTCTTTGGCAAATCACTCTACATGATCAGCTTCCTTACTCAAAAATGATTTTGGTATTAATAACGGGAAACAAGCATTTTGGTGTCATGTGTTTTTAAACATTTTGTCTAATACATCTTTGATGTTTTCCCAAATTGCAAAACCATATGGTTTGATAACCATACATCATCTGACACTTGAATTTTCAGCCATTTCTGCTTGTTGTACTAATTGATTGTACCATTCGCTGTAATTTTCAGCTCTACTTGTAATTTTTGCCATAATACCAAAATAATATGATAAAATATCACATCATTTTATACAAAAAATAATTATTATTTCAAATGATAATTGATAATTATCTAAACAGATTTTTTACCCATCACCAAAATCCTGACAATTCTTCATCATTTGTGATTTCATGCTGGATGGTATTCCCTATATTTTGATTTGCTTCAAGTTTATTATTGTATTCTTCATAAGTTATATCCAAATATTGACAATCTTTGTAATCATAACTTCATTTCAGCTCTCCATCCACACACAATCTCAATTCAATTTTACAGCTAGCATTTGTAAATCCAAATGGGAATTCGTAAGCTCTAACAAATTGCCCATGTTGAACCACCTCTCACCATGGAGATTGACAATTATAATTTTTTATATTTACTTGCTCTTTTGAATCATAATCTCAAATCATTCAGCTTTTGTCTCTATTGTCCCAATCAGTACTTGGATTTTGATTTCAAGGATTGATTTTCCCATTTTTGTCAAATTCGGCTAATTCATTTTTTGCATATTTTGGATTTTGGATCAATTCATTTTGTGAAACATCCTTGCTGTGAGAAACAATTTCTGGCTTGGTGTAAACCACCACATTGCTATTTTCTTTGCTCGTATTAAGTGAAGTGTTGTATTTATAAACCACATTTTCATTACATGATGGTTGTACAAAATTTCCATCCAAAATTCAGTTATTACAAGTCCTTCTCTGTACATTGCAGATATCTGGAGAATCCTTTCTTTGCTGGTATGCCAAAATTGATTCGTTGTGCCTCACACTAATTCACCAAGGAGTTTCACAATTTTTGTATACAGGCTTTTCTATCGCTCCAGACGGTAAATATATTCCAGACAAATTATTTTCAGATATTGGCTGTTCTATAGCTCAAGTAGGCAAATTAAAAGGATTTTCTGAATTAAAATTAGATAAATCTTGATTGTCTCATGTCTCAATCATATTTCCACTATTTACATCTCAAATATAGTCAATATTTCACAAAATATTGTTTTTTTCTCAAGTATTGTTTTTTTCTCAAGTATTGTTTTTTTCTCAAGTATTGTTTATTTGATTGTTTTCTCATGACAATTCTACACCAGTATTTTCTACACCAACCTGTTCTTCATTATTTTTAAACAAAAAAGATCGATCTTTTGCCGCTCAATGTGTTTGATCAAAAATATTGTATTCAGTTCAATCACTATCGATAAAAATATAGGTCAATTCTACTTTTTCTATACTTTTTATCTGTATTGGTAATATATTTAGCAAAACTACAAACAAAACCACAGCAACTATAGTAGAAAGTATAAATCAAATCAATCTTCTAATCATGGAAAAATTTTATGAAATAAAACTTTTTAGTCATCAGTCTACAGATAAAATTATCACTTCATAGTCTATTGGCTACCAACTAATAATTATCGACTTAATATTATTATAATCAGAAAATTTTTTTTTGCAAATTTTAGCCAGTAAATATCACAAAAAAATGAGTCCAAAAAACTGGAATTATTTTACAATTATTGTCTAAAATAATCTTTCTAGCCAAAAAAATTTCCAATCAAACCTAAAATTCCAGCTCCAAATATATCAAATATGGCATGTGCAACAATAAATGGCACAATAGAATTTTCTTTGCGACGAACCAAAATAAAGGCTACACCAGCCAATGCAATTCCCAAAGCTGCTGGAATCCCTTGATAAATATGAAAAATAAATCTAACGAAAATACTGGCCAACACAACATATTTGCGAAAAGTCTCTTCTGTTGCAAATGTAAGTCATACAAAAAATAATTCTTCATAAAATCCATTTAGCAACGAAAATAAAACCAAACTAATTGTGATATGTCCAAACATATTTACACCATTTTGTCCTTGTGAAAAAAGAACTTCCAAAAGCGAATAATCCATCGATAGCCAATAATTTCCATAAACAACTATATCCGTAGCCAAAGAACCAGCTACAACCAATAACAATATTAATGGGATTGTCCTTTTATTTATCGAAAAGTTAAGCAAACGGAAATCAAATTTTCTTATCCAAAGATATATACCAGCTATCGCAAGTATCAAAATTTCTGTAATAATTCCAAAAAAATTATCACTTTTTGAAAATTCTGCTACACCTACAGCACTTGCAGAGTCTCCAAAATAAGAAGCTATAGCACCATATGTTGCATATCCAAAAAATATAATAGCTAAAACCACAAAATCAATCCAATGTAATTTGTTTTTTTTCGTTTCACTCATGATAAACTAAATTATACTAAAATTTACAAAAAAAACTAAACTCTTTATTCAATCACTCCACCTCAAATACACTCATCTCACAAGTATGCAACCACACTTTGTCACGGTGCAACTCACCACTGGTCCTGCTCATATGAAAAAAATATTTTTCAATCTTTAGTTTTCATTGTACTTGGATTTGGCTCTTGTCTGTACCTAATTTTTGTACTACATTCCAATGGCATTTCATACTTATGACAAATCCAATGCCAATCTTTTACTTCAATTTTTTTTGTCACAAGTTCTGGTTCGTACTTGTCATAGCTGACATAGACTAAATTTTTCTGTACATCTATTTTTACGACAAAAGCTTTTTTATTTATATCCAAACCTCTGCTTTGTCATATAGTGAAAAAATAAGCTCAATCATGTTCTCAAACTTTTGTCCCATCCATCAAAACTATATCTCATTTTTTCACTGGCAACCTTTTTTTCAAAAATGTCCTCATTGGTACTTTTCACACAAAGCATAAACCTTGGCTGTCTGGACGATCAGCATTTGGCAATCATATTTTTTTTGCTAATTCTCTGACTTCTGGTTTAGTCATTCATCATATTGGAAAAAGTGCTTTACTTAGCTGATACTGGTTTAGCCCAGATAAAAAATATGTCTGATCTTTGTTGTAATCAACTCACCTAAGAAGCTTGAAATTATCCTTATTTTCTTCAATTCTCGCATAATGCCCAGTGGCAATTCAGTCAAATCCCGCTTCAATTGTTTTGTCCAAAAATACATCAAACTTTATCAAAGTGTTACACAAAATATCAGGGTTTGGAGTAATTCATTTTTGGTATCAATCGTATATATATTTTATTATTTTATCTTCATATTCTTGCCTCAAATCAAAGCTCAAAATATCGATTCACAAAAATTTTGCAACTTTGATAGCCTCGTTTGCATCTTTATAAGTAGAGCAGTTTGGATTTTCTTCATCCACATAATTTTTCATAAATCATGCTACTACTTCATATCATTGTTCTTTCAACAAATAAGCGGCCACTGCACTATCTACACCACCGCTTAATCATACCAAAATTTTTTTCATAAATATTTGTGATATTTGTATGGTCAAAACATACTCCATAATAACTAATTCCCATCCTATTTCAACCGCAAAAATTTGCAAAAAAAACTATTTTGCTTATAATATATATAATTTTATTGTCTAATATTTCCTATGGCTTTAAATTCCCTAAAAAATCCAGAATCTTGAGAAATTCTAAAAATACTAGAGCACTACAATGCTGTGCTTTGAACAATAAAATGACAACTTTTTCAATGATTATCTTATGATATTTCAGATTGATTGATATTCAACAAAGCATATTACAATATTTCACAAGTAATAAAAGAAAAAGAATCTCAAGCTAATGAAAAAATCCAGGAATTAAATAAATTAAAAGATCAGGTAAATAGTGAATCATTGTTAAATAATGCACAAAAAAATTTGGTAATATCCAAAATCCAGCAAGAAATAGATCTTTTTGAATATCACAAAAATGCAATGTACATAGAATGAGAAAAGGCTGGTCAACCGCTGACTCAACAGCAAAGAGATCACTATAATCAGCAAAAATTACAATTAGAGCAAAAATTGTATTGAGATCCAATCACAAAAATAGAATTTAGAAAAAATAAGGCTTTGGAAAAATTAGATAAATTATATCAAAAATCAGCAGAAAGCAAATTAACTCCACAAGAAGTGTTATTTTGGCATGAAAAAATTCAACCAATGATAAATTCAGCCGATATTACAGACTCAAACGATAAAGTTGAAAAAACAGAAGAATTAAACTTTGTAAACACCTATATCAAAGAAAAAAATATTTTTAAACTAGTTGAATTAGCACTGCAAATCCAGTGAATAGATTCAGAAAATATCGTCAAAATCCAATATAGTACAGACAAAGAACAATCGAATGTAATCCAAAATGATGATATTTTCATCATACCAGCATTTTGGAAAACAAAAGAGATTTACGATTACTTTGATAGTATCTGAATCTGACAAAAATTTAAAATAATCAAAAAAACATCTTGAACAAATTCCGTGTGAGTCAGTAAAAAAAATGATAAATTTAGCAAAAATGAAATATCTCTATGAGCTCCAGAAAATTGAAGATACAATATAAACAAAGTTTTGCCAATCATTTTTGATCATGAAATTGCTACTCATGTAAATACAGGAATATGAAATTTTAATAATTTAAATCTCACAGATCCTGATAGATCTGATATAGAAGAGTGAATAGCTACTGTAAATCAATCTTTTGCAAAAAATTCACCATTGTCAGAATATTACGAGAGTAGTAAATGAGATATATGCCAATTGTTTTGAGAAGTTTTTGACGATGACGATCTAAAAAAGGCTATTGAAATTTATTTTAAATTATCAAATGATACCGAAGATATCACCACTAGATTCAATAGAGTTAGGATGTGAGTTGCAAAATGATACAAATGAACCAGGAGAAAGGATATGGTTTATGGTGAATGAAAAAATATAATCAAAGAGCTGGAAACTCTGACACAGACTCCAGAATGAGTCAAACTTTTGAATAAATATGTTAAAGCATTTTATTCTACAAAATTGTGATACAGTTCAATAAAAAATGTAGACGAAATTTTGCAATGAATATGTGATTTGGAAGAACTAGAACCAAATTTCCCTATTTTTGCATGAAAAATCATCTATCGAAAACTCCTAAAATGAAAAGTAAATACAAACGAAATGCTAAAAAATGATATCAGAAATTTGATAGAGACAAACAAAAATATTTCTTATCAACAAAAAAAATTATTAGTCCAAATTTTGAAAATCATCAGAGAAGACGAAGAATTCAAAAAAACAAAAAACATACAACAATAATCAAAAAAAATTATTTTTCAAATTCTACTTGTACAAAATCCCAATTAATCAGGCTGAAAATTTCTTGAATATAGTTTGCTCTGGCATTTCTGTGCTGGATGTAATATGCATGTTCCCAAATATCAATAGTCAGTAATGGCTTTTTTCACAAAGTCATTGGATTACCGGCATTTGAAGTATTGATTATTTCCAAACTTCAATCTTGATTTTTTACGAGCCAAGTCCAACCAGATCAAAAATTATTTACTGCAGAGTCTGAAATTTTTTTTACAAATTCATCAAAAGATCAAAAAGCTTTTTCTATTTCTTGTGCTAAATTTCCTATTGGAGCATTGTCCACTTTCGGAGCTCTCAAACAATTTCGATAAAAATTATGATTTCGAATTTGTGCAGCATTGTTAAATATTGCACCAATAGGGGCAGTCTTTATTATCTCTTCCAAACTTTTTCATTCAAATTCAGTTCATGGAATCAAAGAATTTAATTTATCTACATAAGCTTTGTGGTGTTTACCATAATGATATTCCAAAGTTTCTTCATTTATAATTGGTAAAAGAGCATTTTTTTCAAAAGGTAATTCCATAAGTTCAAACATTGTAAATTATTTATTTGGTAAAGCTCCTTTATACTAAAAATTTTTTCTAATAAATCAAGCAAGATTTTTATTTCCTAGAAAATTGTCTTTTTACCCTTGTTAACCATTCTTGCACTTTTAACTTCATTTTTCAAAAAATATTTTTTGCTTTTCATTGTTCTTTGTAAATGTTATAAATTTTTTGATCAAATTCAGGGAATTCTTCGAGTTTTGGATAATCTTTAGGATAACTATTTATCTTTTCCCCTGTTACTAATCCAGTAATTTTTTTTCTAACTTCCTTGTACTCATCTTCATCCATTGTTTTGTAGTTACTTCCATTGATAATTTTTTCAGCCTCTTGAAGAGAACCAAACACATATCACTCTGTATATTCTTTGAATAGAGGTTCTTTTGCATTAAATCTCTTTATATATTTATATTCTGTATCTTCAACATCTACTTTATCTGTAATATCTTCTATTCTAGTATTATTAGCATCAATCATATATGGTCTATTTCATAACTCTGTTATGCATACAACATGATGGTATACTCTAGTTATATAAGCAGTTCATCATAAACTTTCGATGATTGATGCCATCATGAGAGATGCTCATGAGCAGTTGAATGCTTTATATTTTTTTATTGCTTTAGGATCCATGCAAAACTTTACTAAATTGTGAAATTTATTTCTAGCTTCGTCTTTGTTATTTCATGCTGATAATTCCTGGTCTATAAAATCTGTACAAGATTTATGTTTTATTTCATTTAATTTATTATAGATATTTTCTATGTCTTTTACTGATAGTTCCATTTGTGAGCCATTTTTTAAGCTTTCAATAACTTTTGATAATTCTTTATCATCTCATACAAGGTTCAAAAAGGCATCTGCATAACTTTTTCTTACAGTATTATTTCATAGTAAATTTTCATTCTTTGATTCTTGTTTTAATAATTCGGATTTTTTTTCTTCAGATAGTTTTCAATTTATCTGTCTGTATTTATCTCTTTCTGTTACAAGTTCTTGATTTTTCTTTCGATAATCCTTTTCATCAAAAACCGTACTTTGAATGCCAGTTTCTTTTCAATTTTCGATAGTTATATCTGTATTTAAGCATTCTTTATTCATAAAAATAAGTTAGGAAATAAAATCATTGGAGTCATCTCGTTCACTTTTGGATTAATATACTTTTACACTTGACTCCAAACAACTTTTTTTTCATCATTCACTTCCTTAAATTCTTTGGCTTTTACTTTAATTTTATCCCCAATATTATAATACTTTTTCCACTCAACACCATCTGGAGTTTTTATGAAATTTTTGTGCAATAATCACTCAACTCATTTTACTGTGATAAACATCCCGTAGTTATACTGCAATTTTATATATCAGTCATACCGTTGACCAAGCTTGATATCTTTGATAGAAAACGCTCCATTGGCTCAAGAGTTGTTATTTCACGGTTTATTACCTCATCATTTGTTATTGTTTTTTCATTTATTTCATGCTTTTTGTCATTCTGAGCGGAGCGAAGAATCTTTTTTATATCCTTCACCTTTGGTTCAAGACGATACATCTTTTCATTCAATATTTTTTAATCAATTCATATTTGGTACAAATTTCATATGCGGGTTATTTCTGTATGCCTCCTTGATTTGTTGGTAAATACTTTCTTTTTTACCTATCCAAACCTGATATGGAATTTTATCCTTGTTATCATAAATATCCACATACATTTCCAGACGATCTCACATTTGAGTTTTCAAAACTTGTCATTTTTTAAATTTTAATTCCAAATCATCACCAAAACTTGCCAATTTCCTATACCAGCAAATTTTGTGCCTATTGTGTTTCATATCAAAAATTATAGCATCAGGCTCTACATTGTCTATTTTGCAGTCTTTGAATAAATGCATCTTTGATTGAATTTCCAAATCTTGTGCAATTTCATATTCTTCTTCAGAAATTCCCAGTCACTCCAGTTTTGCTTTTTCTTGGATTTTCTCTTGAATAGAAAATGTCTTATTGCTCCACGCATCCATTAGGCTTTCCAGTTCTCATCTTGCCATAGCATATCTTTGCCTACTCTGTTTCCTAATTTTGTCAATCAATTCCAGAGATCACTCTGGAGTAGGAAGCGGCAAAGTTCTCATACTAAATGGATCAGATGAGATTCCATTTGCCATCAGCTTGATATAAGCTGTAAACATTGGCAGAGAAATCAAATCATTTGGTGAAACCATTTCTTTAAATTGACCACTAATTATTTCGGCATCATCTTTTCACAAAGTAAATGCCATAATTGTTCCCACATTTCCAAAAATAGCATCTTTTACCTCTTCTTGAAGTTGAGAAGTAAACTGATTAGCTACAATAAGAGATAATCTATATTTTCTAGCCTCTGACAAAATTGTAGCAAAAGCTTTTGTAGCAAAGTTTTGAAATTCATCTATATACAAATAAAAATCTCTCCTTTCTTCTCTTGGAATATCCGCACGAGACATTGCATCAATTTGGATTTTTGTCACCAAAAGTGATCAAATCATTGCGGCGTTATCTTCTCATATTTTTCATTTACTCAAATTTACAAGCACAATTTTTCACTCATCCATTGCTTTTCTCATATTCAATTTACTCCTTGGCTGTCCAAAGATATTTCTTACCAATTTTGAAGACAAAAATTGTCAAATTTTATTTACAATTGGAGCGATTGCTTCGTCTCTTTGCTTATCACTCCGTTTGTTAAATTCACTTTCCCAAAATTTTTTCAAAACAGCATCATTGATAGTACTTAGTACTTCAGCTCTAAAATCTTTATCAGTCAAAATTCTTGTAATGTGCATCAAAGTAGCATTTGGATAGTTGATTACTGATAATACTACATTTCTCAAAATATATTCCAATCTTGGTCACCAAGAATTTTCAAATAATTTCTGAAATGTGGAAACAACTCACGATGCTATCCTATTTTTTTCATCTTCATTGTCTGCTTGGAGCAAGTTAAATCCAATAGGGTAGTCAGTGTCCGAAACATCAAAAAGTATCACATCATTGATTCTGCTCGTAGGTACATGCTCCAGCACTGTATCTACCAAATCTCCATGTGGATCCAAAAGACACAGACCGTTTCCAGCTTCTACATCAGATTTTACCATGTTTGATATAAATGTAGACTTTCAAGTTCAGGTTTTTCAAACTATATAGTAGTGTCTAAATTTATCTTCCCTTTTTATACCAAATTCTATAGCTTCTCATCTATAATGAGTTTTTCCAAGTATTGTCAATTCTCACTCTGGAGTATTTTTTACAGTTGGTAAATTTGTTGGATAAGGTAATTTTTTGTAAACGGTATATTCCAGTCATTTTGCAAAATTTGCTTTGGTGGGTATGTGAAAAAAATTTACTACTTGATCCAAAGTCATTGGATGAAATTTTGGGCTAGATTTTAGTTTGTAGCTTCATCCAAATTGAGTAAATGCAGCTTTAAAATTATTGTCCACACTTTTTATAGAAAATTCATCATTTGATTCCAATGCATAAGAAATCGAGCACAATATTGGCAAAGATTTTTTTTCCTCTTTTTTTTCTCAATCAGTTTTTTCATCTTTTTTGTTGCTTCCCCATATGATTTTCAAAAAATTCAAAACTTTTTGTCCAAATGTTTTTTCCAATTTATATGTGTATTTAAAACTAATCATCAAATTTTCAGTGGCTGGGACATTGCTAAACAAAGCCAAAATATCTCTCATAGGGTCCATATAAGTCCCATCTTTTACAAAAAAATCTTTGGTATTTAATTCACTTTCTGCTGTATAATTCAAAAATTTTTTTATCAAAGGCTTTCATTTGCTATCATGTTCAGGATTGATATTTGCTGGTTCAAGGTCAGAAGTATTGAAATTGGCATAAAAAGTATTTTTGAAAAAAGTTTCAAACTCTTTTGGTAGCTTTACAAAAAACTTAATATTTGCATTATTTCAGTAAATTATGAAAGAAATTTTTTTTGTCCCCAAACTTGCACAATTTGTCAAAACTGTATCCCAGTGATTTACTCACAGTTCATTGTCTTTAAAAGGTTTTAATTGTAGTAAAATATATTTTGATTCTTTCTTTTTTTCTTGTTCTGTATTTTTGTTTGTTGGTTCAATCATAGTTTTGTGTGTTTTTTAATAAATTTTTTTATTTACTGTATATTATTATATATATTTTTTTTAAAATAGCAAATATCTGGCGAGATTTTTTAAAAAAGATAAAATGGACTAATATTCAACATCAACTTCATCATCAAAACATATATAAAAAAGACTTCAAGATTTCAATTCATTTTCAAAGTGAGGAAATGAATCAGAAGCTATTATATTTATACATCAGTTAGTTTGTCTTTTTGCTTTAGTACTGTTTTTAGTATACAATTCTTTCCTTGATACTTTTTTCTTATTTCAATTTTCATCAACAATAGTTCACATCAAAGATCACTCTCAATGAATTCATAAAGTATAATCAATTATTCAGTTTTGATCATGCGTTATGTTGTACTGTCATTCCAATGGATAAAGAACTCAATAATCAGTGCTGAAGCTCGCAAATAAATTTGATCCACTATCACTTGTATCATAAAATCATGTTAATTTATACATTCCTCATGGTGTTGTAAAAATTTTTTTCTTGGGGTCTGGATTATTTGCATCATTTGGATCGTTTCAAACTGTAGCTCCAGTCAATACAGGTGATATAAACAAAAGTTTGTGATCAGCAGAAAATAGATAAACACAATAGTCGTATTTAGATAAAATACAATATGGCAATCCTCAATTATCAAACTCTCCAGACAAAAATTTCATATAAATATTTTTTACTTCATAATTTTCGATTTCATAAGCATTTTCTATCCTTTCCATAAGCTCCAAAATTTC
>CAMVSQ010000012.1 GCA_947170225.1 uncultured bacterium | reverse complement strand
TGATGATAAACAACAAATTGATGATGATAAACAACAAATTGATGATGATAAACAAGGAAGTATTGAAAAAAACCAACAAGCTATTGAAGCTATGACATGAATAAAAGAACTAAATGATGCTTTACAAGCTCGTCAAGCGTTGATCCAACAACATCCAGAACTGGAAGGAAAAACGAACCAAGAATCTGAATTGTTTAAAAACACCAAATATGAACTTGAACAAAATTGAGTAATCCAGCAACTGAAAAATAGTAATCATGATGAAAACTTTATCAGTAAATTCATACTGGTACAAGCTACATTGAAGGAGGTAAAAAACAATCCAATTTACAAAGAAGATGAAATTTCGCGATATGAAAGAATAATAAAAAATTTGAACAATAGTTGTAATATACCAGATACAAAACTAAATAATTTTTCCAAAAATAATATTGAACAAACAAGGAAAGAACTGTTTAATGATAATATCTGAAACAAAAATTTGATTATGCAAAGATGAAAAAACAAAGAATCTCATGCCGAAATTTATGAAAAACTTTTTGAAAATATGGACGATACAGAAATAATAAAAAATTATGGAAAATTTATAATAGATGATAATTTGAAAAATATTTTTGATAGATATAGTAGAGACAAAGGTAGTCTTTCAGATGACGAATACAAGCAATTGCTCTGAAGTACAAAAGACATAAAGCAAAATATGGATGAAAATAGTAAAAATTTGATAGAAGAAATGTGCATACTTTCTCAAGTAAAATGAATGACCATGTGTATAGGAAAAAATTTTTGAGATAATTTTCAATTTAACAAGGCAAATGAAATCAAAAATGAAAATGGAGTATTGACTATAAAATGAAATGTAAGTTGACTCAGATTTTCTTTTCGTCATGATACAAATGATGCAAATGCTCGTCTACAGACATCATCACAGATTGTAAAAAATCACGAAAATAAATTTTTGATTTGAGAAAATTTTGAAGATTCTCCGTTTAAATTGCCCACTCAGTGAGAAGTTTTTCAAATTGCACTATCTTGTGTAGATAAATCTGTACTTGAACAATCTAGCACACCCACCGAATACACAAAATTTTTGCAAGATAATATATCTGACAAGATGGATCTTTTGTACAGTGATACAAAATTTACTGACCATTTTGTGACAGACAAGATAAAATGAGAAAAAATATGTGATAAAACCATTTGACTCATAGAATCTATCAAATGATGAAATATTTGATCCGCTATAGACCAAAATAATGGTAGATTATTTGAATTTGTGGATTTGATAAATTTTAATATAAAAAATTCTACCACTGCAGAAAAAAACAAGATTTATAATTGTATGCAAAAGATAGATAGTTTGGTTGCTGAATATGGAAAAAGTGACAAAGATGTGTGAGATAATTACCCTGAAATTATAAAAAATTACATCACAGACAAAGACAATATATACAACTCTAGACAGATAATAAACTGATATCCCTCTGATGATGAAACTCTTTTTGATTTATTTGAAAAGTATACAAAAATTGATCAACTAAATGACTGAAAATTGAAAATGATAAATTTTGATGATTTATATAGGGATTTGGATGGTAATGGATGAAATTTCAGTAAAATTGCCAAAGAACGACAAGACGAAAAAGACAGAAGTCATGCTGAGACCAAATTGGAAGCAGATTTGGACAAGGCTTTTGAAAATATGTAAAAGCATTATTTGGAATTATCTTCGCTAGACAAAAATCATCCAGACTGGATTGATCGAAATTTGTTGTTATATATTTTGGCTTAATATTTCTATAATTTCATCCATTCATCAATCTCAAAGCAAAATGACATCAAATAATTCTTTAAACTTTTCAAACTTACTCGAATTTTTATCTTCCAAAAATCATATTCTCAAAACTAAATCGTTATCTTCATCTTTTGCCATAGCTGCATCTCCGGTACCATTTCACAGTAATATTACATTTTTTCTGTCTTTTATTTTTTCATATAATTCTGGATATGTATCACTAGATATTACTGTTTCATCCTTGTTTAATGAGGTGATAAACGGTTCTTTCCAAGCTACTGCATTTCATTTTTCATCCCAAACAAACTCATTTGATACAAAATGTATATTGTCATAATTTACATTATTTTTCTCCAAATATAAAGATATTGCATAAGTTCACAATCAAGACGCGGAGAATATCGTGATAGGAATATTTTCATCTTTTAACATCTTAAAAAACTTATCACAACCATCTCTTAATTGTATAACTCACGAATTGACTACATCATCAATATGCTTTTTGGATAAACCACTTTGTACCAACAATTCTTTGTGTCTTCTCCACCATTCATCCATTTTTAATTTTCTGGTCTCCAATGGTATGTTTTCATCTTTTTCAATAGGGATGTAGATACTTTCCAATTCTTTTGCTTTTTTGGAATATTCATCAGATAGATATCATTTGTTGTACAATACAGAAATTATAGCAGGGATAATTTCATTTGTTTTCTTATCTTTTATGTACGTCAAAGTTCAATCAAAATCAGAAATCACTTGGATTAAATCAGGATTACAACTGCGTAATTTTTGTATTTTATCCTTAAATTTTTCTCAATAAATTATCTCATTATTTTCCATAATATACAAAATATCTAAATAAAGAATATAGCATCTTTGAATATACTATTTTTCAAATATTTATCAAGAATACTTTTATTTTTCTTCCTCACTAGATAAAAATCATCCAGACTGAATTGATCGAAGCTTGTGATAAATTCAATCCTTATTTTTTATCAAAACCTTATGACTTCATTTTTCTACTATTTTTCACTGATCCATGACGATAATTTTATCCATTTTGACTATAGTTGAAAGTCTATGAGCTATTACTATACAAGTCTTGTTTTTCATAACTTCGTCCATAGCATCTTGGATATATTTTTCAGATTCTGAATCCAATGATGATGTCGCTTCATCCATCACTAGGATTTTTTTATTCTCCAAAATTGCTCTTGCAATAGCAATCCTCTGTCTCTCTCAACCTGAAAGCTTAATTCACCTCTCTCAAACAAAGCTATCATATCAGTCCTTTAATTTGCTGATGAAGTCGTGACATTTTGCCATCTTTGCTGCAGCGATGATTTCTGCTTCACTAGCATTTGGTCTTCAGTATGCAATATTTTCTCTGATGGTTCTGTGAAACAATATTGGATCTTGTGGCACCATAGAAAGCTGTCATCTCAAAGAATCTTGTGTAACTTGAGATATATCCTGTCAGTCAACTAAAATCTTTCATCATTGTATATCATAGAATCTGAATAGCAATTTTGTAAGAGTTGTCTTTCCACTTCCAGATGCTCAAACTATTGCTACTTTTTCACCTGGTTTTATACTCAAATCCAATCAATCAAATATCTTGCTTCAATCAATATAACCAAAATCAACTCATTCAAAATCAATTTTTCCACTTGTAATTTTCAATTTCTTGTCTGTATGGTCTTGAATTTCATGTGGAGTATTTAGTATCTCAAGCATCTCTGTAGATTCTCACAGTGCTCTACTCATAGATTTAAGTATATGCCTCACATTTGACAATTGATTTGCTATCCTAACCACATACATTTGTACCAAAAGTATTACAGATGCTGGTATTAATCAAGTTCACCATGCTCTGATAGAAAAATAAATTGATCAAATTCAAAATGAACATGTAACAATTCCACTTATAAAATAAGTCCATTCTCAAATAGTTCGTTGTTTTTTTCTAATTTTTAACCGGCTTGTAAGTGTTTCACTAAATCTTTTGAATTCATATGATAGTGATGCAAATATTGTCACATTATAATTATTTATAATAGAATCAGATAATTCTCATGTAGCCTTTGAATTTTCCTCGTTTGATTGTATTTCATATTTTTTTGTTATATTAAAGAATATTACTTGCAATGTAGAATATACTAGTACAAAAGCTAAAAACATAAGTCATATTTTTGCATTTTGTCTCATCACAATGACAATAGTCATCGGAATAAATATTATTATATTTAATATCTGGAATATAAATATGTCTACAACTGTCTCATATGATCCAGCTAATTTACCTATTTTTCTCACTAATGATCCAGATAAATTATCTGTAAAGAATTTGTAAGAATGTCTATGCATGTATTGAAAACATTCTTGGTAAATATCTTTTGTTGCCTCATTCTCGTATTTAATCATAGGGAATCATACCATTCTTCGAGCTGCAATATTGATAAGATCTAATGCTAAAATTATCAAAAGAATCTTAAGAAGTATTGCTACTTGTTCCACTCTCTCCACTCACGTCATAGCAACAATATCAACTAATTTTGTTTGGTAAATTGGAGATATCAATCATGCTAATGCAATAATTATACTACCTAATAAACTCAAGAGAATCAATCGTTTATATGGTTTACTCTTTTTGAGGAAGTACTTAATCACCATCCGTAATGTTACCTTTGTCTTCTTTTCCTCCGTCATTTTCATGTATCAAAATATAAATTAAAAAAAAGCTGCAAATTTTCTCTGCAGCTTGGTATACCAACAAAAATATTACTTTAGATACCAAGCTTGTGAAGATAAAGAATTTCGTCAAATTGTGCTGTATGCATCGTATGATAAATGAAATTTTAAAAAAGCTAAACTATAGTATAGTATACGAATGAAAATTGATTTTGTGACAAAAAATATAGAAAATTGCTAGTAAATCAAGTTTTTGTTGCAATTTACTTTTGAGTTATTATAAGTAAGTGTTTAAATACATTTTATAATGTAAATTTTTTGATGGAAAATTCTGGTACAATTTTGGTCACATGATGATTGGGATATATATGATCTCATACATGTACAGTTCTGGGAGAAGCTGGGTATAATTTGGTAATAATTGACAATCTATCAAATTCTCGTATAGAAATTGTGGACAAAATTGCTGAAATCATTGGTAAAAAACCAATTTTTTATAAACAAGATATCAGAGATGAGGCAAATTTGGAAAAAGTTTTCAAAAATCATCCTGAAATTGATTGAGTAATCCATTTTGCAGCCAAAAAAGCTGTATGAGAGAGTTGTCAAGATCCTTTTTTGTATTATGACAACAATATCTTGTGAACTGAAGTACTTTTGAAGGTAATGCAAAAATATGGGAAAAAAAACATAGTTTTTTCTAGTAGTGCTACAGTTTATGACTCACCAAAAATATTGCCACCATTCACTGAAAATGATCGTGTTTGAACATATAATCCATATGGAACTACTAAACTTGTGATGGAATATATGTTAAAAGATTTGGCAACATTCAAAGGATTTAATGTAGTAAATTTGAGATATTTCAATCCAATTTGAGCACATGCATCCTGATTGATTTGAGAGAATCCTGTATGAATTCCTAGCAATTTGGTGCCATATACTCTCAAAGTAGCTAAATGAGAAATAGATTGTGTGCAAATTTTTGGAGATGATTACGATACTCCAGATGGTACATGAGTGAGAGATTATATACATGTAATGGATGTGGCTGAAGCTCATTTAGCCGCATACAACCAAATACAAAAATATGAAAATTACAAAAAAGAAAACTGAATTGATCTAGATAAATGATATTTTGATATATTTAATATATGAACTTGAGATGGAAAATCTGTAAAAGAAATTGTCGATTTAGTGAGTAAAGTGACAGAAAAAGAAATCCCAACGCAAATAGTTTCCAGAAGACCTTGAGATATTGCCACAAGCATTGCAAACCCACAAAAAGCAAAACAAGTTTTGGGATGGGAATATAAAAGATCAGTTTATCAAGCTATCGAAGATGCTTGGAGATTTATGAATTAGTAAATTTTATATATTAATGTAGATTTCCAGTATGACGCCATTACAGTTTATGATAATATTTGTCTCTATAATATTTGTTTTTTTTGGCATTGATTTATTTAAACGCAAAAAATTAAATGCACTACACCTAATAGTTTTTGTGCTTGGAGCTTGAACTTTGATATTATTCGCTGTAAATTGAGCCACATTAGACAGATTTGGAAACTTTTTTTGAGTAGCTAGATGAGCTGATTTAGTGGTTTATTGATCAATTGTGTTGCTTGCCTATTCCTATGTTTCACTATTAAACAAACTAAATAGAAATGATTTAAAAAATACACAAATAATTAGAGAAATTTCTATATCTCAAGCTGAATGAAATTTGTGAAACACAGATACTGTATTTATCATGCCAGCTTATGGTGAAAATGAAGCTCCAATACCTGTAATTGGAAAAATATTGGACAAATGATATTCGGTAATACTTATCGATGATGGTAAAAACTGAGATTTAACGAAAAAATTACATAAAAAATACAAATGAAAACCAATTGTCACGATCAAACATATTGTAAATTTATGACAGTGATGATGACTGGAAACTGGGGCTGAATATGTCAGAAGATTTTGAGATAAAATAAAATATGTTGTTCATTTTGATTCTGATGGACAACACAGATTGGAAGATTTGGGAGAGTTTCAAAGAGCTTTCAAAGAAGATCCCCAATTAGAGATTGTCCTTTGATCAAGATTCCTTGGTTCAACAATAAACATGCCAAAATCAAAAAAAGTAACACTGAAGCTTGGAATACTGTTTACTAGAGTGTTTAGCTGAATCAAGCTAACAGATACACACAATGGATATAGAATGATGAAAAAAGAAACATTGGATAAAATCCATATCACTATGAATAGGATGGAACATGCTTCTGAAATATTGGATATAATTAAATCAAAAAAAATAAGATATAAAGAAGTACCTATTGTAGTAATTTACTCTGACTACTCAATGTCTAAATGACAAAAAATCAGTAATGCTTTTAATATAGTGAAAAATTTGATTTATAAAAAAATATTTTTTAGGTAAAATTTAATTATTTTTCTAATAATTTCTCATTTCTCTATCCATCTGCTTTTGGATATCTTTTTCTTTCAAAATTTGTTTTTTTTCTACTTTTCTCATCAGCTTTCCAACTCAGATTTTTAGCTTCAAAAATCATCTATTGTTTATATAGATTTCCAAAGGAATTATTACATTTCACGGCTTATCAGTCAATGCCGAAATTTTTGCTAATTCTCTTTTTGTAATAAGGAGTTTTCTATCTCATTTTGGATTATATCAAGGAACAAGATTTGGAGAAGTCATCTTGTAAAGTGGTACATCCATATTTTTGATTCGTAATTCCCTATTTTGAATCCTAATTACAGAATCTTTCAAATTCACCTGACCGGATTTGATAGACTTAACTTCATGTCACTTCAAAATTATTCCTACTTCGTAGTCTTTCTCAAAAGAGTAATCATGGTATGCTATTTTATTTTTGCTAATTATTTTCATTTAAACTTTATTACATCATATCAGCTATTTCTGAAATTTTTATTCTTTTTTGTTCCATAGTATCTCTATCTCTGATAGTCACAGTTTCTCCATCTTCACAACTTTGCTGATCTACTGTGATACAATATGGAGTTCAAATTTCATCTTGTCTCCTATATCTTTTTCCGATTGCTCAATTGTCATCATACTCACAAGCAAACTGTTTAGTCAAATCTTTGAAAATCTTTTTTGCAATTTCTACTTGTTTTTCATCTTTCTTTACAAGCGGCAAGATAGCGAATTTCACTGGTGCTAATTTCTTTGGAAATCTCACTACTACACGACTATCTCATCATTCCAATTCTTCTTCATCGTAGAACTCAAGCATCACTACCATTACCTGTCTTCCAAGTCCAAATGAAGCTTCAATACATCGTGGGATGTATCTCTTTCATGTATATGGATCTGAATACTGCATATCTTTTCACGATTCATTTTGATGTTGAGTTAAATCAAAATTTGATCTATTGTGGATTCACTGAATTTCTCCAAATCCTCGTGGATATAGATATTCTACATCTGTAGCAGCTTTTGCATAGTGTGCTAATTTTTCATGATCTTTGAATCTCAAATGGTCAGAGCTGATTCAAACCACATTTGTCCAGTAATTCATACAATCTTCTTTCCATTGATTGTAAGCTTTCATTGCTATCTCTTCATTGTCTTCTACAAAATATTCAATTTCCATTTGTTCAAATTCTCTCGTCCTGTACAGGAATTGTCCTGGTGTGATTTCATTTCTAAATGCTTTTCATATCTGAGCTAATCCAAATGGGATCCTAGATCTAGTGGTATCTAATACCGCTTTGAAATCTGTGAATAGAGATTGGCAAGTCTCAGGTCTCATGTAAACTTTGCTTGCATCATTTGCTACAGGTCACAGATGAGTATCAAGCATTAAATTGAAGTTTCTACAGTCAGTCCATTCTGCGATTTTTCCTGTGTCAGGATTGTTTGGAATATTTTTTATTATGAAATCTCTCATTCAGTCATTTCCCCAAGATTCTGGAGATAAATTTGGGACTCAATATTTTTCAGCTAATTCATCATCAGTCATTCAATCTCTCTTTGACTCAAAAAAATCTTCTATGATTTTGTCTGCACGGAATCTCTGCCCTGTTTGCTTGTCGTCAATAAGTGCATCAGAAAATGAAGCCAAATGTCCACTAGCTTTCCAAGTAGTCGGATGTGCAATTATTGCAGTATCCATGAAAACCATATCATCTCTCTCTTGAGTAAAATGCTTTACCCAAATATCAGCAATATTTTTTTTCAATTTAGATCCATAAGGTCCGAAATCTCGAGCATTTGCAAGTCCGCCATAAATTTCTGAATTTGGATAAACAAATCATTTTCTTTTTGCCCAAGATACAATTGTGTCTAATGAAAATCACATAATAATTAAGAATTAAGGATAAATATAGGTCTCTAGTCACTAGTATATTGTCGCTTGCTTACAAAATTTTTTACTAGCGACTAGTATCTAGAGACTATAGACTAATATAAAATAACCTTTTCAGGACAAAAAACAACAAATTATTGCAAAAAAATATAATTCTTATTGCTTTTTCATTTTAAATTGCCATTATATAGTGGATTTATTTGAATTATGATAAATATGATTCGAGCTATTATTTTATTGATTGTTTGATTAGTTTTACTTGGATTTTCTGCTGACAAATTGGTAAATTCCAGTGTCAGAATTGCTAAATTTTTTAAGTTATCTCCTTTGTTTATAGGATTGACAATTTTGTCTATTTGAACATCTGCTCCAGAATTGTTTTTGTCTGGTATGGCTGCTATAAATCATAGCTGATCATTGTCTATTGGAAATATTATTTGATCAAATATTTTTAATTTGTGAATAATTTTGTCTATTTCTGCTCTGGCTATACCTGTAATTATACCAAAAAAATTGGTTTACAGAGACTGACTATTTTTATTGCTGATCACTGGATTGATATTTTGGATGCTTCGAGATGGACAGATATATAGACGAAACTGAATACTTTTGCTATGTTTTTTGGTATGATACAACGCGTATTTGTGGATAAAAAAGGAAGCTCCTACAGAAGAGGATAGTGAAATTTCTTTACCAGAAATAAAAAATTTTGTATATCTTTTTGTTTGTACGGTAATTTTGTCAGTAATACACATAGATTCTGCAAATTGAGCTTTTGATATCTCGTTTGGATTGTGAACTTTTAGTGCAATATTTATATGAGTATTAGCGATACTTTTTGTGCTGTCTATACTACAAAGCAAAAAAAAGTGATCAAAAATGATGCTACTAAATGTGACAAAACTGGTTGCTAGCCTCTGACTTTTGGTCTTGGCTTCTGATACTGTGGTAGATGCAGCCGTGTTTATTGCCGAACATTTTGGTATGTCACAATGGGCGATATGAGCCACGATAATTGCAGCATGAACAAGTTTGCCAGAACTGGCAACCACCGTGACTGCAGTTTTGAAAAAAAAATATGATATGTGAGTGGGAAATTTAGTCGGGTCAAATATTTTTAATACACTTGGAATTATTGGAATAAGTGCCACAATCACGCCAATTACACTATCTCCTGTTTGTTTACTTTCTTCAGGAGAGTGTAGTTGAATCGCACATTTGATGCAAGATACTTCATTTTCGTTTATGTTATTATTTTTCACTATGCTGATAATAGTTTTGTTTATGAGAAGATGATGGAAACTTTCTAGAGTTGAATGATGTATTTTGTTGATCATTTCCATTTTAGTTTTGGCTTTTCAAGCAAGTCCTACATTTTTTATGGGGCTATTAGGAATCTAAAACTGTAATAAATTCTTTGAACCAAAAAAGTCGTGAAATTCAGCTCACGACTTTTTCTATATTTTAGCTTACTATCAACTATTTGTTTAGTGTATATATTCCTTTTTCTACTCTGATAAACAAATCTTTGTATTTTTGGAGATTTAACATAACTGTATTTGGGCTTACCATTTTTTCTTTTAGCATTTCTCTGCACAACTCTTTTACATTCATAGGTCTATCGTGTTTTTCAAATATCCTAATCAATATGTCTTTTACCTGTCATCATTCGTATCATCGCTCTTTTAATCAGTATATTCAAAGTCATAAATTGACAAATACATCATTATTTTTTACTAATTCATTGTGTATTGTATTTAATTTTACTGATTTTTTTGGGAATCGCTCCATAATCCTTGTAGGTAATTCTTGGTAATGGATAGGCTTATTTACTCTTCTCATTGTATAAAGCATTTTCAATTTGATTGTTTTGGGATTAACATCCTCAAACTCTGGTAATCAAATCTTTCAGTCAAATACGGACATTTCCTTGATAGATTCAAAGAAATTTATATAAAACAAATCATTTTTTAGGTATGATATTTCTTTGAAATCTTTTGCAAAGTTTTCTCTAAGGTATCAAATAAATTCGTATACATCTTGAGAAGATCATCTTTTTTTGAAATAATCTTGGACAAACAAAGTCGTCCTAGTCAAAAGGTCTTCATACAATGGTTCCAAATAAAATGCTTTGTCCAAATATTTGTTTCTTTTTAGGTATGACACATCAAAATCTGATACCAATATCAATTTCAGTTCTTGTCTAGTAAATTTAAACATATTTTTGTTTACCAACTTGGACACCAATGAATCCTCTACCAAAAATCATCACTGTGCATCTAATACTTTTTTTGCTTCTTGCAAAACGTCCATATAGGTGTCATTTCAAACGATCAATCTCCTAAATCTCATAAGTGCTTGTGTTTCTATTTGTCTAATTCTTTCCCTAGTTAAATTGTATTCCTTTCATATCCTTTGAAGAGGAACTCATTTTTCTCCATTTAATCCAAACTTTTTCATAAGCACAAGCCTTTCTTTTGGCTTGCAGTAGATCAATATGTCTTTTAAATTTGTAGCCTCTATATCTACTCTAAGTTTTTTGTCGTCCATTTTTACGTGGAAATTCATTTACTTACCTATTATCTTATAAAAGAAAAACAATAGAAACACAAATGTAAATTTTCACATTTGATACAATAATGTATAATTATTGAAACAGTAATGTCAAGAACAAATTAAGCAAAAATTTTTTTAGCTTATTTTTGTTAATAAAAAAGTCACACAAATGTGTGACTTATGTATGTTTAATTTACACATTAAATTTAAATACCATGATGTCTCCATCTTGGACAATATATTCTTTTCATTCAAGCCTGACTTTTCATTTTTCTTTTGCTTTTGGTCGGCTTCATAGTTCTACAAATTCATCGTAATTTATTACTTCAGCTTTGATGAATCATCTCTCAAAATCCGTATGGATTGCTCCAGCTGCTTGTGGTGCTGTAGATCATTTTTTGATTGTCCAAGCTTTAGTCTCTTTTTCTCCAGTGGTGAAATAGTACATAAGTCCCACAGTATCAAATGCTAATCAAATCAAATCGTCAAGAGTTGGTATTTTTGATTGATCTTGGATTTCCAAAAGTTCTGTCTGAAATTCTAACTTTTCTGCTGTGGACATTCACATCATCTCAGATTCTATTTTTGCACAGACAATCACTACTGGTGCATTTAATTTTGCTTGGAATTCCGCTTGGATTGTATCTTTGTTTTTTATATCGTCTTGTCAGATATTTATTGCATAGATAAATGGTTTGAGTGTAAAGAAACCGTATGTCCTCAATACTTTTTCATCATCTGGAGTAAATTCATTTTTTATTGTATTTGCCAATTTTCACTCTTCCAATGTCTTTTGGATTTTTGCCAAAAGTTCAGCTTCTCTTTTTACAAATTTATCTCATGTGCTTTGTGCTCTTTTTTGTAATCATGGCAAAATCCTATCTATCCTTTCCAAATCTGAAAAAGCTAATTCTGAATTTATAATTTCTACATCTCTAACTGGATCAACTTCTCACTCCACATGGACAACATCACTGTCCTTGAAATAACGAAGAACCTGAACTATCGCATCAACTTCACGGATATTTGCCAAAAATTGATTTCCAAGTCATTCTCATTTTCCTGCTCAACGAACAAGTCCTGCAATATCTACAAATTCAATATTTGCAAAAACGGTTTTTTTGCTATTTGAAAGTTCTGCTAGTTTTTCTACTCTAGGATCTTTAACATCTACGATACCAACATTTGGTTCGATTGTACAAAATGGAAAATTTTCTGCGGGTGCAGAGTACGAATTTGTCAATGCATTAAACAATGTAGATTTTCAGACATTTGGTAATCAAACTATTCAGATTTTCATGGAAAAATTGTATAAAAGTAAATTGTTTTGTCATTCTGAGTGAAACGAAGAATATAACTTACCGATTTTCTGCTAAGTCACGCCAATCTTTATTCATAGATTCTATTAACTTATTTTTCTTTACTCTTAATCGTCATTTTAATTCTTTTTCTCTAGCTATTGCATCTTTTATACTAGATGTTTCTTCGTAATATACAAGTTTATTTATATTATATTTACTTGTAAATTATTCAATTATTTTATTTTTGTGTTCGTAAAGTCTCCTTTCTAAATTATTTGTAACTCAAATATAAACTAATTTATTATTTTTTGTAGATATTATATAAACATAATAAATATTCATATGAACAATTTTTTATATAAATTTATATTCTTCACTTCGTTCAGAATGACATCGATATCTAGCAACTAGCGATTTTGACTATGTATGTCTCTTTTGATATAGCACGGCAAGCTTTTGGTTTAAAGACTTTTATATTTTTTCATCCAAAATGCTGTTTTAGGTCTGCTACAAATTCATCAAATCATGGTCACATAAAAATTTTGATAGCAAACCTTCAATTTGGTTTTAAATATTTTTTGTAAATTCGCAAGGTTTCTTCAAGTAATCAAACAGAACGAAGTGCATCCACTGATTTGTGTCCTACAGTATTTGGAGCCATATCTGACTGTATAAAATCTACTCATGAATTTTTTACTTCTGGATCATAAGGAATAATTCATTCTTTTTCTAATATATCATCTACTTTTTCTATCACTGTAACATCTTGGACATAAGGATGTACATTCGGCAAATTTACAGTACTTTCCTTAATATCAAATCAAATAATTGAAAAATCTTTTACATTCATTTTTTGGAGTAATGAATGAGTGTATTGCATCCAACTTCCAGGTGCACAACCAATATCGAGTACTTTGTGTGTGTTTTTATCTATTATTTTGAATTTTTCTTGAATTTCTTCCAGCTTAAAAACACTACGAGCTTTGTATCACTCCTGTTTTGCTTTGTTGAAATAGAAATCATATGGGTTGTAAATTCAGTGCATTGAGAAAATTTTATAAAATAAAATTTTCAGTCGCTAGCTGTCAGTCAGTAGCCAGCAGAATAGGTTTATAATAATTTTTTGGAAAGTAAAGTAAAGATTAAAAAAAATCCTGCAAAAATTTTGAAAGCAGGATCTTTTATATTATCATGTTTTTTACTGTTTGTTTGCAAAGTTTTCTAGATATTCATCTTCAAATTGGGCATAAATTTCGTATATAAAATCATCAAAATCTGGGATAATCAACTGTAGACGAGCCGTCAATTCTTCGTATTTTTCTTCATTTAGCAAGCGAGTGACCATATCTACATCGTTTTGATTATTTTGTATTTCTTTGTAGATGTATAACATGATTCTTTCTTTCAAAATTGGTCTCAAATCTTCTTTGAGAAGATCAGCATTTTCAGAGTCGAATCAAGCCTTTTGGATTAGTTCATCCAAAAATTGTTCTTGAAATGTTTTTGATATTTTATTTTCCATTTGTGTATTTTTTATATGTAAATTTATTTGTTTGTAATATTTTTGATGTGTTATGCAACTGGTTTTTCTCTATCTTTGAATGTATTGAAAAATGTTGGCATACCCATCAATCGTTTTCACCAAGTTTTTGGTGTTTTTCATGGAATTTCAGCTTTTGTAATTTCAATCATTCCGTTTACTACTCTATCTGGTGCACTATGGACAGTAGTTCAAACCACATCTAATCATGAGTCATGAATCAGAGAAACCGCCATTTTACCAGATTGTCATGAATCTGAAAGAGCTTGTGCCGCCTGTTCAAGGAATTCTGCATGTCTCATATTTTGTAGTACTCCGTTTGTTCATTGACCTCATGATAGATTTGCCACTTCTTTGACGAATGTAGCTTTGTCTCATGCTGTCAAACCAGACATTCAATTGATATTATCGGATACTGTTTGGATTTTTGTAGCTAAATCTGTTGAGGAAGGCGGAGTATTTATAAATCCTGTAGCATCTGTTCCTGCTCAATAGTGAATATTTAATGTTGAACCGTCTGGAGCTCCAGAAAGTGCATTTTTTGTACCATTGTATATTTCATTTCTGGTTCAGGTATCCAATAATTCATGCTTTCATAATTCAAAATTATCTGACATAGAATTAGTTGAATTATATCATGCGACCGCTTCAGTTCATTTTCATGCAAAGACTCACGAATGAGTGATATATTGCATACCAAGTGCCGTTAATGCGGAAAGTCATGCTGTGCAAACTCAGTATTTAATGGATAAATTTCTCCTTCTGTCTCTAAATGTCTTGTCTGTTTTGACAAAATCATCTTTTATTTCATTATATATATCATTGAATGATACAGTCCTAGATAAATTATTTTGTGCGGAATAAGATTCAATATCCGATAGGCCTGCCGCTCATAATTTATCGACTCACAAAAATATGGATTTTTCTAATTTGTTGAAATCTTCTTCTGTTTTGGATCTATCGTTTGAAGCAAGGAAATTGTGTCAAACTTCTCTATAATATTTTAGTCTTGCTCGTCACTCCATCAAACTATATTTCAATCTATTTTCATCATCTGGAGACAAAACTCAAATTTTGGATGAAATATTTATTATATCATCAGAAAGGATATTTGTAATCGCGATTTTGCTTTGGGTTGTTTCATGGTATAATTTCAGCTGTCTTTTTGCTTTGTATTTTTTCCATCATCTTCAATTATTCATCGTATCAATCCGCTCTTGCACTTTTCTCATTTCGTTTGCATGATCTGTGACCAAATCTTTTTCGTGTGTATTTTGCTCTTTGGTATGGTGAGTCCATTTTTTGACTGCATTTGTAGTTCATACTATACCTGCAAATCATGCTGTAGAAACTATAGCAGAAGCCACAGTTCAAAGTCATCATGTAAGAGCTCACAATCCAATACTTGCTCATACTGTACCAACTGTAGTCCAAACTGGATGTCTGTCCATCCAATGTCCAAGTCTGTATTTCCATCATTTTTCACGGTCTTTGTTGTCGATCTGGTATGCAGATTTTCATCATTTTACTATATCTAATTTTATTTTTATATTATTTGTGGTCAGTGCCATGACTGATTTTTGGTGATTTAGGTAATTTTTGAGAGCGTCTAATTTGGTAGTGTCAGTTTTGTCTGAAAGATAATCATTGTATACATTTAATAATTCTTTTGAATTATCTTGGTAGTTTTTTATATAATTTTGTATAGCAATATTTATATTATCTATATAGCTATTGGCTTTTGTCCTGTCGTAATTTTCCAAGTTATTTGAAACTTGAGAAACCAGATCTTTTCGTTCACATTTTTGTTTCATTTTCAAAAGGATATTTGTACCCATATGAGTAACTTTTGCTTTGTCTAATTCTGCTTTCAATGCTGTATCACTTTGTAAAATATTGTTGAATTCTGTCTGAAATTGAGCATCACTCATTGGGGTGACTCAATAAGATTGGATATATCTTTTGCATAGATCATCGATTTGTGAATTTTGGTAGATAATATTGGAAGATTCATCAATATTTTTTATTTTATCGTCCAATGAAGTTGCTTTTTCTAGTTCATGGCGATCTGTAGCATTTTGTGTATGAGTATCAATTGTAGTATCCCCAGTAAATGCTTTTCCAGATATTTTTTTCATTTCATCTTTGATTCTCTTATTTCTCATTTGTCATCTTGCTAGGAAAAAATATGCTCTTTTGAATACATTTCATTTTGCAATTTCTTTGTATTCTTTTCTCAATTCTTCTTCTACATTGTGTGCTACTTTTTCTTTTAGCACATCCGCTCACATATCCGAAATTGTTGCATTTATTACTACATCTTCAGTAGATGTTGATACAGATGTGGTTGAAGTGGTCGGAGCTGATACAGGAGTTGTATGCATATTTTTTAGCTCGTCAATGATTTTTTGCAAATTAGTTTTGTGTATTGTGTCACTTATTTTTCATATTTCAGATTCCAGATGATCCACCAGTTGTTTGTTATATTCATTATTTTTGGATATTCTATTTACCAGTGCTTCATTTGGAAAGTTATTGTGTGTTTTTGTTCGTAAAATAACACTATTTCATACATTTTCTATCACTTTTGCGTCAAAATTGTCTTGTTTTCTATCTAAATTGATATAATATGATGGATCTGGTTCTGTTTTTCTGTTTTCATTTTTTCTTTTTTGAACATCATTTTTTAGTCTTTTTAAGTTTTCTATTTGTTTTTTATCCATTCAAGATTGATTTTTTTTGGTTTGTAATCTTGTTATCCTTTCATCTAATTCTTTTTCTATATTTTCACAAATTTCTTTACGACTGCTTTCATCATCTCAAAGTGTAAGTACATCAAAAAGTTGTCATTTGATTCATTCTACTACTCTTGTGTCCTTTTTGAGCCTATCTTCTAAATGATTTCCAATTGATTCGTAAGTTTTTTTATTGTCCATTTTACCCGAATAATAATTAAAATTTTTCCATATACAATTTTATCCAAAAAAACTAAAAAATGCAAAAATCTAACGAATTTTTGCCATACATATCTTGACTTTTTTTGTTTTTATAAAAAAATCTAGACACACAAATGATATCTAGATTTTCTATATTTTATTTATTTACGAAACATTGCTTTTATACTTTCTCCAAATCACATTCTCTGATTCATGGCTTTTACAAGTCTTTGCATGAGGAATGGGTTTTTCATCAATTCTTTTACTTGTTTTTCTTCCAATTTTCTGACAGTCACTCATGATAATTTTAATTGGCTCAAGGATCCAAAATTTTTCCAGCTAACTCATCTGATTGGATTACTTATTGATTTTAAATCTTCTCTGGTAATCATGCCAAATTCTCCATCTTGATCCAAAACATACATATTTCCAGTAATATCATCTTTTACTCAAAAATCTGTACGATTTATCTTTGAATTTTCTCTGAGTTTGGAAATTAAAGCAGAATAGATTCATTCAACGATATCTCTCTCCATACCATCAAATACTCTCATCCTTTTTTGTCTATGATTTAATATTTTTCACAAATCTCTGGATGAAAGCGGTTTTTTTAATCATTCCATATTGATGGTAAATTTATTTTTTTTGAAATCTATGTTTATATTTTTTCATCCAGATTGAACCGTAGTATTGAAATCAAATTTGGAAATATCTCCTAAATTTAATATTTTTTTGACTGGAGAAAGCCAAAATGATGTCGGCAAAGTCATCCTACTTTTTGATGAAATAAGAGAACCAAATCTCTTTTCTACTCATTTGCGATACTGTTTGTGTAGTTGATTCATTGCTAGATTGAAATGAATTCAAATTTTGTCCAATCATTGCCTGAGAGCTCAATTATGATTAACTTTGTCAAATTCATTTGAATTCAAAAATTTTTCTTGATCAAAAATTATTTTTGAATCTTCTCTGGATAATGTTGTCAGATTGTCAATCTGTCTAACTACTATATTTCCATTTTCAATATCAATAAATCTGGTATGATTTGCATTATCACGGTATTGTAGGCTAATATCTTTTTCTTTTGCCATTTGGACCATAGCTTTGTAAACATTAAATCCAATATGAGCCCTAGCTTTTCAATATTTAATTCTCTGATCTCTCATAATTTTGCGGATCAAAGCTGATGGTTCACCAGATTTATGTTTTATAACTTCGTTTGTTCATTCGATTTTAATTTCTACTGAAATATTATTTTTTCAGGTAATATTTACATCCATATCGTATTTCACTGGCTCTAGATTGTCGATAGAATTTGGGTCTGTATTTGTTTTTATATCTACTTTTTGTCATCTAACACTTGTTGAAGAGTTTGAAAAAAATCTCATATAATTTGTATCTCTATTGTGTAGCAAGGACCGTGGTCATTTGTCCATTTTGTGATTTTTCCTTGAAACATCTGTATTTACACGAGTATTGAGATCATCGTCTAATTTGTTTTTTTCTATTTCGTCCAAAAATCTTGTCAATTCTGATTTTAGGCGGGTTTCTTCTGGTAATTTTCACATAAAATTTTCAAGTTTAGATCAAAAGAAATCATCAATTTTGTCTGTCACAGTATTGTGGATTAAAGCGATATAATTTGCATTTTTTTTGATATTATCTCATTTGTTTCGATCTTTTCAGTCTGCTATAAATCGGTTTTTGTATGCTTCATATCTATCAGCTGGGATATTTATATTTTCCACATTGTAGATATTGTCAAAATATGGCACTCATCATCACAAAACTTGATTTCTGATCCTTTGATAAAAATCCTCTTTTTGCTTTGGATTTAATGTATCAAATTTTGTTCATCCATTTTTTTTCAAAATTTTTTCCAATACTTTTCTTTCAATTTTGTACCTATTTGTAGCAAAATTTGTCTCTACTGTATCTCATATTTTGTGTCATACAGGCAGTGTGTTGTTGTAATTATCAAATTGTACACCACGGGCGATGTCGTTCAATGGGATATTTCCATCGTTTAATTTTAGTTTAAATTTTTTGTTGCAGACGACATTTACTCATTGGACATTTGTACCTGTTGGTGTATCTTTGTACACTGCATTGATAGAAAGTGCAACTTCCAGTGGAGAATTCAAAAGGGCTGGACTTATAGTCATAGCACTACAATCCAAATTTCATCATAAAGGTGGAATTCATCATAATGTATACTCTTGTCATCATATATTGATTTTGTAATTTCATCATGTTTGTGGCAGTTTATTTCATTGTTCATCACAAAGTTCGTAATTTGGAGTAGGTGCTCAAGTATTTACAAAATTAGATAAATTTACAACTGTAGTTCATGAAACTGGAGTAGTAGATGTATTGATATTTAGATCTGTAAGATTTCAAGAAAGATTGAAATAATTTGCAAATGTAAGTAATCTAGAATATTCATCATATCTATTTGTTATTCATGGCATCCTATTTCATGTAGTATCTACTATCCTATGGAGATTGGAAATTTCTCTAGCTATCGCTGCTCTTCTGGTAGCATTTCATGGATTGGCAGGTAATCATGCCAATTCTGTAGTCAAATATCAAATCCTACTATTTGCATCTGAGACTAATTGTGTATCCAATTGATTTTTGATAGTAGCCAAAGACGATTTTACATCTTCATCTACAAAAAGATTTTTGGATGTCAAATTTCTAAACAGATCCAAAGATCTTGCTGCGACTACTGCATTTATACTATCTATATCATCTATACGATTTAATTTGGTTTCCACTTGATCCAAATGTGACTTTGCTCTACTATTGTCTGCCATGTCTATAAATTAAAAAAAATAAACTATTCATCAGTATTTTCTGTAATATCTGGACTTAAATAATCGGCTAAAACTTCAGCTGTAGTTTCTTCTAATATGGATACATAATTTGGTATTTTATAAAAAAGTTTTCATTCCAAATCGTTGTCATCTTGAGCTTGCATTTGTGCTATTTCTTCTTCACTAATTACTGATCAGATTTTTTCATAAAAATTTTCTTCTAGTAAAGTAGAGACTATTGCTTTTTCAGTTTCATCTACGGGCTCTCCAGATATTTTTTGGATTCTGTCAAACATATATTCTTTTGCCTCGTTTAATGTTTTTATCATTTTTTTTGATTTAATTGGTAAAAATTTTTTATGCTGTCAAACCTACACTTTGTCTTTGTTTTTCTACATAGGCCTGTTTAGCATCCAAAAGGTGCTGTTGTAATTGAGTTTTGAGTCATTTTGTCCATAGAGAATCTTTGTCTGTCACCCTCAATTTATCTTCAATCGTCTCTAAATGTTTTTTTATGTCTTCAGACTTTCGTCTCCATGTCAATTTGATCCCTTGCCTGTTTGCCCATTGTCTAGCTCAAAACAAAGAACGGTTTGTCAATGCCATCAAATAAATTAAAACATTTTTTGGATAATTTTCTTTGTCTTCTCCAGTTTTTAAATTTTCAATTTTATCATTTATTGAGACCAATCTCCTCCTTTTTAATGAAAGATATTCTCAAAGTTTTGGTCATTTGGTGACGATTCACGAAAGTTGAGCTTTTAAGTCGTCAATTTGGCTATCTTTGCTCTGTTTTAGTTCATTTATATCTTCATTTGTACTTGAAACAAAATTTTGCATATCTTGAGAAAAAAATTGTCTCATTTTTTCGTTTACGGCTCTTTCTTCCTCCTTTTGATTTTCTATAAAATTTTTGGTTCATTTTGAAATATTTTTTCTCTCCTGTTCATATTTTTTTCTAATTTCATCTATTTCATCCTGCATTTTTTGATATTTTTCCTCAAAAACTTTGCTTTTTTGTTCTACTGCCGAAGGATTGTTTTTTTCTTGTATAAATTGCCTCAAAGCATCTCATTTTTCAAAATCTCATTTGGCATAATAGATTCCCATTTCTTGTTGTAATGCTCATTGGGATAGAGATTCTCGATGTTTTTTTAGTGAATCAATCTCACTATTTGTGGAGTTATTGATGGTATTTACCATTTTTTTTGGTTTAATATATAAAATCCTATACATTATTATACTACAAATTTTTTTATTTGTCAAAATTTCACCCTAAAAAGTCTATTTTTATTTGACAAATTGAAAAAAATATATATAATAGAGTATAAAATTTTATTTGGTTTATTTTTCCAAATGTGAGAAAAAGCTAAAAATTTTTGAAATAGATTGGGAAATACAGCTATGATAGCTCCTAGAGTAGCTGGTACTGCTCTAAACACTGCTACTGATATAATTGACACTGCTGTAGCACTACCAAAAGACATTTTGGATGTGGCAAAAAATACAGCACACGATATAAAAAATGTTTTTGTAGATTCTTGGACAAAATGAAAATGGTATCACAAAATTTGAAATGTGATTTTGAGTCCTGTAATCGCTACATGAACTGCTGTGGAATGATGAATAAGATCTATAATTACTCCCGCTGTAAATGGAGTGGTAAACAGCCGAAATACTGTAAAAAATAGCGTGACTAATGCTTGGAGATCTACATTTGGTAGAGTTTTTTCCAAAAAACCTATTTCGGATTTTTCCTATGATAAATTGAAAACTGCTGATGTAATCAAAAAAGACAAAAATCGGTTTTCTAGACTACAATTTGGAAAAAAGAAATGAGAATGGGTAAATGTAGACTCTGGAAAAAAAGATACATGAAAAGTTGCTACCGCTGCCGCTGTGACGACCGCCGCTGCTTGAACAAAAGAAGTTGCAGATTTGAAATGAAAAGTGGATAGTTTGACTACTAAATTATGAGAATTGACGGATCAATTGAAAAATGTTTTGGCTAGCAACGAAAAATTATCAAAAGAAAATGCTGAACTAAAAAAATGAAATGATGATATGAAAAAATTATTGGAATCATTGAAAAAATCTGATAAACCAACAGAAACTAAGTCTGAAAAAAAAGAAGATAAATGAGAAAAATCGGAGAAAAAAGAAGAAAAAAAGTCTGGAGATAAGTGACCTGAAGGGAAAAAGGATGTAAAAGTCTGATAGAGTTTCTGAATTTGTAGAGCTTTCAGATAAATGAAAATCTATGGTAAAATATTTGGAAAAAAATCATCCAGAAATTAAGATTGAAACTGATAATTCAAATAGCGAATGACATCTGTACTGAGCAGATAAAGGAAACAAAATTATTGTCTGAACAAAAAATAAGGCTGAAATTCCTCAAATATTACTACACGAAATTTCTCATGCAGTGATCCAAGATAAAGTAGAATGAAGCGAAACACTGGTTGATTATGTGAAAGAATTAAACAAAAATTATGGCAAACAGCTTTTTTTCTGTGTCTACTAGTGAAAAATATGATAATGCTGAAAAAAAATCTACCGAAGATGTGTGTGAATTGATTGCTTTGTATGCTAGAGATGATTGAAATTTTGATAAATATATGAATACTTTGCAATCTGGAGAAAATGAAAAACTTGCAAAAATATCTGAATCTGATATACAAAAATTAAAATATTTGTGTGAAAAAATAGTTTCAAATTTATCAAACTAATCCATCAATTTTAACAAAACATTTTGGATATTTGATTTTTGTGTAGAATCTTCACTCAAAGAAATTGCTTTTATGTAATTTGATTTAGCTTTGTCTTTTTCGTTATTATTTTTGTAATAATCTCACAGTGCTTGGAAAATATTTGCTTGTGGGTAATTTTGGGCTAAATAGAGTAGATTTTCTTCTACAGAATTTCGTAATCAATTTGAGATACTAAATCCGACTTCTCCATATATACATGTATCATTTTTGTAGCCAAATTTATCATAACAAATTGTCACCATATCGTAGGATATTTGTCTATAGTTTTCATAAACTACGCTTTTTTCTCATTTGGAAAATGGTTTGAAAAATACTACATCATAAAAATATTTGAAATCAGACTGTGATAAATTATATTCTCACAAGAGTTTTTGCCAAATTTGGACCATTTTTTCGGTCTGTCCAAGCTGTTCGTAGTCTAGTAATAAGTATCTGTAAACATCTGTTTTGTATGTAGAATCATTTACCAATTGGTATAATGTAGTCAAAGATTTTTCGTATTCTCATTGTCGATAGTAGGAAATTCATAGATAGAAATCGTATTTATTTTTGTTTTCTATATCCAGTGATGATAAATTGAAAAAATATGAAATTGCTTTGTCCCAATTTTTGGTCAAGAAATTTGAATAAGCCAAAACTTGATATGGTAAAATATAGTCATTGTCTTCTAAAATAGAATAAACCGCTAATTTATTTGCAATGGAGAAATATCAATTTTTCAAAGCTGTGAGTGAAACTAAAGCATCTTGGTAATAACTAGGCATTCATTTTTGGCTTTTGAAATTTGAGACCGCAGATTCCAATTGTTTTGTAAATCATGAATAAGCTGGACTAGTTATTTGTTTAAATGTTTCTATGGCCACATCATAATCTTTGTCCCAAACTTTTTGCAATCATTTGTAAAACAAGTATTCATCTGATGATATCAAATTTTTTGATTTCATTTGTTCAATGAAATTTATGAAATTATTCATACTGTTTGGATCGGTGATGGACAGTGTGTTTATATATGTATAAATATAGCTTTGTTTGTCTATAGCTGATGAAGAAAAAATATCAATATTTGCTAGATATCATCTAACTTTTTCAAATTGATAATCTTGTAATAAATTGTCTATCAATACTTTTAAAACTTTTTCATCATTGGTTTTTTTGTATAGCAATTCCAAAGTTTCAGTTTTGTTTGCTATATTTGATGACAAAGTATCCAGCGATATTTTTTCCATATTTACAGATTCTAATTCTATGGATGGCTCTACTTTGTTGGTAGAGTTTGGTTTTGATTTGTTTGTGGGACTTGGGGTTGATAAATTTTTGTCGTAATTAGCTGAAATAGGTGAAGAATTTATTATATTTGTTGTCGTTTCACTTCAAGATGATGTATTTTCTCAGGACAGTATAATATCTGCTGCACCATGTGTGTTTGAAATACTTGTTGTTTCTGTTGTTTCAGCATTTTCCTTTTTTGAAAAAGAAAAAGCCTCCATAAAAAGTATGACTACTCGTGTACACAAAGCCATAAAACACAATATATGTTTTCCGCGTTTTGACATAATTAATTTAAAAAATTGTAAATGCTATCAGCTAACAATTATTAGCTAATCTAATTATATTCAAAAAAAAAAAATTATCAAAAAATGGATGAAAATTTGGAAATAGAATCTATTGTTTTTAATAAGTTTTAATAAAAAATATTGACTTATTGTTATATTTATTAAACACATTAAAATTATTATTTATTCGCATTTTTGAGTTGAGTCTTCAATCATCAAGCCATCTGCTCTTTTCTATATGCATTACAAAATCTATGTGCTTCATCACGGATTTTTACCAATATTTTGTCAGCTTGATCATAGTCTAAATCGATTTGTTGGATTTCCAAAGAATCGTCGAATTTGAATATTTTTTCTTTTTCTCATTTAAGCTTTCCTCCTGTGTGCCTTGCTATTCATTTTCCCAACGATACAAAATCTACTTTGGAATAAACTTTTTGAAATCGTTCTTGTTTTAATAAATCTCTGAGAATTCCAAGCTGTCCTTTTCATCCATCAAGAATAAATAAATCTGGATAATTTTGTGTATCTTGAAATCTTCTGGTAATAACTTCAGTCAATGCTGCATAATCATCTCCTGATTTCACATCAATTTTTGATGTGATTTTGTATTTGCGGTATAGTTTGTAATTTGGTATTCATCATACAAAACATGAAAGTCAACCACTCGTATATGCTCAAGATAAATGGGAAATATCGACACATTCAATTTGATATGGGAAGTTTTTGAGATTGTATTTTTGTTGTAGGGTGGCAAGAAGTCAGTTGATCATATTTTCATCTCTAAAGGATTCTCAGACAACATACGAATCAAAAAATCAATCTATCAAAGTATTGATATCATTTGTCTGTGTTTTATTTAGTTTGATTTTTTTTGTATGGTAAAATACTGAGCCATCAATTTCTTTTTTCTCTAAATTTCCGAGCTCAGATTCCAGTGCTGATAGTACTGAATTTTCGTCAAAATCTTCTTTATTTTTTTTGTTGACAATCACATCAATCAACTTTCATTCGTAAAAATTTAGCACAGTGTAAACGAGCCAACCTGAGATTTCTCTGATCTGACATATATATCAAGTCGTATCTTTGGACATTACCACTGTCTGCTTTTCGACTAAATTTTCTATCTGCAGATAAATATCTCTGAGTTTGGCCGCTCGCTCAAAATGTTGCTCTTGAATAGCAGATTGGATCTGCTTTTTTATTTCCTGCTCTACTGGTTTTGTATTTCATCTGAAAAATTGCTCGATTAGATAAATTATGTCCGAGTACTCTTTTTTTGCTTGTTCACGATCTGGGAAATATTGTTTGGAGCATCGTCATTGACACAGACCAAAATGACAATCTGAACAAACTTTTCATTTTTTGAATTCAGTTTTTTTGCATCATCTCCATTTGAGGATATACCTCAAATACTGCAAAAAGTTTTTCAATTCTCTGGTATTGTGTTTTGGTCAGATGTATTTTGATCCGTCTTTGATTTTGTTTCTGGTGATGATTATCTGTGGAAAATCATCGTTTGTGATTTTGATATAAGCATAACTATTTGATCATTTCAGCATATTGTTGAATGGTGGCTGATATTTTTTTATCAAATTATCTTCTAAATACAGAGCTTCTGATTCTGTTTTTACTTGAAAAAAATCTACAGTTTCTGCCAAATTCAACATTTCTTGTTTCCAGACAGAATTTGGGTTAAAGTACTGAGAAACTCTGTTTTTCAGATTTTTAGCTTTTCAGATATACAAAATATTACCTTTTTTATCTTTGAACTGATAAACTCAAGGTTTGTGTGGAATATTTGCTATATCAAAATCAGGAGTCATAAAGTACTTATTTATCGATTAATGTCATTCTGAGGCTTTAGCCGAAGAATATAATATACATTTTAGTATATAAAAAGTAAATTCTTTTTCAAAGTAAAAAAAACTTGAAAATAAAAATTAGATTTGTATCAATGAAATTGCTTGTGAATATTATGAAATTTAGTTTTTTGAATTGGTTCAAATAATTTTAGAAACAACAAACGACATCATAGTTCGTGGGAATAATTGTTTCTGAAATTAAACCAGTTCATATTTATTCACAAGCACCAGGAATTATGGTGTCTTTTTTTATATTATAAAATAATAAAATGATTTGTCCTTTTTGTGGTGAAAAAATTAAAGACTGAGCAAAAAAATGTCGCTATTGTTGAGAATTTTTAAACGAAAATGCTGAAAAAAATCTTACAAAAAATTGAAATTCAATCAAAGAAAAAAAGAAATTATGAAAATTAGGTAAAATTTTTTGGCAATTCATAATTTTTTTAGTACTAGTATCAATTTCAGTTAGTCTTTGTGATGTGTCTCGATTTTTTGTTTTAATTACTGCTGTAATTTGTGCTTGGTATACACTATGCTCACGAAAAGATGAAAAACTAATAGATTTTAAAGCATGTTGCAATCCAGAAAGATATAAAAAAATTTCTAGATTAATTGTCTGAGGAATAATGATTTTATTATTTTGATGACTTTGAATATCAAATTATTCTGAGAAAAAACATGAAGAAAAAAGAATTGCAGCATATAATGCCGCGCCAACTCCAACAATTCAAATAAACTCTCAAGAATGAGAATTAGGTGATATTAGCTCTTATAAATTACAAGCAACAATTAAAGACGCAACAGAAATAACTATTGATTGAGAATCTATCGAAACAAGCAATTGAGAAATTTCTAAAGATTATAGTTTGGAACAACCTGAATTATCAATTGTTATATCCGCAAAAAACGAATACAAAAGCAATTCTTATAACGTAAAAGTTTCAAGGAATAGAACAGAAGAAGAACAAGCTGCATACGAAGAAGAACAAAGAATTGAAGCAGAAAAAAAAGCCAAAGAGGAAGAAGAAAAAAAGCAACAAATAATTGCAAATCAAAAAGAAAAAATTTGAGAAATGCGAAAGAAACTAGATACAGTGCCACAAAGCTATTCTTCTGTAGATTGAATAATAAGTACATTGAATTTATTTGAAAGTGCAAAAGCAACTCTCAACATATATAATAATTCAGAATATAACGATGTAAAAACATCAAGGAAAAACTTAGAAACAAAACTTATATCTACACAAAAGAAATTATTTCCAACATTAAGAGGAGAATATTGTAAAATAATTAACGATCAATTACGAATAGATGATTATAAAGTAAAATGTAATTGAACAACTATAACTATAATACATCATAGTTTTGCACTAAATAAAAATATAAGTGAGTTCCATTCTGCAGTAGTAACTATACTAGAAAGATTAAGATTCAAAAGAGCAAATTATAAATGGGTTGATTCATCATATACAGAATATACATACTATACAATGGATACACCATCTGATTGGACTATACAATAGTATTTTAGAATATAATTTATAAAACATGAAAATTTGTCCATTTTGCAAAGAAGAGATACAAGACTCTGCAAAAAAATGTCGTTATTGTTGAGAATTTTTTGATGGTACTAATAAAGAAAAAGCTCCTGAAAAAGAAACTGAAACAAAAATAATTATTGAACAAAAAGCAGAAAAACCTAAGAAAAAAATATGATGTTTGGGTTGGATATTAATCATATTTTTAATATGAGTTATCATCTCTGCAATAATACCAAATACTGAAAGTGCAAAAGAAAGAGCAGGAGAAATTAAGAATAATTCAACAACAAATAATGCTGAAGTATGATTAGCTGTACAAAAAAGAGTAAACACTATAAATACAGATTTTGGACCTTGATGAGCAGGAGAACGAGATAAGTTTGAAAAAGCAGAATGTATCTGAAATTGTAATAATGCAGAAATAGCTTTATACTTCAATGATAAATTAGATGAAGAGATAGATGTAGTCACTGAAGATACTGTAGCAAGATGACAAGCCTATAATTTAGCAAGTGAAATAAATCGAAAAAAAGCAACAGTAAATGTTTATGTAAAATGAGAATTGATAGAAAAATGTGTGACAAAAGCTTGAGAAAGAAAAGTAGATTATTGCGAAAAAGATTGAAAAAGAGAATATAACAAATATTAAGGACAAAATAACCAATACAAAAAAAGCAAGCCAGACTGACTTGCTTTTTTTATTTAGATTCTTCGCCTTGCTTAGAATAACATCCAGAAAGTAGTTGAGAAACCTCACAAAAAAATGTGAGGTTGTATACGTGTTATCAAGGATAATTAGGCTTTTATTTCTTAGTTGTTTTCTTGGTTGATTTACTAGATTTTGTAACTTTTGCAGTCTTTGTAGTTTTATCAGTCTTTCATCAAGATTTAAAACTTTTTGCTATGTCTTTTCATTGATTAAAAAGTTCTTTTCCACCTTCCAATAAATCCTTTCCATTTGCTATTATTTTATCTTTATTTTTTGCTAAATTCTTTTTATCTTTGATAGTATCAAATGTCTCTTTTCATTTTTTTAATAAATCTTTTCACTTTTTCAAAAACTCTATTGAATCACTTAGTGAAGAATTATTACCATTTACCAAATTTTTACACTTGTTCATTATGCTAGACAGTCATGATGTTGATGATTTTTTTTGTGCCATGATTTTATATTTAATAAATAAATTATTGAGCAACTATAACTTTTGAAGTTTTAAGGACTATCTGTTTATCGCTTTTCCTATAAACAAAGCCTCTCTCAAATTCTTGGACGATTTTTCATTTTTGCTTTTCGTCTGTAGCTGGTACTGCCGAAACTGGCTCGTGCAAAATTGCATCTGGCACTAATCCTATAGCTTCTATCTGGTACACATTGATTCATTCCAAAGTCTTCAAAAAATTATTGTAAACCAATTGCACTCCATGAGCCAATGGGTCTGACATTTTTTCTTGTGGAATATTGTCCAAAGATTTCCTCAAATCTTCTACAAATGGCAGAAATTTCTTTACACTAGACAACAAAGACATTAATTCCAAATCTTGTTCTTTTTCTGCTGTCTGTCTCTGATATCTATCAAAATCTAATTTCAAATTTATGTAATCTCTTTGAGCTCTAGTTGCTATTTCTGTTTGCTCTTGGAGATCTTTTTGTAGTTTTTCTACTTCTTTTTGAATGTTTTCTACTTGATCCATTGCTCAAATTTCCTTTTCAATTTCCGAAAAATCTTGATCATCTCAAGATTGTTTTTTATCATCTTTTTTTTGATTATCATCTCATTTTTGAGCAGCTTGTTGTTGTGCTTTTTTTAATTCTTCGTCTAAATCAGTCATAGTTCGTAATTAATAATTTAAATGATTAATACGTCATTCTGAACGCAGTGAAGAATCTAATTAACATCAAATAGATTCTTCGTTTCACTCAGAATGACAAGATTATTTTATTCTTCATTGCTCTTTACCCACTCTCCAAATGACATATCTTTCTCATGAAGTTCTGTAGCAAATGGCACTCAAACATATCTCCAATGCCAAATTTCTTTCATTTTACCATCTATTTTTGGTCATTTTCTATATGTGTTTATGAAGCCATATTTGTGAGCATTTTCATTCATTCGGTCTAAATACCCAGATGAAAAGTGGGTATATCAATTTTTGGTAGCTACATGGATATCTACAGCTAACCCCAATTGGTGTTCGCTTGCTCATATTTTTGCACATCTGGTATTTGAGCAACCATCATCTACCAAACGAGCTTGATCTTGGTAAGTCCTATATGCACTCAAAACATACATTTCTTCTCCCATCTCTTGGTAAAAAGATTCTGCCATTTCATCAAATGCTGTAGCTGCTGCCTGTCTCAAATATGGTCTTCATGCTTTGATTACTACATGCTCAGCATCAATCAAAACTAGGTCTGCCGGTTCATATTTTCTATTTTGTAGCACATGTTTGTCTGACAGATATTTTTGGAAAGAATAGTCAGAAACTGTGTCAAATTCTTGTATATATTTTTGTTTAGCCAAATTGATATTTGAAGTAATAATATCTGTTGCTGTATTTTCAAAAAAATCAGAAATTGTTTCATTTGTATAAGAGACATCTTTTGGTGTGTCTGCCGTAGCTATGTTTTGTATTACAACAAAAACAAATGCTAAAAGCACAAAGCACAGTACAAATATTGATGGAAATATTGATCTTTCTTTTGTTTGTCACATGGTATTGTTAATTATTGATGAATGTTGTGTCATTTCGAACCGTAGGTGAGAAATCCATTTAAACCTTTATGGATTTTTCATCATCCGTACAATTACAGAATCGTCAAAATGACTCTCCTATATATAAATATCTCTTGGTTTTGCTCATTGTTGAGGTCAGATAACTCATCTTTCTTCCAATTCATCCATAATTCTTGCAGCTCTTGCAAATCAGACATTCAATTTTCTTTGGAGCAGTGTGGCTGATGCTTTTCTAGTTTCGGCGATTACTTGGATAGCTTGTTGGACCAACTCTTCATCACTTCAGCCAGATCATCCTGTTCAAAAAGAGCCACTTGCTGTTTCGACTTTGTCTTCCAAAGCTTGAATTATCTCTGGGTTGTAAATATCTTCTTCAGATAGTCATTGCATATATTTGTCTTTGAGAGTTTGGACTACTCTTTCAATCTCTCATGTTTCTACAAATGGAGATTGAGCTCTAATTGGTCGTTTTGTGGTAGTGTCTATGTAAAGTAAGTCTCATTTTCAAACCAAATCTTCAGCTCATTTTCTACCCAAAATGGTCATAGAGTCGACCTGAGAAACTACTCCAAATGCAATTCTGGTTGGCATATTTGCTTTGATAAGTCATGTGATGACATTTACTGACGGCCTCTGTGTAGCTACAATCAGATGAATTCAGACTGCACGAGCTTTTTGAGCGATACGAGTAATGCAAGTTTCCACATCTTTTTTGTTTTTGTGCATCATCATATCAGCTAATTCGTCAATCACAAATACAATACGAAACATTTTTTCTCCAATTATTTTTTGGTTGTATTCTTCTATATTTCTCACTCTTTTGTCTTTCAAAAGTGAATATCTGCGTTCCATCTCATCCACAGCCCAACGAAGCAATTTCAATGCTTTGTCTGGATCAGAGACTATTGGTCCAAGCATATATGGCAGTCCTGAATACAGTTCCAATTCAACTTGTTTTGGATCAACCATAAGAAATTTAAGCTCTGATGGTGTGTTTTGGTACATCAATGACAATATAAATCAGTTTACTCATACAGATTTTCAGCTTCAAGTTGCTCATGCAACAAGCAAATGTGGCATAGAATCCAATGTTTTGACGATAACAGATCAGTCAATTCATTTTCAAAGTGTCAAATTTGTTGGGTCTTTTGCCATTCATTTTTGGAATTCATCGGAAGCCAAAATATCTTGGATGCGGACCATTTTTGGATCTGGATTTGGGATTTGGATTCAGACAGTATCGGTTCATGGAATTGGTGCCACAATTCTCAAAGATTTGGATTTCAAAGATAATTTAATATCATTTGCCAATGATTCAATTTTTGAAATTGCAACTCAAGCTTCTGGCTTGATTCTAACTTGCACAACCGACGGTCAAAGGTCAAATCATTCAATAGTCACTGGTACATTGAATTCCATCAATTTATCTTGGACGGCTTTGGCTTTTTCTACCAAAAATCTCTCATTTATAGATGAGTTTATATCTCATGGTTTCAAAAGCGAAGTACTAAAAGTGGGTTTGTCACCAGCAAAACTGATAATCGGTCTTGGTTTTTTTTCTTGTATTTTTTCTTCCACTTTTCATTTTATCAGTTCTTTTAGGAAAGATCTGGAATTACTAGATGGTGTGGTTTGAGTTTGGATACCAAATGGTTTTGGTTGATTTATTTTTTCTACTATTTCTTTTGTGGATTGCCTTTCTATTTTTGGTTGTGAAGTTTTTGTATTGCTAGGTGCTGGTTCTCTTTCTACTTTGAAATTTATTTTTGGTAATGTGAAATTGAAAGTATACAAAACCCAAATAATACTTCATACAAAGAAAATTATGATTAAAGCTTTGATGGCTACAACTCAATTTGTCCCAAACATTTGCTTTAAAAGCCAAAAAATAGGCCAAGAAAGATATCATCCATATTCTTGATAATTTTCCACTCCACTATCCAAAATTGGGAAATTTAATATTGCAGATACCAACATCAAAACCACCAAAGACTGTCTGATAAGTATATTCATGAGGTATCATTTGATCAATATCAATATTCATGCTAAAATACATATTCAAAAAAATACATACAATCATACTTCTCCAAATGGGATAGAAGCATATTTTACCAGCAAATCAAAAATTGGTGATCCTTTTGCCAAAAATAGTGAAAAAAAGAATAGTCATCACAAAACGACCATAAAAATTCACAATTTATTTTTGTTTAAAATTAGTGTTTTTTTTGATCTTTTGTATTTTCTCCTCCTAGCCAAAACAAAAAAATTTAGCTAATAAAAATCTGTATCACAAAAATATATACCAACAAATTCAGTTTAGAGATTTTGTTTGTTTTTTCAACCTAAAAGAATATATAAATAAAAATATTTAAATTTTTTTGTTTGATATGAAAAAGAGTTTGTTTTTTTGTATAATTAGCTTTTTGTTTATATGTTGTGCTATTTATATACTAACGGGAAAAAATCATGATATATACAAAAATAATCAATGAGAAAATTTTGAAAATGTAGGAGATTTTGGGGATTTTGATAAAATTGAAAATATCATAATACCAAATCAAGCGGAAGAAATAGCAGAACTATCTGAAATATGGAAACCAACATTTCAAGATGCAAATTTTGTCATAAGTGAGCAAAACGAAAATATGATTTTTGAGGTCCCAATTTTGATGTTTCACTATATACAAGATATCCCGAGCAATACCACAGACCAACTGTGATACAAGCTATCCTATTCTCCACAAAAATTGGAAACTCTTTTGCTATTTTTCAAAGAAAATGATATAGAAATGCTGACTTTTTGGGATTTAAAAAGCATTATTGAAGGAAAAAAGGAATTACCAGATAAATCTGTAATTTTGACTTTTGATGATTGACATTTGGATCACTATACAAATGCTTTTCCTGTACTGAAAAAACATGGTGCAAAAGCTGTATTTTTTATAATTTCAAACAAACCAGACAATGATCCAAAATTTGCAAACTGGGATCAGATAAGAGAAATTGCGGAAAATTGATTTGAAATTTGATCGCACTCTGTAAGCCATAGCAGTATGTCTGCACTATCTCGCCAAAATGTATTGTACGAATTGGAAGAATCAAAAAAGAAAATACAGGAAGAAATTGGTTTGCCAGTAATTAGTTTTTGCTATCCATCGTGAAAGTACTCAAATACTGTATTGAATTTAATAAAGGATTATTATATTTTTGCTCGTACAACACACAATGGCACAAAACTCAAAGTAAACAGAAGATTTGAATTACCTACAATTCGCATCAATCCAACGACAAAAACTGGTGATTTAAATCATTTTTGGGGCATTGAGTAGGCAAATAGTTCTACATCAAAAAATTCAAAAGAATCTTCTGGGGAAAATTATTCTACCCAATCTTTTCATGTTTTTACTCGTTCTTCATCTGTTTTAGATAATGGATCATATACAAACTTCCAGTTTATTTCGGATCATCACGACAAATAAATTATATATCCAATTTTTTCAGATTCCTTAAATACATCATATGGATCAAAAATTATATTATTTGTTTGATTGTTGTTTAAATAGACTATTGTATATCAATTTGGCTTATCATCTGTAGGAAACATATCTTCCATATCACTTTTTTTTAGCATGTAATCAAATAGAGTATGAGGAAAAGAGCGAGCCGCTCGTCATCCCAAACTATATCTCAATACTAGATATGTATCTTCATTTAGTACTAATAGCTCACTTATATCATCATTTGTTAGTTGTGCGATATTTTGTCTAGCTATCCATTTTTTTTGAAATATAGAAAATAAGCGAAGTGTCCGTGAAAAATGTTTTAATGGTGTTTCACATAATCAATGTTCGTTAATTATCCATGATTGACAGTGCAGTAGTGGGCAAATTCAGACGAAATATCACTGAATATTACCAGATCATTGCATATTTATTGATAGCATTTTGTCCTTTATTTCGCCGTATGGAAACTCCAACCTAATTATTTCATCGTTTTGTGTGCTAATATTTCCAGACAAATCGGAACTGCTTATTGGGATTGTCATTATCAAATACCAGTGAGGTCCTGTTCTAGACATGGGATAATA
>CAMVSQ010000011.1 GCA_947170225.1 uncultured bacterium | reverse complement strand
TCTTGCTTCGTATACATACTCCCCAGATAGCTCTGATATACTGTTTGCTCTCTTATATACTGCTTCAAATGTATTTAGCTCTGACAATCAATTATTGATTCTTTCTTGTCTTTTTTTTCAAATTTTTTTAATCATGAAAAGCTCCTAAGACATATAAATCTTAGGCACATACACGATATATCTATTAGTCACTTGGAATTATTATAAAAACAAAACAATTTTCAAGTAAAAATGCGACTTTTTTATAGGTAGAGCAGAGGAGTGATAACCAGCAGATATCATTATATCCAAATATATCTTTGATTTCAATATTGACTTTTTTATAATTTGTTTCCGACTAATAGATAGAGTAAAAAGTGTAAAGCCAACAACTTTTATCTTTTTACAAGAGAATACCATGTATTTAATTATTCAAGAATTTCAAAATCGATTAAAAATAAATCGTAATTTTTCTGAAAGTGCAATAAAAACTTATTCTAGATCATGTATACTACTTGATTGATGGATGAGATCTATATCATTTGGTAGTAGAGGAGTAGATGTCCCAAGTGACATTGAACTTGAAGATATAGAAGATTTTGCAGAAAATCAAAGAATCAAAGGCAAAGATGTCAGGACCATCAATAATTATTTAGCCTGAATCAGAGCATTTTTAAAATTCTGTAATCATAAGTGATTGGATGTTATGGATTACAACCGTATACTTTTTGCAAAAGAACCAGAAAAAAAGATCAGTGCATTACCACAAGAGCAGATGGAAAAGTTATTGTTGTTTATGAGAAACGATAAAACAAAAAACGAAATAACAAGGATGAGAGATTATGCAATGTGACTTGTTCTACAGTATTGCTGACTTCGTGTATCCGAATTATGCAATCTAAAAATTAAAGACATTGACGAAAGTATACAAATATTAGGGAAATGACAAACTACAAGGCTTGTATATCTACACACCGATTATATCAAGGTAATCAAATTATATTTATTTTTGAGAAAAAAATTACAGATAAATTCAGAGTATGTATTTGTTAGTCATGCCAACAATAGTAAATGACATCCATTAAGTAGAGCCAGTGTGGAAAAAATATTCGCTGCTGCTAGCAAGAGAGCATGAGTAGAGAAGACACGACCGCATAAAATTAGACACACTTGTGCTACTACTTTACTTGATAGGGGAGGAGAATTAATTTACATTTCGAAATTACTATGACATAAAAATATAACTACTACCCAATCGTATTTGGATATTTCAAATAATAAAATTAAACAGATACAGCAGTTAATACCTACAATATAGTACAAATAGAGTAGTACTTTCACATAATTATGATTGTGCAAAGTTCACAAAAAAGTACCCTATTGAAATAATAGGTTAGTACTACTCTTTTTTATAAAATACAAAAAAAGTGTAAAAAAAACTTGCAAAATAAAATTTTTTGATTATACTATACATTGTTGATAAGTGAATGAGATAAATCAATATCTCATTAAATCTTAAAAAAATAGGTTTGCACAATGTATCTTGTGCAAAGTAAATTGGATTTTTTCTTTCTGGCTCTTTGAGCTATTTTTTTGAAAAAATTTAAATTAAAATAAAAAAAATTTATTTTTTTAATCTGATAGATCTGGAAAATTTTTTCAAAAATTTGGAATTTTTGGTCTGCTAATTACTCTATTTTTGTAATATCGTGTTTGGTTCGGTATTACCTAGTGTCTCTAAATAATTTCAAATTTGATCAAAATTTTATCATGGTGGACAATTATGCCACTTGAATCAAAAAATGAACGAATTTGAAATTATATTTTTCGTATAAATGCCATTTTTTTATTATTTTTTTGAAAAATTTCTCTTTAAATTTTTGATCTATTTTTTTATCAAAATTTTATGATTTTTTAAAATTTGTTTTTTGAAATTTTTTGATGTAAAAATTTTTATTAAATTTATTTTTCTACTTTGCACAATGTTTGTTGAAAATGTTCTTGAAAATATTTTTATTTTGAATATTTATTGTTGTGTTTTATTTTTTATATTGAATAAAATGAAAAACATTAAATTATTATTTTGGCTTGAAACAGCCTTTTATTTATTTTTTTGATTTTATTTATTGTTTCAGCCTGAATTAGCTCTAAAAACTATAATTATTATTTGTGCTATTTATGCATTAGTATCGTGAATTGTATGACTTATCTTTGCTATCAAAGCTTTTGATTATTGAGATAGGGGTTTGTTGTGAGTGATTTCTTGATTTTCAATTGTTTTTGGTGCACTACTACTCTGTTTCCCTCAGATTTGAGAAATGATTTTAAAGATTTTTGTCTCTTTATTGTGAATTGCTATTGTGGTAAAATGAAGTTTTATGATTCGCGATAGTTTTTATCTTAAAAAACAAAATATTGGAAATCGATTTTGACTGATGATTATGTGATGTTTTTTGGTACTATTGTGAATTTTGATGGAAATGAACTGAATAATGACGGTATTATTGTTTAATAGATTGATTGGACTTTGTTTGATTGGTTGAGGAATTGCTATGTTGGTTTGGTCTTTTCAAATTAGTAGGTTTGTAAAAGATGTGAAAAAATGATTGGAAAATTGAGAGGTTGTTGAGATTGAGATGAAATAGATTATTTTTTAGTAAAAAAAAAGAAGCAGACAACTCTGCTTCTAAATTTTCCAAAACTAAGATCTAATTTATGTAATATTTCAATGAAGTGAAGTACTTTATTGAAACAAGATTTTAAAGCTTTTTATCAAATAGAAAGAGAATTTCTATTGAACTAATATTTTGATAAATTCAATAATCCTTTTTGAATCAAGAACAATATAGTAGCAATTAAAATTGAAATATCCGTAGTATTGTTTCATAGACATTGCCAATATGGTAACCTAATATTCCATAATAGTTGATAATTTAACAATAGTAGATTTTGCTATCATGACTATCATTATTTTAGAGCGAAATATTAAGATAAAGAAACCATAATAGATAACTATGACCGTTTTTCTGTAAACTAAATATCATTTAAATATATAGTTAGAGACTTCAAGAAATCTCAAAGAGAAAAACGACTTCAATCACTGCTCCTCTGCCATTTCAGTAGTGAAGAAAAGACAAAGAAATTAATTAATCATGTTTTGTTCATGATCAATGGTATAGAATGATTTGCACATTCAGCAATGAAATTAAAGCAAATGGTGAACATCTCAAATTACATAAATTATTTTAAAGATCTCATTTTGTTTCATCAAGGACTTCTTATTTCTTGATGACATATATATTATAATCAGAAAATTTTATTTGTCAAATTTTTGAGGACTTTTTTTGATTGAATTTTGATAGATATAAATTGATATTTCAAAAACGACATAAAAAATGGATACTTTTTTTTATTTTTTTTGAAAAAATTGTTATTTTTTTTATGAAATTATTTTTATTTTGATTATTACATGATAATATGTCTCAAAATTTGCATTTTTTTTATTTTTTGTATATAATTATGTTAGCTGTCAGTTTATGGCAGATGGAGGATAATTTATATTTTGTATCGTGAATTTGAAAATTTTTTTTAAAATAGTTATATCATTTGGCATTTTTGTTGCGTCACTGCAAATAACTTTTGCAAATGATATTTATGAATTTCAAAATTTTTTGGATGATATAAAAATTGTGGAAAATTTGAAATTAAAAACCAATTTTTTATCCTATTTTGATAGGATTGAACAGATGGAAAATTGAAAATGTATAGTACAAAATTATGAAAATTATTCTTATATTTCTCCTGTCTGTTTTGTGAAAGATATTCAATATTTATCTGTTGATAAATCATTAGATTATTTGGTACAAAATTTGAATATGTTTTATGATATGTATCAGCAAGATTCATATAATTTTGTTTATAAGCCCACAAAACCTAGTTTTTCTTATTCAATTTTTGATGAATATTTAAAATATAGATGATCGATTTATGAAAAAATTGCCTTATTGTATTTAGCTGAAAATGGCAAAATGGTAAAAATAGATAATTATGTATTAGCTAGATTGATGTTTGAGGATTACTCTTTTTATGTAGTGCCAACAAATTTAGCTAATAGATGACCATGTTCTTTGACAAATTATAAATTGGCGATTTGAAAGCTAAATTGAAAAGAATTGAAACCTTGAGAAGTTTTGGATTTAAATGCTTTAATTTCAAATGATCCTCGTTCGTGTAGATGACAAAGTACAAAATATTTTCTTTTTTATGGATGATCGTGTGGGGCAAGTTCGCAGTTATTTAGATTATCGTTGATTATGCCAGATTTGACAGTTTTGGATAGAGCTGGGCATGAAAAATGGCGATCGCTGTATTATTGAGCAAATATTATGTGAGATGATGCTGCAATGTATGAAAATTCAAAAAAATTTGTTATTCGCAACGATTTTGATAATTCTGTATTTTTTAAAACATATGAAAAATGAAATTATATTTATTTGGTTTGAATTGTACCAACACAAATAAATAATTATGTTTGAATTATAAAAAATGTAAATTGATATCGTTCTTCCCTATTTAAGCAAATTTATGATAATTATTGATTGTTGATTTGATCGTACCAATTTGATTCAGTTTATTCCACTATATATGGAGGAAAAGCATAATTGATTTGCAAAAAAGTAATTGAAAACCAATAACGAAAAATGTCAAATCTTTTGTTTTTGAAAATTTGCAAAATTTAGTGTTTTTGTGTATAATAGTGTTGTATTTTATTTTGATAAATTGATTTGGATTTTATGAAGATTTCGCAGATAAAAATATCAAATATATCCACATTCCCTTATATAAGGCATTTTTGAGATAAACAATGAGTTATTTTTGATACGAAAGAGAGAAATAATTTAAACATATTGATTTGACCAAATTGATCTGGAAAAAGTACTTTTTTGGATATAATAAATCAAATTTTTAGGGTTGGATTGATCAAACAGTATCGTTATGACAGATCATTTTTGGAATCTTGAGATGAAAATTATTTAAAAAATGTGATTGTAAAAGAATTGATTAGACCAAAAAAATTTTATAAGCATGCTTCTTCTTTGTGAAAATTATCAAAAGTTTATATTTCGTTGAAATTAAGCCAGTATGATTTTGAAAATATGAATTTTGTATCAAAAAATTATGAAATATTAAATAATATTATCAAGAAATATTCGTCTTTGGATGTGGAATTTTATCCCTATCAGGATCAAAATTTTTTGCTAAATAATGAAATTTTTTTGGAGTTTAATGTAAATACAAAAACAGGAGATATTACAATACTAAATGAAGAAAATTTATCACCATCTATGAAATATATTTTGTTTTATATACAAAATATGTGATTGATCCAGATTTGTATCAATATTTTTAATGATTTTGTGAGGAGGCCAGATCAAAAAAAATTGCATGCTTTAAAAAATACTTTTGCTTTTTTGAAATCTGAAAGGCCGTTTTTGTATACACAAATAAATGTAAATCCACTGGTTATAGATTCAATCTCAAATAGGAGTCAAAATATAGATATGCACAATAAAGATAAATTTAGTTCGGTATCTATTGGATATGATTTGTTTGTTATCAAACTTTTGAAAAATATTAGAGATCAATATCATGCAATATGAAAAAATATTTGAGATGTTTCAATTGATGAAAAAGTAAATCTTATAAAAAATTTATCGTTGTTTAAAGATTTGGCGAAATATGTTAAATCTATGCTTTGATTTACTATGGATTTGGATGTTTGATTGGATGAAGTAATTTATATTGTATTTAAAAATCCTGAATGAGTGACTCTTTCATTTGATAAATTGAGTTCAGGAGAAAAATCAATAGTTATGATTTTGTTTGTTTTGTTTTGATATGATTTATCAAATGGTTTGTTTATAATAGATGAATTGGAATTGCATTTACATCCTTATATGTTGAAAAAGCTGGTAGATACGCTGAAAGAAATTTGAAAAAAATTGAATATGCAATTTATTTGTGCAACTCATTCTCCGCTTTTGGTGGATGAACAAAGTATACACAATGTGTATAAATTTAGTTTAATTGATTGAAAAACTACTATCAACTACCCTGTTGAATGAATTCGTGATTCAGAGAGTTCGTTGATCCATATTTTAAAATTTGAAAATATTTCAAAAGTATTTTTTATAAACAAAATTATTATGGTAGAATGAGAAACTGATGAATATTTTTGGAAATTTTATATGAATTTTTTGTCTAAACAGCCAGAATTTGAGTGAAAATTTGAAGATTATGAAATATTAAATATCAATGGAAAATGAAGTTATAGGAAATGGACTAGATTTTTGAATAAATTTGGTATTAAATGATATTTTATTTGAGATTGGGACAATACGATAGAAAATAGTATTGTGACACCACAAGAAATGTCTGAATATATCAAATTGGCAAAAAATCAGTATTCTATGGAGCAAATAAATAAGCAAAAATTTTATACTAGAATTATTTCAATAATTAAAAAAGATTATCCGCATAGATACAAATATATCATTTCAAAAATAAAATCGTTTTATGATAGATGAATTTTTATTATGAAAAAATGAGATTTGGAAACATATTTAGCTTTGGAAAAGAAATGATTGGAACCGACTATAAATTTTTGTAATCATGGATTTTATTATCGACTACATGATAAAAAAATGATTCCTTATAGAGAAGAATTTGAAGAAATTGTAAGAAAAATATTTGAATAAATTTTTTTGAATAGTTATAAAAAAATCGACAATTGTCGATTTTTTTTGTATTATTTGTTGATTGCGTGTAATTTTAGGTCTGCATTTACTTTTTCAAGTTTTATCAGCGAATTTTCTATCTCTTCCAGACTCCCCTTTTTTCTCAATTCTCTGATTTCTTTTTCTAATTTCATTTTTTTATCTTTTAACTGCTTTTCATCTTGTGATATTTTTGTAGTAGCTACAGTTGTAGCGATTTTTACTAAATCCTCATTTACAAAAGCCATTCATTTGGAGATACTTATAGATATTGACTCATTTGAAAATACAAAGTCTTTTTCTTTTATTTTTCCTTTGGCAGAAATTGTAATTATACCAGGTTTTAGTGGCATTACCATTGGTTTTTGTCAAGGTTTGATTATGATGTCACCAAGTTCTGTAGGTAAAATTATTTTATGAATTTCGCCTTCAAATATTATTTTCTCTGGACTTGAAATTTTTAAATGCATAATTTATTTTTGTTATAAATTTCAAAACTATTAGTATCAACATTAGCATAATAATTTTATCTTAATATTCAAAACTTTTTTTGAAATTTTGATAAATATTATATTTTAATTTTATAGCTTCTTTTTGCCTCCGGCGGGCCACTTTTGTCCAGAGTCACAAAAGTGGCTAAAAAGACTCTCAATCCGGCATGCCAATTTCAGCAAGTAATGTTCAGTATTACATTCAAGCATATTGACTACGAAGCTCACTCGCTCAAGGATGGCTCGTTCGCTGTCGTTACGAATAAATATTTATGGACTGACTTGAGTAGCTTGCAGTGAAATTGCATGAACCCCAATACTTACACTAAATTTATAAAATTAATTTTCGTTGTTGTTTAATCTTTTTCTAATGAAGGCTGGGGTTTCGTCGTCTATATTGTCTTGAATTTTATTTCCGTTAAAGAAATCATTATTTTCATTTTTTGGTTCAGGTTGAGATTCTTCAACTCCTCTGCTTACTATCCTTTCAATAAATCCTTGACTTTGTTTCATAGGCCTATAATTTGATTTTTCAGCATTTGGTCTTCATAGTTCATCGTATCAAATTTTTTTGTGTGCAGGTTCAGAGCTTTGTTCTTCAAATCATGTTGCAATAATTGTCACTTGAACTTCATCTTCCATTGTTTCGTCAAAAGACATTCACCATATCATATTTACATCGTCATCAATAATTTCTTCGATGATGCTTGCAGCTTCTTGCACTTCTGTAGGAGTCAAATCTGATCATCCTGATACAGCAAATATAATGCTTTTTGCTTTGTCTAAATTTGTCTCCATCAATGGATTGTCGATTGCTTTTCTTGCAGCATCTACTGCTCTTTTTTCTCCTGCTCCATATCAGATACCAAGCAAGGCATTTCATGAATTTTGCATTACAGCTTTGATATCGGCGAAATCGATATTGATGTCACCTGGTTTTATGATTAAGTCTGATATTCCTTTGATTCCAGAATAAAGTATTTGATCTATCATCAAAAATGCTTGTTTAAATGTAGTTTTTTTGTCGATAACATTAAATATTTTTTCGTTTGGAATTACGATCAAAGTGTCTACTGCTCATTTGATTTTTGCTAATCATTCTTCAGAGTTTAATTTTCTTTTTTTACCTTCAAATTCAAAAGGTTTTGTCACAACTCATATGGTCAAAATTCACATTTCTTTTGCTATATTTGCAATTACTGGTCCTGCTCAAGTTCATGTTCATCATCACATTCATACTGTGATAAATGCCATATCCGTGTCTTGCAACATATTTTTGATATCAGCTTCGCTTTCTTCAGCTGCTTTTCTACCGATTTCAGGGTTTGCTCCTGCTCACAATCATTTAGTCAAATTTAGTCAGATATTGATTTTTTTGTCAGCCAAACTTCATGCTAAATCTTGTGCATCTGTATTTATAGCTACAAATTCTACTCATTGTAGTCATTCGCTGATCATCCTATTTACAGCTTTGTTTCCACATCAACCAATTCACAAAACTTTGATTTTTGCTCCTGGTATAAATTCAGGTTTTACTTCGTTGATAACCATTTTAATTTTATAATTACAAGGTAAATGTTTTGCACAAATGTGCTAGAATAAGTTTTTGAAAAAGTCTGTTATTTTTCATCATATTTTTTTTATGTCTAAGTTTATTCAGCCTCATCATTTTCTACCATCTTGATATTTGTTTGACCAAACAAATGTTCATAATACATTTGAGAATTGAATATTGTTTGATATATCTCATAGATTTAGTTGTGTATCTTTTCCGTAAAAGGTTGCTAACTTAAAGATATCTTTTGATAATAAATCTAAATTTGGCATTTTTGCTCATCATCATATTAGTATTACTCATCATGGAAGTCTTCAGTCTCTGTCTAAAATTTTGAGATGTTTGTTTATTTTTTCAAATATTTCTTCGTATCTGGATGATATGATTTCTGTCAGAAATAATGTATCTAACTGATCGTTATCAGATGGTTTTTTGTTTGAAATTGCGGTTCAATGTGTCTTTTTTATCTCTTCAGCATCTTTTATATCTATTTGCATTCATATTGATACATCTTTTGTCACATCTTCTCATCAGTTTGGTATTGTTCAATATCATAGTGCATAGCCATCTTCAAATATTGTATAACTTGTCTGATTTTTTCATATATCGATTAGTACAGTTCCAAGATCCTTGCGGTCATAATCCAAAATTAATTCGCTTGCAGACAGTATATTTGGTATAATATCTGATATTGATAATCAAACATTATCAAAGGCCTCTAAAATTCAATTATACATGCTTTTGGGTATCATAAAGGCATCTGCAATCAATTCCAATCTTTTTCATTTTAGTCCTATTGGATCTTTTTCTTTTCTTGTATCGTCAATAATTCGATGAACTGGAACAATTTTGATTGTTTCCATATTATTTTCCACGGCTACATCAGCGATTACTTTGGATAAATGTTCTACATCGTTTTCAGTAATTTCAGGATCCATAATTCTTTTTTGTTCAGAAATTCTTTTTACAATACTATCTGGATGTGAAATTCAAACAAAAACTTCATCAATAAAATCTCATCATAATTTCTTTACAAAATTTTCTATAATGTTGTTTATACTTTTTGTGAATGCTTCAGAATCCAAAATTTTTCCTTTACGCATTCAGTGTGTTGGCTCTATGTGTTTTGCTAGGATTGTATTTTTTCATTCATCATCTGCAAATACTACAGCCTTGATTGAGTCGTTACCGATGTCGAAAATGGCTTTTATATCTTTCATATTTTTATGAAAATAAAAAATTAAAAGTTTTACCTACGAGATTTTTTGTTTCATTCTACAAATTATTTTATTTACAATTTTCTGTTTAATGAAAAAAGAATTAAAAGCAATTTGTTTTTTGATTGTTGTGATATATTTTGGTTATCAATACTAGCCAATATGGAATTTGACTAAAAATTTAATATATAACTTTTGGTTATCGTGAATTTTCTTTTGAGGAAATCTCTGTTTATTGTTTTTGTGCGAGTGTGAAAATAGAGGAAATTTGGTATCTTTTGTCGTCATAAAATTTTAGCATTTTGTCGTTTACTATAATTCATTTTCATTTTTCTCATAATTTTTTTATTTTGTATTTTAATATTGGTTTTCGTATAAATTTTATAATTTTTTCAAAAATTTTTCAAAATATTCATCAGAATAAAAATTCTAGTATTTTTTTTGATATTGATTTTCATGTGAACAAATTTGTTCAAATATTGATACAATATTTTTGTGGATGATTTGGAAAAATAGCAGAAAATCGTGGATTTGAGAGAAATATTCAGTCGTTGTTTGGATTCTCTTGGTATAGTGGTACAAGATGTGCTAATCGATATCCCAAATAAACATCACTTTTGTTTATCATTATGGGATATAAGTTTTTGTTGTCTTCACAGACATAAAAAGAGAGACAAATTTTTTGTTTTTTATTTGTTTTATTTCTTTTTAGTCATGTTAGAATGAAAAATAAAAAACTGAAAAATCTAGCTCTTCGCAATTTGTTTTTTTTCGTGATGATAAAAATATCAATATCTGACTCCTCTTTTAGAGAATTGAAAGTGATAGAATTGCATAAAAATATTTCGGAAACAAAAGGTATTGATTTGTATAGTTTTCAAAATTTATTTATTTTTGTGATAAATTCGTCTATATACTGATTTTTTTTATTTCGAGAAAAGTTTTGATTATTTTGATATTTTTGTTTATTTTCTTTTTTAGCTCAATATTCAAAAAATCCAGATTCATTTGGTATGGGATATTTCATAATTTCGTAAAATAGTAGTTTTGAGTCTTTCATAATTTTTAATTACATGGTCAACAATTTATTCAGTTGCTATTGCATCGTTCTAATTTGGATGTTTTGGAAATTGCATTTATGGTTATTTGTCATATTGGCCTTTGATTGTTTTTGGATTGTCATGCACATATTACGAGGTTGTATGTTGATAAATTAGTTCATTCTAATTCATTTCATGCTACAGCATCATCAATACTTCAAGAAAAAATATGTCATTTATCGGAGATTAAAACTGGGTATAGCTGATTTCATTGTATGCTGAAAAAATATTTTTCTGCTCATTTTATATATTGAAATGCAGAATATTTTTGTCATGAAATTAGTGTAGTAGCATCAAAATGTCATGTATTATCGTATATGTACAAATTTCCTACAGAAAGTGTATCTTGAGTTTCTCTGTTTGTGGAAAAGAAATTTAGATGGAAATAATTGATTTCATGGTCAATCTTGTCTGAGTCTATCCATACTTTATTTCTTTGAAAATCTTTTAGATGTCTGTCCATTTCTTTGTGTATGATATTTACTGCATCTCTTTCTGTATTGTCTTGTCTGGTATTTCTCATATTTAGTATTGAAACAGATACTATACTAATTATCGCAATAACCATTACTAATTCCAATAATGTGAATCATTTATTTTTTTTCATAGTGTTTTATTTGAGGTAAACTTAATTTATACTACAAAAATTTGCCAAATTTTCAAATGAAAAAGCATATTTTTTGTTTTTGAAACATATGTGTAAGTATTTTATCAGTTTATTAAAGGTCTGATAACGCAATTGTAATTTGTGTCATTTTTGTTTTGGATAATCAATGGTTTTTGATTATCTACGATATTGAAAACTATTTCTTGAGTATCCATTGTCCTAATAAAATCTGTGATGTATCTACCATTTATACCAAAAGATACTGGTTCTCATTCAACCAAAACAGGTATATTTGTTTTTCAAGTTCATTTATCGGTTTTTCATGAAGATACAGATGCTTCTCAATCATTTACTTCTATTTGGATGAAATTATTTATATCTCTGGTCAAAATTCATATTTTTTTGATTGCTTTTTCACAGTCATCTTTGTCCATTATTAAAGTTGTGTTAAATTTTGTAGGCATTACTTCTTCTCTTTCATAATCTGGGAAATTTCATTGAATCAATAGGCTTGTAGCTAATATTTTCATCCCTTCTATGTCAAAATCAAAAGCTATCAAATTTGCAGAGTATTTTACATTTACATTTTCTGTTCATTTTTCTTGGGCATAATCAGATATTTTTTTGATATCCAAAATTGATGTTTTTGGTATGATTAGAGAAAAGTCGTCTCAAACTATTGTGGAGTTTGCTTTGAATTCTGTAAGCCTAAAAGAGTCTGTACCTACAAAAACTAATTTTCTTTGCCCCGTTTCTTCTTTTGATTTGATCAATATTCATGTAAGTACTGGGCTAAAGTTTTTTTCTGTCACGGAATATTCTACTTTTTCTATTCAGCTTGAAAGTCACAAAGTATCCAATGTGATTTTGTTGTCTTGTGGTACATCTGGAAGTGCTACATATTCACTTGCAGATATTCAAACTATTTCAAAATTATCTTTTCCAGATTTGATGGTCATGATCTGATTTTGTTGGTCTACTGAAATTTCTACTTGGGCATCTTCAATAGATTTGATGATATCAGAAAACATTTTTGCATTGATTGTAATTGCTCATTCCAGTTTTACTTCGCATGGAGCTTCAATTTCTATGTATTTTTCCATATCTGTAGCTCTAACAACCAAATTGTCGATAGATGCTTTCATATAAATGTTTTGCAAAATTGGTAGTGTGGCATTTTTGGCTACGAATCTACTGCTGATATCAATGATATCGTTTAATTTTGCTACATCTATGATAATTTTCATGGTCAAAAAAATTAGAAATTAAATAATTTTCCTCAAATATGTAAATAAACAAAATTTTTGGAAATTCAAGTGAAAAATGTAAATATTTTTTTATTCTCGGTTTGTGGTTTTTTCATTGTATTCGTCTCGTTCTTTTATCAATTTGCAGCATTCGTCTATGTTTTGGTGATACCAAATATAATCTAGTGTATAGTTGATTTTTCTCCTTTGTTTGTTTGGACAATGATTATATTTCATATGTCGTATTGCAGCTACAGTTAGTTCATCAGTTGGGTCAAATTTGTTGTCTTTTGGGTAATATTTTGATGCTTGTATATCGCTAACAAACACTGTATCATCTAGTTTTATTTTTCAGTTTGTAGCTTGATTTATATTGTATGATGTGATAAATCATTCTTCATTGAAAAAGCACAATGCTAAAAATAATATAGCAATTGCTGAAAAGCTGATTCAGATATAATTAAATTTTTTTCGTATTCATATTGTGGACAATATTACAGCAATCAAGAGGCATATCATAAAAAATGAAGTATTGAATCTCAAGAGAGTAAATCACAGTGTCTGGATGTAGGTGTACATTTTAAACAAAGCGATAAATATAATTCATATCGTACATATTCAGATACTGCTTAATAATATTTTGTTTGTTTTGTCGCTGTCTGTAAATTTTTTTGAAGCTATGAAGATTCAGATATTGATTATTGAAACTACACATAATTCAAAAAATCCGCTACGAGCATAGTTTGCGATTGTGGCTGGAGCAACATCTTTTGGTACAAATCATGTGATATCAAAATATGAAGAAATTATAAATAATATGTAAATTATACTAAAAACACTGAGTATTATTTTGAATAATGTATTTTGTTTTTGAAAATCTGATTGTTTTTGTTCATAATGAAATTTGTTTGAATTATTGAAAATTATCCTAAATAAAGCTAATGTGGCAGGAATTGATATAATAGCTACAAAAAGGTTTGTCCGTATTGTGTCCAAGATATTTCACAAATAGTAATTGAAAACTAGACTTGATTTGGATAGTAATGCTAAAATTATGGCAAAAATTGGGACGAATAAAACCAGTCAAATGATCAGTCAATTGTTATTTTGCTTTTTTTCAAAAATGTTTGGTTTTTTTCATATTGCTGGTATGGATTGGTAAAAGGTGTCTCAAATAGCATTTTCATCAATTTTATCGTTTGTCCTAGTTTTGCATGCAACGAGTATATAGTAAAGAAATACTAGTAAAAATAGAATATTTTGAAAAAATATTAGTCCATGATTTGTGTATATGGAATAAGATATTGCCAATAAAATTAAAAAAATCATATACGGGATTTGTTTTTTGTTGAAATGTCAATTTTTGTGTAGATATATGGTGGTGATCGAAATCAATCAAAGTAAAATAAATGTAAGGATAAATCATCATACAGGTATACAGTATCTGAAAAAGATGAAACATGTGATAAATAGGGCGACTATTAGCATGATGTGATTTGTTTTTTTTGACTGTTCCATGGGGGATTTTTAATGTTAAACTGTGTTTAGTATAATGAAAGGGGCGTGAATTTCAAACTGATTTGTTTTCTAGGAGATTATAATATAATTGTAATCTGAAATCATAAAGTTATATTATTTTTGTTATTTATACGATGTATCATAAATATAAGGTTGATAAAAATGTATATATATTTACTGTTCGAATGCAATATATTATAAGGATATTATTTCCCAACCTTTAGATTCTAACATTTTAATATCTTTTTGAGGAATCTCTTCTTTTTTTGTAGCATAACAGAGTCGATCTTTTGCGCGGCTAAATCAAACATAAAAAATCTTTTTAGCTGCTATATGATGTTTTTTATTATGATTTTTACCATTATATATATCGATAAAAAACTTAATATCATCTTTATGAAATTTTGTTGTCACAAATAAAGTTACCTTATGGTCTTGTCATTTACATCCATGTACAGAATTAAAAGAAATATAATATCAATCTTTAACTAAATAATCTGATTCATTTCATGATAAAGGAGTATAATTGTCTGATATTTCATCTGATAAATAATCTTTTGGTAACCAATTGGGACAAAAACCATATTCTAAAAAAAGTACTTTTAATTTTGAAATTATATCTTTTTTAATCAATATTAATTCATCTTTATTTCATCAACACTGTTTTATTTTTAAGCATTCTTCATATATAAATAGTTTAAAGCTTTTATATGTTTCTTCATTATCTTTCAATGAATCATATAAAGACCTAATTCAATGAATTTCTTTTCAATTAATTTTATGTCATCTCAAAATATTAATAATACTGTATAATAGCATTTTCCTTACTGACGAAATATCATTTCTACACATAAACGCACTATTTAGATAAGATATCATATTCCTGTAATGAACTTTTCTTAAATTTTTTACTTCAGAACTTTCTTTTGAATAATCTACAAAATAATCTTTTAAGCTCAAACGATTACCTGCATTTTTTGTTGTCCGGGCTATAACATTATACCGTAATTTATCTTGATCATTAATTTTTTCATTTGGAACTATATAATTCTTTTCGAATCATTTTTTATTCAAATTCTCAATAAATCGATCAATTATTTTATCTATATCTCAAGAATCATATAGCAGTAATGTTGGTGAGAATCCCTTACTTTTCACATTCAGTCACTTAATCTTCTCATAGTCTTGATTCAGCTGAAATTGGTTTACAATTTCTGCATTTTTTACAGATAGACGATATGATCATGAAATAAAATACGGATTTTCTGTGCCTTTATAACATTTAGGTAACCGATTACAATTATTTTCAGATCAACTCTTTTCATCTCTGAATATTGCTTGATTTATATCTCAAATTTTCTGAATCACGCAACACGGTGAATCAAATATATTTTCAATTAGATTGATATGATTTTTTTTTAAATCTTGAATTTCATCAATAAAAATATATTTAAAGCGCTTTCTTAAGACATCCTTAATAACCGGATATTCATTTATATATTTTTCAGCAAGATAAAACATTTCATCAAAATTAAAAATACCTAAATTATATATATCTTGATAAGCCTTTTGAAGTTTCTTATAAGTTTCTGTATTTTTATTCACTCATATCTCTCAATCCAATTCTCAATTATCATTTATATGCAATGAAAAGTACTTAAAATTAGTTTGTTTTTCTAGTCGATAGCTATATCAAATTCTTTTTTTTATGCTAGATAACCAATACTCATCATCTATTTCATCTATTTTTTTATGATGTTTAAAATTATAATAAGGTTTACCTAAAAAAGTATCAACAAAACTTTGTATTGTTCAAATAAAACATTTATTCGAATTAAAAATTTTTGAACAATATTTTCAAATCCTAAATTTTATATTATCAACTGCTTTATTTGTGTAAGACAATATCAATATTCATCAATTAATTTTATCAAAATTTCTTTCCATGATAATAATTTTTGCCAATAGTGCTGTAGTCTTTCAACTTCAAGGAACAGCTTGTACATCAAAACTATTTTCAAAATCTTTAATAAAAATTTTTCTTTCATCGTTAAAAGATTGTAAATCTCCAAGTAAGGCTTTTTCTGCATACAGTAAATCATTTTCTATATTATCAAATCGATTCTCAACAGGCATATTTTATAGCATCAATTAAATATTTTATATAATCATTCTCTTGGTCTAATACTACATTTCATTCTTCAATTTCTTGTGCTAAAATATAAGAGAATTTAACTTTATGAAATCTATGATTTTTTAATAATTCTTTTAAGATTTCTCAAACATCTTTATCTGTTTCATTAAACTTTTTAGAATGAACTTTTAAAACGAGTTGTTTGAATATATCTTCTCATAATGCTTTAAATAAACATCGTTCCAATGTTCACTCTTTTCAAATAAATACTTTAGAATTACCCGTTTCGTGAGCTCTCTTCTGTCTTATTTTGTCATCTCTTTCCTCCCACTTTTCATCATTTTCATATAAATCAAGGTCTGTAACTATAGAAGTCTTTACATCAATTAGTTTACCATCATTCCTTTGAAAAATTTTTTCATAATGTGAAAATCAAACATTTCATATATTAATAACTGATACTTCTTTTTTTGTCAAATCTAATCAAATTTGTTTTGCTATTGCTGGTATCAAAATCTCTTCTGACCGTCATTCTACAAATATAATTCATTTAGAAAAAAATAGATTAGCTTTGGTTACATCCAAAAATCTTTCAAGAAAACTATAATCTTTTTCTTCTAGTTTTGTTTCTTCCTTTCTTAAAGAGAAAACACCGTTTCAATCGAATAAAAACAAATTTTCAATATCTATTTTAGATGATATATTTGGACTATGTGTTGTTAAAATTAATTGGAATCATTTTTGTTTTGATTGTTCTTCTAACGCTTGAATAACTTTTAACTGTTTTTGTGGATGGAGATGTGCTTCTATTTCTTCAATAAGTCCTAATTTTAAATTTTCATCATTTGATAATGAGAAATACAATAATTCAGTTGCAATAAATAATAAATTTTGACTTCATAATCAAGGTTTTTTCTCGTTGTAAGATAATTTTAATAATTCTAAAATGTATTTTAAATCAATTTTTTCGGTGGGCTTTATATATGTTTCATCTTTTCAAAAATCATTCAATAATTCATTGATTCATTTTGATATTCAATCCGCTCATTCTCATTCTTTAAAATATCTTTCTATTATTTCTGAAAAATCATTCAAAGCACCGATAAATACGTGGTCTATATTAGGATTAAATTGCGGAGTTCATGCTAAAATCTGAGATAATCTAGAGCCCCTTTTGGGTGTCAATTCATGACTCGCATCTCTTAAAGGTTTTAAATATACTGTTTTTAAATAATCTTTAGCTTCTGCTGATAATAAAGATCACTGTTCATCATTTCATGCCTTTATATCATATGGAAGAATTTTTCATAATTCATTAATATGAGCTTCTAAAATTAATCTTAATTGGGGTTTTTTATTTTCATCAAAACTTAACCATTCTGTAAAATTTTTTGCCCAATTAGCAGATTTTTCTTCATTTTCATATCAATCAGAGATTATAACTTCAATTCTTAAATCTTTTGTATCTCAAAAAAAATCATCTTGTTCTAGTCTTATCCATTCTGATGAACAAGTCTTTAATACTAATTTTAATGCATCTATAACGGCTGTTTTACCTGAATCATTAGGTCAAACAAAAAGATTCATTCACCTATTAAGTGAAATATCTAGATTAGGTTTTTCCAAATCAATATCTCAATTTGATCAATATTTTCTAAAATTCCATAATTTTAAATTTGATACAAACATTTCATGATTTTTTATATATTAAATGAAGGGATGATTTACAATTCACAGTTTATTATATTTCTTTTATAGCACTCTTTTTATGGACGATTCGTTTGTAAAATATAAGCTGTGTTGCTTTTACATACAAAAAAATTGTAAAATAAAAAAATGTTGAGTGGCACCTTCTTTATAATTATCTTTTTAAGAAAATCAAATTTTAAAATTATTATTTCATACCATAATGTAAATTTTCCTGGTTAAGTAGAAATTTAAATGTTGAAATATCTAATAAGTTATTTATTGTAGATATTTAATTTTCTCCAAACAGTTTGAATACTACTCCACTTTTGATTTTTGCATCTATGAAATCTCATGGAGTTAGCTTTGTTTTTGAAGAAATTATGATTTGTTTATTATTGTCTGTATATCATTCATACAAAAATAATCAATCTTTGTTTGTTCATGAAAAACTATTGATCAAAACTTTTCTAGTATTTCATACTTCTTTTTCGTTATTTTCTTTTGAAATTTTGTTTAAGAGGTTGTTTAGTTTGTCTCGTCTTTGCTGTTTTATATCGTATGGGATATTGTCTTGTAAATGTTTTTGTGCATAAGTTCAAGGTCTGGTGGAATAAACTCAGATGTAAATCATATCAAATTTTCCGTATTCTACCAAATCCAAAGTTTGTTGGAAGTCTTCTTCTGTTTCATCGCAAAATCAGACAATGATGTCGGTTGTGATACTGATATCTCTTTTTAGTCTTTTGATTTTGTCAATAAATTCTCTGGCTTTGGTACTGTCGTATCATCTATTCATTAGTTTCAAAATTTTGTCTGATCCAGATTGAAATGGGATATGGATGTGTGGACAAAGTTTTTCTTCTTTTTCGTGTAGTTCTAGTAATTCGTCGCTGTAATAGGTTGGGTATGGTGATGTATATCTGAGTCGTTTTAGTCAATTTAATTTCAAAACTTCTTTGATTATTTGTACAAATTGTGGGTGCTTGTTTACGATTTGTCCTAGTAGCACCAACTCCTCTGCTCCATTTTGTAGGTGAGTTTTGCATTCGTTTACTATTTGGTCTACTGGGAAATATTTTTCTAATCATCTGGCAAATGGGACGATGCAATATGTACAAAATTGGCTACATCATGTGGAAATTGGGATGTATGCGGTTTTGTGGTGGTGTGTATTCATAGAAGTGTTTGTTTTTGGCAAGATTTGGCAGTAGTCGTTGTATATGTTTTGATCATATTTTATATTGTATCAAAGTTTTTGTAGGATTATTGGCAAAAATCATGTGTCATCGATTCTTCGATACAGTTCTAAATTATCAAAAGTTTTTTTTAAATTGAAAAATTGTGGATTGAAAGCATGGTTTATTGGTATGATATTTTCTCATTTAATGTTTTCAATTTCATTGGTGTTTAGTCAGATAATTTGAGCCTTTTGGGGATCAATTGTTCACAAAAAATTTCATCTTCTCAAAGTTTCTGGGAGTTTTTTTGTGGTGAGTTTGTTTGCTCTGATATTGTGCTGGATCATACATCCAGTAATCCATATTTTTTGTTGTTTATCAAATCATTTCAAAAGTCATGTGATTTTGTCTTCGGCTTTTTGTCTAACAGAACAGGTATCCAAAATGATTATATCTGCATCTTTGATGTTTTCTGTATACGAAAATCAGCAATTTTGTAGGACTGTTTTGATTCTGGCTGAGTCTGCATAATTCATTTGACAACCAAATGTGAGTATATGGAATGATTTCATAGATAATAATCGTGGATTAATAGTAAAATAATTGAAATATATTTTTTTGATTAAAAAATTTGACAATGTACAGAATATGAGTATAATGATTTCGTTTAAAAAAACAATTTTTATATTATTAATTTATTTGATAGATGGAAAATTTTGAAAAAAGTGAAAATTTTGATTCTGAAAAAGTAGGACAACAGAAAGATACTTTTCAGGATAGTGATTTTATAAAAAATTGAGATCGTGCATATTTGAGAGTATTTAAAAAATGGTCTTGGGATTTGGCTTGGAATCAGAGATATGCATGAAAGTTTTTTCTAATTTTTTTGATTATTTTTGCTATTCATTTTGTAGCTAGTATTTTTGATGCAATATTTTCTACCGCTATTTGATTGGAAGAAAATGTTTCTTTGACTTTGTTTGGTGGAATTGCTGATTTAGTTACTGGAGTTTGATTACTTGGTTTTGGTTTAAATATTGCCAAATGATTAGTTCAAGAAGTGAACAATTTCTTTCGTGAAATTACATGGGATAGAGTTTGGAAAACATTTTTGGCATGATTACTTTTTTGACTTATTGTTATATTGTGATTTGTATGTTTGATAATTCCTTGATTAATTTTTTCAGTGAGATTTCAGTTTTTCAATTATGCTATAGTTGATAAGTGAATGTGACCAATTGATGCACTCAAATATAGCTGGAATATAACAAAATGACGCTTTTGGGAAATTATTTGATTTGATTTATATTTTGGTTTGATCAATATTTTGTGAATTTTGTGTTTGATTATAGGTTTGATTTGGACAATTCCGATGACACAAATGGCGATGGCAAGGTATTATCGTTTGATTTCAGATATTTATGAAAAAAATAATAAATGAAATAGCTAAAAAGTGATATTTTGCTGAGTAAGTTTTATCAATTTTTGCAAAAAATGTTTTTGATTGTATTATTTTTGTTAATAATTTTGTGACTATTTTTTGTGTATTTTTTTCCACAATTTTATGTTTGTGAATTGATAATCAGTTTTTTGCCACATATTTGTGCAGTATCGTTTTTACTGTTTGTATTATCGTTTTTTTTGAGAAAGAAAAAATATTTTTCAAAAGTTTTTCCGCTTTTTATCTTGTTATTTGGGTTAATATTTTTTCTTTATTCTAGGAAATATGGTGCTTTTTATACATGAGAGTGATTTGGAAAAAATGTTTGATGAGACGAGCAATGATTAAATATATTGTATTCAAATATCCTTTTTAAAACAAAAAATTATGAGGATTTACAAAACTGGGTGATGGAAAAAAATGCGGATATGGTTTTGATGGTAGAATTTACTGATGATTTTGGGCAAAATATGGGAGAAATATTGGAAAAATATCCGTATTCAGCTCGTGTTGAATATTCGGATAAATATTATGGAAATGTAGTTTTTAGTAAATATCCTATCAAAAATTTGACACAGGAAATTGTACGATGAAAATGGAGATATTCGTATTTTTCGGTAAATTATGCTGATAGAGATTATTATATTTATTTGGTGCATACTGCTGCTCCAGTTTCTTTAAAACATTTTAGGATGAGGAACAATCAAATACAAGAATTGATAGATGATTTTTCGTGGCAAGATTATTCTTTGGATGATAGGATTTTGATAATTTGAGATTTTAATTTATCTCCGCGGTCTTACTATTATCCAATGCTGGAAAAATGATTAACTTGAATGTATAATATGACCAAAAATTTTAATCGTTTGTTTACTTGGAGTTTGTATGGATTTTGAATAATATCTTCTCATATTGATCAAGTTTTTGTGGATGAAAATGCAAAAATTGATGATATTATTCAAATAAATACTCCATGATCGGATCATAAATGATTTTTTATAAAAAATTTTAGATAAAAATATACTAGAAAATTTGCAAAAATTAGATATTTGATTATAATTGTATTGGTTGACAGTTGGCAATTGACAGAATTTGATGAAAATTGATATATAATTTATTTGGATAAAAATAAAAAATGGTAAAAAAAGACAAAAAAGTTGAAGATGTGAAATTTTTGTTAAGCACAGATAGTTTAGCTTGATGTGGATTAGATCTTATTTTTGAGACTGCAAAAAATGCGTGATTTGATGGAATTGATCTGGCTCTGTGGAAAAATTTTGATGTTTGGAATGTGAGATATGTAAAAAAATTGTCATCAAAATATGATTTACCTATCAAAGTTATTCAAACTTCAGCCAAATTAAATAAAAAAGAAATGGATAAAGCTTTGGATTTGTGTGAAGCTTTAAATGTAGATACTATCTGTATAAATGCACCAAAATTTTTTGATTACAAGACATTTAATTTTATCAAGGATAATATTGAACAATATAAATCAAATAATAAAGATGTGAGATTTTCAATCATCAACCCTGCTGATTCTTACTATCCTCCATTTTCTATTGTGCCAAAATATCGTTTTAACAATATTGTAGAAATTATAAAAAAATATGGATGTAATTTGTGATTAGATATTTCATGAATGGATTTAGATTTGTTTGAAAGTGATTTTTTGAGGAGAGTCGACCGTTTTGTGCCGTATGTGTCTACACTTTACTTGTCTGATTCTACATCATCAAAAACTCATTTAATGCCGTGAGAGTGAAAAATGAAATTACCAGAGTTATTGAGGAGGTTTAAAAGAGAGTGATATAGTCGTTTTATCTCTTTGAAAATAGATGTTTCCAAAGTAGATTTGGCTGATTCAGACAAATTGGATTTATTATTGAAAAAGGCAGTATCTTATTATCAAGACTATTATGTAAATGCTAAAATTGATTAATTTTTAAAAATTTAAAATGTTTAAATTTGTATTAGATTTTTTTAAATATCCTTTTGAACCAAAAAATAAAAGTAATAAATTTTTTGGGTTTATGAATACTTTATTTAAGGACTACCCTGCTTTTTTGTGGGTAAAACCAAATTGGCAGAGAATTGTTTCTGCTCCGTTACTTTTTTTGGCAAAGATTTTTCAAAAATAGCTTAAAACAAGCTAGTTTGCTGTGGCATTTGAAATTTGTTTTTTAGTTCTGTGATAACTTTATCCATAGATCAGAAATTATATTCATCAATGAGTATTTTTTTGTAATTGCTGAAATCTATTTCAAATTTATATTTTTCAATATTTATTTCATTTATTTCTGGAGATATTTCTAGTGAAATTAGTTTTTTTGCATTTTGGGCAGATTCTTTTCATTGCAATAATTTTGCTCTTGTGGTTGTTCAGATATTTTCTAAATTATTGTAAATATTTTCTATTGTGCTATATTTTTTGATTAGGTCGCTTGCTCATTTTGGTCATATTCATGGTACTCATTTGATATTGTCTGCATTGTCTCCTATTAAAGCCAGATAATCCAAAATATGCTTTGGCTCAAATCAATATTCTTGGATGAAGTCATTTGTTTTGTATGTGATTCATTTTGTAGGATCTGTGAAGATTACATTTTGATCCAAAAGTTGTTTCAAATCTTTGTCTGCTGAAAATATATTGTAGGTAATATCTGTGTTTTCTTTAAATTTTGTGACTATAGATGCAATAATATCGTCTGCTTCATATCATGGCAGAACTATATTTGGAATTCATAGTTTGTTTGCAATTTCTATGATTATAGGGATTTGGATTTTGAAATCGTCTGGTGCTTTTGCTCTGTTTGCTTTGTATTGTGGGTAGCTTTCGTGTCTATGTGTCTTGCTTGGAGCGTCTCGAGCTATGACAAAATAGTCTGGTTTATCAAAAAATATTTTTATAAGCATACGAAAAAATCAGTATATAGTATTTACATTGTGTCAGTCTTTGTCTGGCATATCTGGAAACGCATAATATGCTCTGTACAAAAATCCAGATCAATCGATTAAATAAAATTTTTTCATAAGATGAGTTGTATTTAGTAAAAAATTGTTGAAAATATCGTACATTTTGTTAAAATAAAGTCAAGGATAATATTTTTATTCATTTGTTATTTTGAGTACTATAGAGCAGTATGAATTATTGCAAAAAGTCTAAAAAGTAAGATTCTTCGCTGTCGCTCAGAATGACGCTGTGGTGAATCAATGTTTTTATTATTAATTTTTAAATCATGAAAATCTCAACTCCAGAGGAAATGTTTAAATTAGGGCAAGAATTGGCAAAAAAATATAAGATTTTATTGTTGTTTGGAGATTTGGGAGCTGGAAAAACTTTGTTGACCAAATGATTTGCAAATGGATTGTGAATTGATGAAAATATTGTTCAAAGTCCTACTTATGCATATATCAATTCTTATGGTTGAAAACTTTTGCATGTGGATATGTATAGGATTGAAAATGAAAATGATGTACGAGAAAAATGAATCAACGATCAAATTTCAAATCACGAGTATATTGCCATTGAATGGCCAAAATTTATTGATGTATTGGATATAAATCATTATGCAAAAATTACAATCCAAAAAGATTGAGAAAGTAGGATTGTGGATATTGAATGATAATTATTTTTCTGATTATTTATTGAAAATATAGTTCTCTATCTTCAAATCATTCAAAATATCCGTTATTTCAAACTGAATCTTGGTATCGTACACCATAAACTACTTTTCATTTGGCATTATTGTTTGAAAACTCCATTGAATATTTGTATTGATTTCAGTTTTTTTCTACTAATGTAGCATATTGTCACAAAATGTTCACAGTTATATTTTTTAACTCTTCATCTGATTCAAAAGAAATAATCAGAGAATCTCATATATTTAAATTTTTGTTTTGTGTGGAAAATTCGGTTTTTATATTTGAAATTTCTGGTTTTTTATTGTCAATGATAAACTCATCTCATTTGTAAATAACTTCAAATTCATCACTAACTATAGCAATTTGATGTCAGGTGAAAAAATTTGTACCAGTTCATTCATAATTTCACATGGTATCGTAAAATTCGGATATCAATTTAGTACTATCAAATGAAAAATTTGTAATATCATAATTTCATGTAAAAATATTTATGTATTTAGTATTTGAATCTCGTAATTTGATGATAAATTCATTGTCTATACAGTCTTGATTTGTATATTTTCGTGAAATATCAAAAGTTTTTCAGACAATGTCTCATTGTATAGGTGTTTCGATTAAAATATCTCAATAATCACAAATTCAGTTTGGAATATTATTTTCATTTTGTTTTTCGATATCGTTATTTTCATCAAAGATTTTTTCCTCTTGTTTAAAAATTTGTGTTTCTGGTGCTATATTGTCGTTTTGTATATTATAGCTTTGTGTGACCAAAAATTGATTATTGTCTGGGGTATAGGCAGCGACTAACGAAATTCATTTTCGCAGAAATATAGCAGACAAAAGTAAAAAAACATATTTTTTGTGATATTTCTTTAAGTGTGTGGAGATAATTTTTCAATGTTTAAAATTCATTTTTGTCAGCTAAAAAAATAAAAAATTGCTTTATTTGAGTATATTTGAAAATTATTATTTGTCAAATTTAGAGGTAATTTTGGATTTTTTTTTCTTGACTTATTGCAATTATATTTTTGTATTTGTGATATTTGTTGAAAATTTTTTATATAAAGTAAAAAATTCCCCAAAATAGAGGAAATTGGGGAATCTTTTTTGTGTATTTAAAATTTATTGATAAACAGGTAGTTCTACTGTGATATGAGATATCTTGATTGTAGGGAGATTGTCGTAAATCTTTGGTGTTAAAATTTCCAAATAAGATTCATCAAATCATGGTTTACCAGAGATCATCCAGAAATCACAGTTTTTGTCATGAGCATTGATTATTTCTTTTGTAATTTTGTCCAAAGGTGTGAGGATAACACATTTAGTTTCTCATTTTTTCATAGGTTTGGACATATTTTCCATAAAACTATGAACTAAAATTTGTGAAGAATTTTGCCAGATGTGTTTATAATTGGAATTGTTTGCAATTTCAAAGTTGTTTCGGATAGATTTTGTGTCAGTTATTTCAATTTTTAATTCATGAAAAGTCCTTCATATCAATTTTTTTTGATTTGAATATGTTGGATCTCAAAAAGAATTGAAAAATTTTGAATCATATTTCATTTTTAAAAACATTACTTTACCTCAAGTTCATTCCCATTGTGTAAATGAATTATCAATATTTATTATTTGACTGTCCTCTATATTGTGATTCATAAACCAAAGATTTTTCCAATCCATTCATTTTTGGCTTTTTAGGACTACAAAATTTTCTATAAATCATCCATACCGTTTGTTATCTATTTTATAGTAAGTATCGTCGCTTATAGCTATTCAGTGGTTTTTGATTATGGTTTGAAATATGTCCAAATGGCTTGGAAATCACCCTTTATAGCCTGTGTTATATTCTTTACCTTGATTGTATAATATAATTGTGTTAAAAATTCATATAGCACAAAAAAATGTAATAATGATTCCAAGAATTATTTTAAATAAAAGTTTCCCAACTTTACTAAATCATCGAACTTTTATTTTTTTTGTTTTTTTCATTTTTGTTTATAGTTATGAAGTAAAAATTTGTATGCTTATTTGTCAGACAATTCTTCTGGTGATGGTAAACGATAGATCTTATAATAATCAGTGTTTTCATTCCACTGTTTTTCATTGAACCACATATCATACTCTCCAGATTTTAGATTTTCAATTAGTGCTTGTTTATGGTATATATTCCAATTTATTCTTGCATCAAAGTTTACAAATCTTGGCATCATATCAGAAAAGACATACCTACCGTAAATATTGTATACAGATTTTCACAAAATTTTGGATATATTTTCAGTCACATTATCAAAATCTTCCATTTGTTGGTTGTAAAGTAGACTATAACTGTATGCTATAAGGCGTTGTGTATCTTTGTAAGAATAAAGTGGTGCGCGTAATAAAATCCAACTACTCAATTCTCCAAATGACTGAGGATATGCTGCAATTTGTCGATTTTGGGAAATATATTCTCATTTTGCTATTTTGCGAATTATTTCATCTTTATTTGGCATATTATTTGAGTATAAATCAGCTAAATCTAATTTCAATTCTTGTGGAAAAAGTTTCATGGCTGAATTGACTGTACTATCTACTATATCTTGACAAACAGATGAGACAAGCGTTATAACTAAACTTCATAATTCATTGAGAATGTCTGTATTTTTGTAATTCAATTGGATAATATATTTGACCATTTCCCAATCTTGTATATCTGTGTAATACAAAAGCATGGTCATGCTGGCACGAGTGTATCACTGGATTACTGTTGGAAAGGCATATCTATCATTTGGGATATAGTAATCCATAGATGCTATGCGATCCAGTTCTTGTAAATCGGCTCTGATTTGTGGTTCATTTGCTTGTATATATTCTCTAATTGTCACTTTTTCTCCATCTAAACTCAAATAATCATCAATTCATTTATTACTTCGTTCACTTTTGTTTAAATAACGATCAAAAAATCTGCTTATTGTATCTTTGCTCCAAACCCAAGTTCCACAGCTAGCTTCATCTCATGAATAAACCACAATACATTCATCTTGATGTCGTTGTCGTCAAACTTTACTTTCTTTGTAAAGATGAGTATTGTGATTGTTGTGCATAGAAGAGAGATATATTGCTTCTAGATTTTTTCGTAATTTGTTGTTTTCCCATTGTGTTCTTAATTTTTCTAATTGCACTATAGCATCTTGTTCGTCTGGTAATTTAGTTTGATGATCTGTGCGGACAAATATGGATTCATCTACTTGTGGGATTTTGTTATATTGAAGTTTACCGTAAATTATATTGATTATGAGGAGAACTATGGCGATTCATATTCAAATTCATAGAAATTTTCATATTTTTCTGATGATTTTGGTCAATAAATTACGAGTTTCTCATTTTAGTCTAAATATTACGATATGTAGTATTCACATGATCAAAAGTGCTGCCAAAGAAATTCATATTCATAATTTTACAATTCACATGTCAGCTTGTGATTCATAAAATCATCAAAAAATTCATATAATAATTCATACAAAAAATATTAGCCAAATATTGATATATCCAATTGCTCACCAAAAAGTTCTTTTTGGTTTTTCTAAAATTGTTTTTTCTTTCATCATTTTGTGTTATTAAAAATTAAAAAGTTAATCTTGTACTTAAATTATAATTAAAAATAAAAAAAAAGCAAAAAACTGCTGATATTTTCATATTTTGGTATTTTTGAAAAAAGAAAAAGACGGAAATAATCCGCCTTTTGTCTAATACAGCTTTATGATATGAGAGCTATCTTTTTTCATCAATTTGCAAGACCTTTGATATTGTCAATTAATCTTCAGATATGACTATCATTTGTCGTAGTTGTTAAGCTTTTTTTCTCTTCTGACTGTAGTTTAAAACTTTTTGTCAGTAACTGGGCAACTTCTCACCTAGTTATATATTGCTTATCGGCACTAATGATATCATATTCAATTTTGACTCAAGTTAGTTTTGAAATGATGTAATAGGCTTCATGTTTTGTGAGTTTTGAATCTAGATTTAGATAGTCTTGTCATCTGACAGTTTCTACCAAATAATCTACCAATCATTCATTTTTGGCAAATAATACATATGGAGCATAATCAGTACCGTAATCTAAGTCAGCAAGACTTTCATACAATTCTGAAGAATCTAAATGTTCACCTAAATGTTTTAAATGAGTTTTTACAAGCCAGACGATAAAATCTTTGCGAGACACATCCGCCTCTGGCAAAAATCTTTGTGCTGAATCTATGATCCCATTTTCGGCTAATAATTGTACATCTGATCAATATTCATTGTAAGCGATATCTTCAAATGAATATGATACATCAGAGTCAACCATCATAGTTCTAAAGATTGTTTTTGCTACTTCTCATCTTTTTAGATTGGCATTGGATTCGGAGATATCCATATAGTATAAATTTACTAAATCTGGATATTGATTTTTGAAATTTTTTAAGATTTTGTTTAGATCATAGTAAGTGATAAATCTTTCAAAATCTTGTAAATTTTCAAGTCAATCCAAAAGTCACATTTCATAAGCAGTATTGTAATACTTTGGCACAAGTGTGTCAAAATATACTTTTTCGGTCAATCAAGCATTTCAGTCTATGTCGTATCCAACTTTGAAACGATAAGCATTTACAAGCATTTTAGCCACTTCATTTAGACGAACGAAGTTGTTTGGATAAAATTTTTGTGATTTGCTTACAATCCCATTTTTTGCTAGATTTTCAGCATAGTACTTGTTTGGATCGTTTTCCATATCTACAAAGATAGTAGAATTTAGATCCAATGATATTACTTCATTTTCGTTTTTGTAATTTGTGTCTTTTGCTCGGAAATCATACTTATTTTTTGAAGTACTGGTTTCCAATCATTCTTTTACAAATTTTACAAGTTGAGATCGTAATCATGAAGCAATATCTTTTAATTCATCTGATATGACCGGACTTTGTGTAGAGATTGTAGGGTGTACCTCTGCTGCGGAGACCTGGTTTCCTAAAGCTGTACCCGCTACTAAGATGCTCAAAGCTACTACACTAAACTTCAAACAACTTTTTGTTTTAGCTCTACAGTTGCTTTGTGTCATTCAATGTTTTATGAAATAAAATATTAAAAATGACAACTATATTATAACCCAAAATTTTAATTTGTCAAATTTTTTTGGACTTTTTTTTGGGGATTGGCTGATAGTTGATGGCTAATAGCTGATAGCAACTGAATTTTTTATAATTTTTTTCATGAAAAAGGTCCGTCAATTTGGCGGACCTTGGTGTGTTTTTTGATTTTTGTGAGAATCAATGTATTCTATGATCTCATGCATTGTTTGGCTCCTACATATTTCGATTGATTTTTCTTGGCCGGGCGTTATATTGGTATATTTTTTTGCAATCCATAAATGCCAATCTATCATATCTAGGATATGGCCTTTATATACATAGCATTGTCCATACAAATTTATTGGATGCTCACTTGAATTTTGCTTATTCATAGTAATTCCTTTTTTTTATTGTGTTTTTTAATTAATTTATTTTGTATACTTTTATTCTTATACATTTTTATTGCGAAAAGTCAAACAAAATAATATTTGTGCTTGCTCTTGTTTTAGAACTTGATTTTAATAAATTTATTTTTACTTTTTTATATGTTATATTAGTTTGTTATGAAGTATGAAATAAAAAAACTAGCATGAATTGACTCTATTTTTGTCCCTATGGAAGACTCAAATTCTACGACAATGTTGATTTTAGCGAGAGCTGGTAGTATATATGAAAATAGGAAAAATAATTGAATTAGTCATTTTTTGGAACATAATTTTTTTAAATGATGAATAAGATACAAGACTCCGCAAGAAGTTGCTGAGGCTGTAGATTCTTTTGGTTGAGAATTTAATGCGTTTACATGAGATACTTATGCTTGATATTATGTGAAATCAGCTCCTGATTTTGTGGAAAGATGAATGGATGTTTTGTGAGATATGATTATGAATGCGCAGTTTCCTGAGGCTGAAATGGAGAGAGAAAAATGAGTTGTAATTCAAGAAGTCAAAATGTACGAAGATCAGCCTACGGCACTTGTGATGGATAAATGGCAAGAATTTTATTATTGAGACAATAGTTACTGATGGAGTACTTTGTGACCAGTTGAAAATATAAAAAATTTTACTAGAGATGATTTGATAAATCATAAATTAGATTTGTACACAAAAGATAATTTGATTATCATTGTTGCTTGAAAGATTGTTGATCAGAAAGCGGTTGAAGATCAGATTACTACTCTGTTTGCTGATTTACCTGAAAAAAAGAGAATTGATAGACCAGAATTTCAATGAATATTGGCAAAGCAAAAAGAATGAAAATTTGTGAAATGAACGGCGCAAAATCATATTATTATTTGAGCAAAATGATTTGATTGAAATGATGAAAAAAGGTATGCTGCTTCGATTTTTTCGACTATTCTTTGATGAAATATGTCTTCCAGATTATTTCAAAATATCAGGGAGAAAGAATGATTGTGTTATTATATCAGAGCGGCTCACCATACACAACCTCATGATTGAATTTTCATGGTTAGAGCTTGATTGGAAAAGGAAAGATTTGATTATTGAGTAGAGAAGATTATGTGAGAATTGAAAAAAATATCAAATTGAGATATTTCGAAAGAAGAGTTTGATAAGGCAATTTGATTTAATGTTTGACAGTATCAGATGTGAATAGAATCTAGTGATGAGATGGCAAATTTTGTCTGAAATCAGTATTTGCTGTATTGAGAAATTAAGTCTCTGGATGATATTTTAGCTAAAATCAGAAATGTAAAAATTGATGAAGTAGTCGCTGTTGCTGATTGTTTGAAAGAAGAAAAATTGTATAAGTATTGGATTGAATAGTTTTATTGTAAGTTAAGGGCTTTTATTTAAAGATATGATTTTGAGCGCTCCGCCCCAAACCCAGGTCCAATTTTTCTCCAGAGCAAGAAAATTGGAGAAAAAGTGCTCTCTTTTGGCATGCCAATTTCAGCAAGTAATGTCCTGCTTTCCATTCAAGTATATTGAATACGAAGCTCACTCGCATAGGCTCGTTCGCTGTTGTACGCATAAATATTTACGGACTGACTTGAGCAGCTTGCAGTGAAATTGCATGAGATTTAATGTAGTTTGACTAAATAGTCTAAAAGATCAAGCTAATTGGGCAATGGTCGGATCAGAGGATGAATTCTTGATGTTCCATATTTTTTACTGATTTTAATATTCATTCTGAAACTCGGAAATAGTCGAGTCTCCGTCAGATATTCCTTGGTCTGGCTCAAGCTCTATATGACCACCAAGTATATTTATTTGCTAATTCTGGATTTAGGTAGCGGAAAACGTCTGTATATCAATTTTTTTGTAATTTATCCATTTCTGCTCTTTCAATTGGAAGAAATCAGATTGAATTTGCATTTTCTTCTGGTCTGGCAATGTCGATTGGTTCGTGGCAAATATTGAAGTCTCAAGTCATTATAATTTCTTTTCCATTTTCTCTGTGTGAATTTACATATTTTATCATATCTTCATAAAAATCTAATTTATAACTTAGCATTTCTGTTCAATCAGCTCTTGTTCATCCATTTGGGAAATATATGTTCAATAGCATAATTTCTGTATCATTGTTTTTGAAAGTTAGTTCCACTACTCTACCATCTTCATTAAATTTTGAAAAATTTTCGAATGTGTTTTTTGTAGAAATTATTTTCAAGTTTTTTTTGTAAAAAATTGTGGTTCAGGCATATCAAGGTCTTGTCCCTGTGTGCCAAATATAATTGTAATCTCTGAGTGCATATTTCAATTCTACTGGAATTTGGTTTTCAAATGCTTTAGTTTCTTGTAAGCATAAAATATCTGGGTCATCTTTTTGTACCCATTCGCAAAATCATTTATTTAAAACCGCTCTAATTCCGTTTACATTTCGTGATGTGATTTTCATATTGCAGATATTTTATAAATGTTGATTATGCTGCCATTTTGATATTTTCTATTTTTTTTACATGTATGGCAATGATTCAAAACTTTTTTTCTTCTTCAGGTGTAAAGAATTTATAATATACATTTGCTGCTTCTTTGTCGTTTTTTGCATCTGGTATAATATTTTCTTTTCAAAAAATTCATATCATCTCTGAAAAACTTTTGTGATATGTTAACTTTTTAACTTCAAAAGATCCTCCCGTTTCAAAACTCAATATGTCTCATATTTTTAATAAAGCATATTTTCATCTATTTAATCTTCATTCAATTGTTTTTTGTCAATTAAGCAGGTAGGTTTTGTATGGCTCTTGTACGTTGAAAGTGTAATTCATAGTTTATTGATTATGATATATTTTTATTTTATTCACCAAGATTCTTTTCTAATTTTTACAAAATCATCATGTAAATCTGGGAATTCATCGTAATGTGTTTCTATTATTCATGACCATATTGCTTTTCAAAATTTATTTTTTTCTGCTCATAAATCAAATCAAACAAATTTAATATTATCTAGTTCAAATGTAATTTCTCAGTCAAATTCCAATAATTTTTTATCTTTTAGTGCTTTTTGAATTGCTTTTAATGTCTCTTTTTTTGTATATTTTAAGTATTTTTGCAGTGATAAATATACAATTTTTGGTAAGTGAGTATTCCGACAAAAAACAGTAATTTCTTTATCTTTTATTTGTTTTAATATTTCTGCACAATACTCAACATTTTCAAATGTAGTAAAAGATTCTTCTTCTAAAATTCGCTCTCAATTGAAATTTATATTATCAATTATTGCGTTTTTTATAGCTTCTGCTTCTGATTCATGAATGTTTTTATCTGTAAATCATCATGTAGAAATTATTGTGTCAAAATTTTGTTTTTTAATATAATTTATTAAATTTTTTTTATATAATTCAAAAAGTCTAGGATTTGTTCTCATACTTCCATATCAGTGGATTATTGCGATATTTTTCATAATTATTTTATATCTATAAATTTTCTAATATTTTTGGGTCTTTTCATTGGACGATATTTGCGTTTCATCATCATCTAACTCAAAGATTTTTCGCTATTTCTTGAGCATTTTTTTTATTTGTGATAATTGCATATCATCAGTCATTATTGAAAACTACGATATCTAATCATTCAAATACAGTTTTACATTGGAACGTGATGTCTTTGAATGATAAATCTTTTAGAATAGAATTGTCTGATACATTGATGATTTTGTCGAAAGTTTCATTTGATTTATAATCTCACGATTTCAATGAGTCGATAATCATTTTTGTATTGATTGATTCAAATTTTGAATCCATTTCTTCTTTTTCTTTTAATTCTTTTTCCAATTTATCTAAAATTTGATTTTCTGCTTTGACTCAAAGTTTATCCTCCACTTGTCTCAATGTGCCTTTAATTTCTTGCAATCTTTCTAGTACTTTTGGGCCTGTATAGGCTGTAATTCTTTTGATTCCACTTGCTACTGCTTCTTGGTTTATGATTACAAATGATCAAATTTCTTTTGTGTTTGAGACATGTGTTCATCCACAAAATTCCATGGATAATTTATCTCAAAACGAGGAAAAATATTGTTCATTGTCGTCTATTTTCATCTCTTGTGGCAAATCTCTATTTAGAATTTGAACGACACGGACAGTATCTCCGTATTTTTCTTCAAAAAACATTTTTGCTCATAATTTACTAGCTTCAGCAATAGGTAACTCCTCTACTTTTACATCACAAGCCATATAAATTATTTGATTTACTATTTTTTCTATTTGATCCAATTCTAGATCTGTGAGCAGTCTGTCTGCTTGAAAATCAAATCTCAAAAGGTCGTCATCAACTAGTGATCATGCCTGTTTTGTATTTGGAAAAATTTTTGCTAATTGAGCATGTAGCAAATGAGTGGCTGTGTGAGCCCTCATTTTTGCAAATCTTTGTGGTAAATCTATTTTTAGTTCCATATTATTGTGCATCTGGTAAAATACAAATATTGTTTTCTTGGTACCAAGTTCATCCAGCTAATTCACAGGATTCTTCGTCATTTAGTTCACTGTTTGATGGATTGATTTCATTGTTGTTTTTGTCGTTGTCTATATCCATGATTTGTGCAATACATTGCCCACGCTCTTCATCAAAAATGTATCATTCTTGGCATTTTGATTTTGATGAACCATTTATTCATGCATACATTACTATATATGCTGCAAATGATGCAAAAACTATAAAAATCAGGGTAAGATAAATGAAAAACTTTGCTAATTTACTTCTTTTTTTT
>CAMVSQ010000010.1 GCA_947170225.1 uncultured bacterium | reverse complement strand
CTCTGGCATGTCAATTTCAGCAAGTAATGTTCAGTATTCCATACAAGTATATTGAATACGAAGCTCACTCGCATAGGCTCATTCGCCGTAGTACAGATAATAATTGGCAGATGGACTTGAGTAGCTTGCGGTGAAATTGCATGAAATATAGTGGATTTCTCGTTGCATACAGCATAGCTGCATAAACTCGAAATGACTAAACTCCCGTCATTTCGAACCTGAGCAAATCGAATGGTGAGAAATCCATTCAGCGAAAAGTGAATTTCAGTTTTGTTGTCTTATAACCAAGTTTTGAAATAATTTGGTTTTAAATCAAAAAAAAGACCTCAGAACATTTCCCAAGGTCTAAATTTTTTTGTTGATTTTATCATTGTTGGAAAGTGGTCAAATGTTTAATATTCTAAATTAAATTATCGTCATCAATATAATATGTATATTGTAAGAAACAACAAATGGGCATACATTTGATTCAAAATATAATCAATAATTAACAATTGGTAGTTAAATAATAATTATGATTGAAAGATTTTCTTAAAATGTTTGTAGATAACTGTCAAATGGTTATGTATTTTTGTAGAGAAAGAGCAAAAATAGGGATAACTATCAGTATAAAAATACAGTAATAAATACTACAATATATCTCAAGTATTGTTTTGGTATTCCTCTAAAAGAGAGACCAAAATATTTTTATAATGAAATCTGGATGATAACTGTCGATATTGTGATGAAATATGTCTTTGAGATAAATACATATAAGCATACAATATAGTGTGAAAATATTTGCATTTGTGCATGTAAAATTTCTCAAATTTTTACTATCAATGATAATTGGATTAGCAATTATTATTGAAAATACTTTCACAATGAAATCATGTGTACAAACATTTATGATCTACAATTTTGCCTGTAGATAATTTGATGTAGATAACAAATGATGTAAGTTTTCCAACTGATAAAGATCTCATTCATCATGTGATAGCGATTGATGGACAATGCACTCATTCATGATGACATATATATTATAACCAAAAAATGTTTATTTGTCAAATTTTTGAGGACTTTTTTGTGTTTGAGATATGCCGATTATAAACAAGCAAAACTCTGTATTGAAAGTTTTTTTTTGATTTTTTTTGTACTTTTTTTAAAAAATTTGTTGATTTTTTTTAGCTTTTTTTTATTTCTTGATTTGTCTATTTTTTTTATCCTTTATTTAAAAACGAGATGTCTAAAAAAATTTTTGCTTTTTTGTGAGTTTTTATGCTGGCTTTTTTGCTTTTTGGGTGCAATGGAAAATATATATCAAAAAATGAAGTAAAAAATATTGTGATAAAAGATGCTCGTGTAGAGTCAGAAAATGTTAGATTTGTGGAGATTGATTTGGATCGTGAAGATGGAATTTATGATGTGGAATTTATTGCAGATGGGATAAGATATGAATATGAGGTAGACGCAAGAAGTGGAGATATAATAGTGGATGATGATTTTATTTTGTATTCATCAAAAGATGCTGAATCAATAGCTTTGGAAGATGCAGGATATTATTCAAATAATGTAAAAATTTTTGATAATGATACACAGACAGTGGATGGAAAAACGGTTTATAATATTAAGTTTTGAGATGATAGTGAAGTGTGTGAATATGTAGTTGGTGCCAATAGATGACAAATTATTTCCGGAAACTGTGCAGAAATAAACAACAATACATCTGCTACAGACTATTTATCAGTAGACGAAGTAAAAAACTTGGTGATCAATTATTTGAGTGTTGATGCGGGAAGTGTTCAGTTTGTAGAAATTGATTTGGATCGTGAAGATGGGATATATGATGTAGATTTTGTATTGAACGGAGTAAAATATGATTATGAAGTAGATGCAAAAAATGGAAATATTAGGCTTTTTGATTAGTTTTGTTTGATGATCTTCCAGTAATCTAGCCGCAAGATAGTATCTAAATCCAAAGGTGAAATCTGAAAAGTTTGGCTCAAATTTTGGAAATATTTGCAAATTTCTGTTTCATTTGCTTGTGTGTTTTTTGTGTTTAGTAGATAAATTTTTTTGATCCTACTATCTATAGGAATATTGATAGACATAGGGTAAATTGTATCTTTTCATGTGATAATGGTACAAGCATAGCCAAACATTTTAGTAGCAAAAACTATGGTTTTGGATTGTAGTGTTGTTTTCATGGTTTTTGCTAGTAGGTTGTTTAGTTCTTCTAGTTTGTTTTGGAATTGGAAAAAATTTTTTTCTGTTTGCAAAATTGTGTTTATTTTTTCAATTCTGGATTTTTTGATATTGTAGATTCTTTTGTTATTTTTGGATGTTTTCAAAAAATTAAATCGTCGATCTGTATTGTTTTGGTTGTTTTTCCATATATCGAGGAGAATGTCCCAATTTTTTTGTACTTTTTGTCCAAATTCTGTCCGCCATTGTTCGCCACTTCATGCTATCTGGTATGATACCAAAGCACATTGTATTACCAAAAACAAAAAAAGATTTTCATCTTTTGGAGCTATATGGTTTCGGCAGTCTTGTAACGCCAAAAACTGTGGATCTTGGTGCAAAAGATCTTTGGCTTTTTTTGTGTTGTATTGTTTCAAAAAATTTTCTAAATCAATCATACATATTTTTTATATAAATTTATTATTTCCTCACCTTGCCATGTGGAGTTCATTCTACAAATCATGCATTTGTCTGGACTCAGATGATAGCTTTTTCGTTAAATTCTTGTAAATTATTTGCTCAAACATAGGTCAAACTTGAGCGAAGTCCTGTAGTAAATGTGTCAATAATATCTCAAACAGATTCAAATCACTCTCTGAGGTAAATTTTTGATTTGCTGATTCATTCGCGGTACATCCCTCTTTTTTCTATCTCAAAATTGTCTTGTTTTCCGTTTCTGAGTTCTACAGCTTTTTTGCTAGCCATTCAGTAATTTTCTTTGTACATCATACCGTTTTCATCATATCTGATATCTCATGTAGATTCATAAGTTCAAGCAAAAGTTGTACCAAGCATGACATGATTTGCACCAGCAGCGAGAGCTAAAGCTAAATCTCTAGGTTCTTTGACTCATCCGTCTGCTCGGACAAATCATCCTAATTCTTTTGCCTGTAATGAGCATTTGTAAACGGCGGTAAATTGAGGTCTTCATACTCATGTCTGCATCCTAGTAGTACACATTGCTCATGGTCAAATTCATACCTTTACTCCGTTTGCTCATGCTTGTATCAGCGCTTTTGTTCACTCTGGGGTGATAACATTTCAGCTGATAAGTATTGGTTCGTTTCAAAAATTTTGTCTAAACTCTTTGATGGCTTCTATCATCCTTTTTTGGAAGCCGTGTGCAGTATCCAAGACAAAAATATTTATTCACATATCAAAAAGTGGTTTGATTTTTTCTACTCCATTTATTCAGATTGCTATTGCTAAATTTAGTTTTCAATTTTTATCCAAGGTGGGGCTATACATATCCTGTCTGATACAATCTTTTTTGGTCAAAATTCAGACTAATTTGTTGTCTTCATCTATTATTGGCAGAGAAGAAATTCAGTTTTCATCCATCAAAAGATATGCCTCTTTGTTTGAAATTCAGATTTTTCATGTGATAAGTTTTTTTGTTTTCAAATTTCAAAGTTGTGAATACTGATCCAAATTTGCCATATCTTTTTCGGAGAAGATTCAGATTGGTTCGTGGTTTTCATTTATCATAATTACACGATTGTGTGATCTTTTGTGGATAATTCACATAGCATCTCTGATAGTGTTTTCAGGTTTTACAGTGATGGCGGTATCATATTTGATATTTGCATTTTTTACTTCTTTTACAATTCTTTGGAGTGTGTTTATATCCATATCTTGTGGCAAAACTCCCAATCCACCATAACGAGCAATGGTTTCAGCCATCCTTTTTCAGGTGACAGCATTCATGTTTGCACTGACGATTGGTATGTGTGTGCCAAAATTGTAGATTGGCGTGATATCTACTTTGGACCTAGAATATCAGTCAAAATAATTTTGAAATAAAAAAACATCTTGGTAAGTTAACTCTTCGTTTTCATAGATGGGATTGTTGAATTTCATAGCAATAAATTTTTGAGTAAAACAAAAAGAATTTATAACTAAAAAATGTACAAAAACAAGATTATTGAATTTTTTTTTAATTTTGATAATGTGGTTGATGATAGAAAAATTTGTGTATGTTGTATTTTTTTGATACTTTTAAAGCCATAAAAAATCAATAAGTCAATTTTAAAAAAATAAAATGTGCTTGTGACCTAAAGTTTTAAACAACCATTTTTTTTAAAAAATGACTTGATTTTGTTTTTTATTTTATTATAAGTTGGAACACGAAATGTATTTTTTCGTATGTGCGGGTATGATGTAGTTGGTGTAGCATAGCAGACTTCAGCTCTGCTCGTACGGGTTCGAGTCCCGTTACCCGCTATTTGTGTATTAACAAATCTAAATTATGTGACACTTTTTGATTGGTTTACTTATTGTTGCATTGTGAATCGCTGTTATTTATTTTTCACCGAAGGCTGTTGGGTTTTTGGGGAGGATAGAATGGGCAGAAAAAAATGTATGATGAACAAGAAATGCTGTTGTTTTGTTTGGGTTTGTGGTGATAGTTTTGTGAATATTGTTTATGTTTGGTGTTTTACAAAGTGGATCACCAGTTGCACAATGATAATTGTCTATGGGGAGATGGCAGAGCGGTCAATTGCATCAGACTGTAAATCTGACGCCTCACGGCTACACAGGTTCAAATCCGGTTCTCCCCAATTTTGGGCCCTTAGCTCATTTGGCTAGAGCGCCTGCTTTGCACGCAGGAGGTGACGAGTTCGACTCTCGTAGGGTCCAAATTTAAAATTAAAGTTTGTTGTTCGAGTCCCCATAGTTCAATTGGATAGAGCAACAGCCTTCTAAGCTGTAAGTTGATGGTTCGAGTCCATCTGGGGATAATTTTGTTTTTTAGGGTGTAGAATTTCTAGTGTATAAATGAGTGCTATATGTTAAAAATTCTACATTCTGAAATTTTAGGCTCTCGTAGTCTAGTGGTTTAGGACGTCGCCCTCTCACGGCGAAGATCGCGGGTTCGAGTCCCGCCGGGAGTAATTTGTGGCGGCTATTTGTATTTAATTTAATAATTTGTTTTATGCAGGATAAACCTTTTGTACAAAGGAATGACAAAAATGATAAGGTTACTATTTATATAAATCAAGCTATAAAAGCTCCTACTATTGTTGTACTTGATGAAGATAAAAACAATCTTTGATCTTTTCCTAGGAGGGTTGCGCTGCAAATGGCAGAGGAAAAATGAGTTGATTTGATACAAATGCATTATGATCCTGTAAAGCAAATTTGTACTGCTTTGCTGGGGGATTATGGAAAATATATGTACAAAAAACAAAAAGATATCAAAGAAAAAAAGAAAGCACAAAAGCAAAAATGATTAAAAGAGTTGAAAATAAGTTATTCGATCTGAGACAATGATTTGGAATTGAAGGTGAAAAAGTGAAGAGAGTTTTTGAATGATTGATACAATGTAAAGTATTTTATCAAACTTAGATGAAGGGAAAAGATATATGAAGAAAAGGCTTTCTTGAAACTTAAATGAATTGTGTCTTCGTTGGAAGATGCATGAAGAACTCAGTATCCTGATCCAAAAAAAGAAGTTTGGTGATATAGTGTAATTTTATTCAGTAAAATTTAGAAAAATTATGGCTAATAAGATGAAGTCTCATAGTTGAGCATCAAAAAGATTTAAAATAACAAAGAAAAATAAAGTTATGACAAAAAAATCTTGTAATAATCATTTGTTGACGAATAAGGGAGATTCAAACAAAAAATCTCCATATGGAAAAGTACTAGCAAAGGCGGATAGCAAGATGATAAAAAATTTACTTCCTTATAAATAGTATAAAAAATGGTTAGAGTTAGTAATTGATTGCAAAGACAAAGAAGTCACAAAAGATATTTGAGTGAGGCTAAATGATTTAGACTTGGTAGAAGTAAAGTTTATAATCAGGCTAAAGATGCTTTGATAAAAAAATGACAACATGCTTATGTATCCAGGAGACTAAAAAAGAGAGATTTTAGGACTCTTTGGACAGAAAGATTGTCTGCTGTATTGAGGGAAAAATGATCTAAATACAACACATTTATACATGCTATGGCACAAAAAGATATAATTATCAATAGAAAAGTTTTGTCAAATATTGCTGTGGCTTTTCCTGAAGTGTTTGACAAGATGTTTAAGGAAATTGTAAAATAGTTAAGAAGTAGATCTTAAATAATGAGGTGGTAAATGGTCTTGGTACAGTCTTGTAAGATTGTTTGCCAGCGTTTGCCGGGGTGGCGGAATTGGTAGACGCGATGGACTTAAAATCCATTTCCACTTAATATGGAGTACCGGTTCGATTCCGGTCCTCGGCAGTTAGAAACATTTATTTGTTTATGATACAATTATGTGATTTATCGTTCGAAGAACTTGAGATTTAAACACAAACGAGAGATTGATCTCTTTTTACAAAAAGGAATTGCGATCTTCTCATATTTTGGATAAAGCAAAAAAACAAGAGCATTATGGTACAAAATGGTATAGAAAGTTTGTGTCTTATGATTTTCCTAGTTTTAGGAGATACAATAGGATGAAAGCTGTTGTTTCAAATGCTTACAAGACAAACAAGAAAAAATATAATACATTAGCTCAACTATGAAAAATTGCTTAGTTTGCTTTTGTGTGTTTTATGTAATAATTTTTTTAAAAAATGTATGCTGTAATAGAGTTGAAATGACACCAATATATAGTAAATAAATGAGATACTATCGTGGTTGACAATATGAATATAGAACAATGAAAAAAAGTTGATGTTGTTGAGGTTTTGGCGGCTTTTGATGAAAAAGCAGAAACTGTATTGTTGTGAAAACCATATATAAAAGGTGCTAAAGTATCTTTGGAAGTAGTGGAAAATAAAAAATGAGAAAAAATAGATGTTTTGAAATTTAAGAGAAAAGTTAGATACACAAGGAGAATCGGATTTAGACCTTATCAAACTGTTTTAGAAGTTAAAAAAATAGAGGTTAATGGTTAAAGAATGAACTTTGGAACGAGATGGAGAGGTGATTGACAAGTTGCCAGCATGAATTTTGAAAGTGAAATTAAAGGATATAAATGCTGAAATTCGCTGTAAGTTGTCATGAAAAATGAAGCAGAAACACATTTCTGTTATCCCTTGAGATCGAGTAAAAGTTGAGGTAAATCAGTATGATATGACACAAGGTCGTGTGGTATACAGATACAACAACTATAGTGCACATTTGGAGGCTGATGAGCTTTCTGAATAAAATATATTTAATTGGTTATTATTGTGGAAATGAAAGTAAAGAGTTCAATAAAAAAAAGATGTATGTTTTGCCAAATAGTAAAGAGAAAAGGTAAACTTTATGTTATATGTAAAAGAAACCCTAGACATAAAACTAGACAAGGGTAATTTTGCAAAATGTATTATTTATTAATTAACACTTGATTGAAATGTTTAGATTGATGGGACATGTTTTGCCAGAAGATAAGTCAATATGGATTGCACTTACAAATATCTATGGAATTGGTAGAAATAGATCTAAAAAAATATTAGATAATTTAAGTATTCCTTTTATGAAAAAAGTGAAAGATATTTCAGAAGATGAACAAAAAAAGATAAGCGACGAATTGCAAAAATATGTATTGGAAAATGATTTAAAAAGAGAGGTAGCTTCTGCTATAAAAAGACTTAAAGAAATAAAATGTTATAGATGAATTAGACATAATATGTGATTGCCTGTGAGATGACAGTGTACTAGAAAAAATGCAAGGACTGCTAAAAAGCTTTTGGGTAGATCAAAAGTTAGACCTGTTTTGAAAAAATAACTTTATTTAAATAATTTGTATAAATAATGGCTGCTGTAAAAAAAGCAAGTAAGAAGAAAGATGTTAAACTTGTAAGTGGAATATTGTCTGTAAAAACTACTGATAATAATACAATGATAGTATTGACTGACAAGGAAGGAAATAAGGTTCTATGATGATGAACATGACTTTTGTGATACAAAGGAGCAAAGAAAAATACTCCATATGCTGCAGAAATGCTTACAAAAAGTATACTAAAAGATGCTCAATCTTTTTGACTAAAAGATATTGGTATAATTTTTAGGTGAGCAGGTATGGCTAGAGATGGTGTTTTCAAAGCTATAAACGAAATATGAATGATAGATATTATGTATATAAAAGAAGAAACACCAATACAATTTGGATGATGTAAATGAAAAAGACCAAAGAGAAATTAATAGTATTTGTGTCATTCTGAGGCTTTGCCGAAGAATCTAAAAATAAGATTCTTAACTTCGTTCAGAATGACGGTTAAATAGTTAACGATTAACAACTTTATTTATAAATTAGTTAAATCAATGAGGTACACAGGACCAAAATTTAAATTATGTAGGAGAGAACAAGTAAACTTGTTTGGAAGTGATAAGTATGATATAAAAAATAGGAGATCTCTTCCTGGACAGCATGGTTCTTCTATGAAAAGAAATTCTGAATATGGAAAATTGTTGAGAAATAAACAAGTTTTGAAAAGATCTTATATGTTGTCAGAAAAACAATTTGTAAAACTTGTACATGAAACATCTGCTAAATATTCAAAAAATAATGGTATAAGCCATGATGAAGCTTTGTATATGTTTTTGGAAGCTAGAATGGATTCTGTATTGTATAGATCTGGAATAGCAAAAACTATTATACAAGCAAGACAGATGGTAAGTCATGGAAATTTTTTGTTGAATTGAAAAAAGCACAATGTACCTTCAACTTTTTTGAAAGTAGGAGACAAAATAACATTGAAAGAGAAATTGAAATCTTCTCCTTTGTATGCTGGAGCTACAGTTAGCAAAACTTTGAAAGTTCCATCTTGGATAAAAGTGGATAGAAATAAATATGAAGTAGAATTATTATCTTTGCCAAAATTGGGAGAGTTGGGAAGCAATGCTGATATTTTGAAAGTAATTGAGTTCTATGCTAGAGCATAGTTTGTAAAAAAATACAAAAATTTATATCTTTTTTATACGCCTATGTTAGATATTCAAAAACTTATAGGTACACCAAAAATCATCGTATCTGAAGATGGTAAAGTGACAAAATTTGAATTAAATTACTTGCCTAGATGATTTGGACATACTTTGGGAAATGCAATAAGGAGAATAATATTGTCTTATAATGTATGATGAGCTATAACTTGATTGAAGATAAAAGGAGTTCCTCATGAATATAGCGTAATGGATTGAGTAAAAGAGGATGTGATATCTATGATGTTGAACTTCAAAAAATTGAAATTTAAATTTGATTCTAGTGTGGAAAATATACAATGGATTCCACAGAGGTTTAAAGGTATATGACAATATACATCAGAAGCTTTGAAATTGCCAGCTGGAGTAGAATTGTTGAATAAAGATGTATATTTGTTTGAGATAACTGATCCATCTTTGGAAATAAATATGGATATTAGAGTAGAAAAGTGATATAAATATTATAGTGTGGAATATCTTAGAAGTCGTGATATAGAAGAAGAAAATAATGATGTAAATACATTGGTAATTGATAATGAGTTTAAATTAGTTGATTATATCAAATACGATGTTGATGAAGTTATTGACGACTTCACATGATGAACAAAAGATAGTTTAAAGATAGAAGTTTGATCATTGTTTGATTGAGTTTCTGCAAAAGAAATGGTAATGTTTGCTGGAGAGGTTTTGGCTTCTTATGCAAAATTGTTTATATTTGATGATGTATACATTGATAAATCAGTATTGGTTGAGTATGACGATTTAGGTTTTGAAAGAGAAAGATTGCCAGTGGAGGCAGATATAAAAACAATGCCTATTGATGCATTGCCATTGAGTGAGAGGACTAGAAATGCATTGATAAAAAATAATATACTGTATGTAGAAGATTTGGAAAAAAAGAAAAAATGAGAATTATTACTCATGAAATGAGTAGGAAGAAAAGCTATAGATGAAATAAATCAATCTCTATGAAATATAGGAAAATCTTTGATTGGTTAGTGATTTAGATTATTTGTTTATTTAAAATGAGACATAGAATTAATAAGTTAACTCAACTTAATACATGAGCAAAAAAGAAAGAAGTTTTTGTAAAAATTATGCTTTCAAATTTGGTGAAAAATGGAAAAATTACCACAACACCAAAAAGAGCAAAAGTATTGAAAGCTGAAGCTGATGCTTTTTTCTCAAAATTAGTTAAAACTTATACTAGATACTCTAATGAAACAGATTCAAAGAGGGAATGTATAAATATAGTAAAAGCAGAAATTTTTGGAGAAGAAGAGGGTAAAAAAGTGATAAATACTTTGTTGCCAAAATATCTGCAGGATAAACCAAAATCTTTTGTTGCATCATACAAAATGTGATTTAGAAAAGGAGATGCTGCAGAAAAGATTATGTTGAAGTTGTCATAGTTTTTATATAAAGAATCTTAGTTAAGATGGAATTTACAAAAAAAGATTTGAACAAGACTCTTTGGGTAAAGAGAGTTGATCAAGAAAAAAGCAGAAAACGATATAGAGTTGATGCTACAGGAAAAACTTTAGGTAGATTAGCAGTAGATATAGCAAATAAACTTATGTGAAAAGATAGTGCTTATTTGTCTGATTTTTGGGATGCTTGATCTTATGTTTTAGTAGAAAATGCTGGAAAATTTGTGGTAAAATGAAATAACAAATTGAAGCAAAAAATTTACTATTCTTACAGTGGATACAAAGGAAATTTGAAAAGTATCACTTTGTGAGAATTGATAGTAAAAGATCCTACTAAGGCTCTTTGGTTTGCTGTTAGATGAATGCTACCAAAGAATAAATTGAGAGACTCTAGGATGAAGAGATTGAAATTAGAAGTTGCAACAACAACTAAATATGATAATTTTAAACCTGTAAATCTATATAAATAATGGCTACACAAGAATATAATCATGCAGTTGGTAGGAGAAAAGAGACTTCAGCTGTAGTAAAATTGTTTCCAAAAGGAAAGGGAAATTATATGTTGAAGACATCAAGTGGAAAAGAAATTTCTTTGAAAGAATATTTTTGAGGAAATACTCATTTGTATGAAAATGCTATTGCTCCACTTATGACACTTGGAAAGGATTATCTAAAGCAATTTGATGCTGAAATCACTATTAGATGAGGTGGAATTTCGTGACAGTCTGATGCTATCAAATTGGGATTTGCCAGAGCGTTGATAGATCGAAATACAGATTTTAGGACTACTTTAAAGCCTTTTGGTTTCTTAAAAAGAGATCCTAGAATCAAAGAAAGGAAAAAACCATGATTGAAGAAAGCTAGAAAAGCTCCTACTTGGTCAAAGAGGTAAAATTTCTATCTTAAATATAAAAACGGTATGCAGAAATGTGTACTGTTTTTTGTTTTCTGAAATGTATAAAATTTGGATTTTTGGTTGTTTTTTTGTGAGATATCTGTAAATACATGGTATGTTTTATTTTGTAAATTTTTTGTTATGAAAGATATTTTTCTTTTGGGTATTCAGGGGTGTGGAAAAGGTACACAAGCTAAATTATTACTAAAACATTTTGAATGAAAAATGGATTATTTGGAGATGGGGCAACTTTTTAGAGCCAATATGTCCAATGACAATATTATTTGAAATTTTTGTAAAGATATAGTAAATGCTGGGGAATTAGTACCTCCTTTTGTCAGCTTTGGTCGATATGAAATTGCTTTGCAAATTGTACAATGAAAAAATGTGACTTTGATGACAGATGGTTTCCCAAGATCTATTGAGCAAGCTAAATTTATGGAGAATATGATAGAAAAATACAACAGAGATTTTGTAGTGATTCACTATGAATTATCTAAACAAAAGGCTATTGAAAGGATTTTGGATAGAGCAAAAAAAGAATGACGCGCAGATGATAATGAAGAGTCTATCAAAGTGAGATTAGCTGCTTTTGAAAATGAGACAATGCCTGTGATAGATTATTTCAAAGAAAAATGAAAAGTGATTTCTATTGATGCTGATAATCAAATTGAAGATATTTTTGAGGAAACTATTAAACTATTGGATTAGTGTGTTGGATGTTTGTTTAGTGCAATTTGATGGTGGTGATAACTGATGTTTTGCATACAAAAATAAAAAACAATCGATCTGTGATACCGATTGTTTTTTTGAAAATGATGATTGTTTATTTTTTTTCTGCTTTTACTTCAACTATTATATTTCATCTATCGTCTGTCTTTACATTGTACCGTTGATCTGAAATATATACGCTTCATTGTCCTGTCAACAAGGCTTTTAGTCTGTTTCAAATGACACTGTAATTTACTATTTCAGATTGTCAATTTCATCGTATTAGTTTTACATTTATTTCATTGATTTCTCCAGATAAAAATTTCAAAATATCTTCTTGTGATTCAAAGTTTTTTCAAATTCCAGATTCTCATCATATAAACTGCTCAAAATCTTCTATTTGTTTTCCATTTTTTCGCAAAATTTGACAATTGTTGATCATTTTTATAAATTCTAATCTAGATTTTATAGTTTCTAAGCAGTTTTTGGCTGTTTTATACAATTTTTCATCTTGTTTGATATCAAAATTGTCTGATATTTTGTAGTATATTGATTTTTTTGAGTCAGGATTTGATATTTTTATATCTTTGAGATTAAAATCAATACCTTTTTCTTTTAAAGATTTTTCAAAAGCTTTTCGAATATCTATGTCTACAATTCACAACTGTTCACACAGTCAATTTATATTGTCTGTGATTGATTTAAATCAGTCATAATTATACAAATCTAACATATTTAGTGGAGTAGAATATTCATCTAGCATTTTAAATGTTTCATTTTCTTTTTTGCAAGGAATTTGTGCGATCAAATATCAATTATTGTCAAAATATTGGATATTGTTTGTGTTTATATTTGTCAGTAGTCATTTGTTGTTTAATATATTTTTTGCATTTATATCTCCAGAATAATTTGGCAATATTTTGTGCGGATTTTCTCCAGCTTTGTTTATTATTTGAGCAGACAATGCTCAACCATTTATACTCAATTTATAATAGTTTTTTCATTGATTAAAATAAAAAGTATTGTTTGTAGTTTTTCCGGTTTCATCTACCAAAATTATACTTTCTCATTCTACTTTGCAGTGAAGTTTTTCGTGATTTTCATTTAGCTGAATCTCGTATATTCATTTTATTGGATTTAGAGAAATTATTTTTGAGTCAGGAGCTCGCATATCGTTGTATTCAATTTTGTTTAATCATGGAAAATCCTTATTTGATGCAATTTTTGTACTGTTTATCATATTTATCAAAATTTCTCTATCGTGTCTTACTTTTTCTATTAGTTCTTGTTTTGATTCATCCAAAATAGAAAATTGTCAGTTGTCATCTATATTGTATTGTACTTTTATTCACAAAATTTCTAAATCTTTTTTGTTTTCGAGTGTTTTTTGTATATCTATTTCACCATTTTCATTGAAATATATTTGTACTATTTTTGTATAATCTAGATTGTCTTGATAAAATAATTCTCTATGATAAGTATTACTTTTTTCATCAAAAACATATTTTCATAATGTTGGATTATTTAGTCTTGTTAGTTGTGTATTTTCAAATTCAGGAATCCTTTCAAATGTCTGTTTTGATGAAATCTCTTGTTTTGATACAATGTTTTTGATAGTATTTTGTGTCTTGTAAGGATTGTATTTTATGGTAAAATTACTTGTTTTTGTGTCTGGAGTAACTCTAGTATCGTAATTGTTGTGTGTAGTTTTGTCTTCCAAAATTGTGTTTGTAGGAAATTTCTTCATTCATTTGTCTGTAGATATTTGATGATTTTGAAACTTCATAAAAATACCATTATTTTCATATCTTGTTTCAAAAATCATTTTGATTTTTTTTGATCATTCTAAAAATTCATGTTCAAACTCTACAGAATATAGATTTTCAGCAATCTTTTCTATTTTCGCGTTTGTATCTTTTATGCTTTTTCCGTTTATATATAGATTTCTACTGATATAATCAATAGTCATCTCTTCTTTGGTTCTCAATTTATTTTTCTTTTCATCTCAATTTGAGAAATTATCTGCTAGCTCGATTTTGATTTCTTGTTTTTTTGTATCGATAGCTTGAGCTTGTTTTGGTGATCCAGAAAGTGCTAGTGCTAATGTAGCTAGTGTGATTAGTTTTTTTCATGTTGATTTAGATTTTTCAGTTTTGTCTCTGAAATTGTTTGTAGATATGCTTTCTTTTGTCATAATATTATTTATATTATATGGTAAATTATTTAGATTATATACTATTTATAATAAAAGTCAATTCTTTTTTTGTAAAAAACATCAAAAGTGGTTTTTATTCTTCATCTTCCCTTTGTCTATTTATTTTTGCTTTGACAGCAAAGAAGATAACCAATACTGCAAATATTCAAATCAAAGAAGACAGAGTGATTATCAATATTTTTAGTCATTTTGATAATTTGTTTTTTGATACTGTTTCCACATCTTTTGCTTCTGGTACTTGTGGTACATCTGTGCCAGTACACAAGCCAGTATTGCTAGCGATATTGTAATAATTCATGATTTTGCAGATATTTGGCACTACGATTTCGTCCAAATCAGATTTGGTAATTTCATCTTCTTTTTGATTTGCCAAATCTTGTGTGCTTTTGTTTTTTATAGTTTGCAAAATCTCTTGTAATATATTTTTCCTTTCATCCAATTGAGAGTTTCAACTTTCAAAATTTGCTTCAGCAACTTCAAAATCACCAAATAATCTAGAGACTGTCGTTTTTAAGTTGGTAGGCAAAATTCCCAAAATTTCTTGTTTTGCTATGTCATATTCAGTTCATCATAATGCGGAAATCACGGTGGCATTTGATAATTTGTTTACTATTTCCATAAGTTTTTCTTTTTCATCGTCTTCAATATTTAGATCCTTTCAGTTTATCAAATATTCTTGCAAAGCTATTGTATTTGCTTCTTTTTCAGCTTCACTCACTAGACCTTGCTGTAAATTTAACAACAATATTTTCAAATTTTCATCTTTTGTAGTTTTTAGCAAATCAGCAATTTGGTCGTAAATTTCTTGGTCTTGTTCATTTAATTTGATAGAATAATCCAAAAATGATACAGAAAATTCTTTGTATGTTCATGTTCCATTTTTTTCGTAGTATATTCTTCAAATTTTACTTGTATATTGAGGAGTATAGCTTGCTAAATATGCTTCATTACAAGAAAAATCTTTTTCAATTTCATCTGTAATATCCAAATCCACATAACAATTTTTTATGTCTTTGTCATTTAATACATAAAATAAAACACTGTTTTCTAGGCTATTTCATACAAAAATTTCGATTGCTCAGCCAGATTTTTCTTGGTATTCAGGGATTGTTAGTAGTTTTATGTCTCATGTGTGATTTATGATTTGTCAATTGTCGGTTTGTATTCCGTTCAATGTTATTGCCATTTTTTTGTTTATTACATTTGCATATTCATCCTGTAAGTCAATAGATATAAAATATTTTTGGTATTCAGGATATTCAAAAGTGTAATAATTTGTGTCTTTTGTATCTAATAAGTATCAATCATTATTACTTTTGCAGTCAACTAGACTTAAACATGTGGTACTTTTTGCAATTTCTCACAAACTTATATCTCTAAACAATACAAATTTACCTGCATTTGAGTACAAAAGTCTAGGTTTTAGAGCATCTTTTACTACTATGCTTCATCATTTGGCAGTTCATTCGTATCATCTATATAGTACTCATACTCTTGGTGTAAATCAATTTGCATTTGGTTTTTCGTAAACATAAGTGACTTCATCATCTTTTGTGATTAAATCTCGTTCTCCATCTCCATCAAAATCGTATCTTATAGTCCTTTCTTGCAAAAAATTGCTCCTATCTGAAATGATTTTTGCACTGACATTGAAAGTGACTTCATCTCATACTTCTACGGTACTTTTGTTTGATATAAGTGTGACGATAGGTATGTCAATATTTTTTGAGTCTTGGATCAATAGCACTATTGGTCAATTTCATAGTGTATCTTCACTCACTGTTTTTCAATCATCATTGTCGTATATTGTGACTCAAAACATGTATTCTCCAGCCTCTTTTAGCTGAAAATAAGTATAATTTATATTGCTTGGAGTAATTTTTGTTTCCAGCCATCTACTTGGATCATCTTTGTAATAGTAATATCGTTTGAAATAAGAAATAAATCAGTCTGTATCTTTTGCATTTGTGGCAGTGACTTTTACAGTAAGATCTGTATCTCCATTGAATATATCTTGTACATTATTTTGGTTTAGTCAAATTCAAACTTCATTTCCATATTGCGGAAACGATAAGACAACATTGTCTAGTATTGGCAAATTATTGAAAACTTTAAACCAAATTCTTTGTTGTGTATTTACTCACATGGCAGCATCTTCTACAGTCATATCCACATAGCTACATCACATTTCACTGAAGCTTGTTTTAAAAGAGCTTGTATTGTATATTTCTCAATATTTTTGTTTAAAGAAATATTTTAGGTCTGAATTTGTTCATTTTGTGTTTACAGAATCACTTGGATCTATAGTAATTTGATTGTATCTTGTGACTTTGTATGCAGGATGTACTACATTTTCCAATTCTGTTTTTTCTATACATTCTTCGTTTTCTTTTATGATTTCATTTGCTTGATTTCTGACTTTGTATGCTGCTGTTGGCAGATTTTTTTCTCATATAAATACATTTTCAGTGATGGTGTTGGTATCGCCATTTTCTCAATTAACATTTAATATGACAGCAAAATTTCATACTTTATTAAATGTATGTCTTATTTTATTTGTCTGAGTGGAAACAGTATTTCAGTCTGCAAAATTTCGTGAATAATTTAATATTGTTTGATTGCTTTGAACTACAAAATTTATAGGAGTTCACCAAGTGGCTGCTTTTGGTGCGATAACGATTTCTGGTCTCAAAATTGATTGTATGTTTATTTTTTTTTCTATTTCACTTGATTTTCCATATTTGTCTGTGACGGTCAATTTTATTGTCTGCTCTCAAACTGAGTCGAAACTTACTTTTACTTTTTTGTTGTTTCATTCTATAGCTTGTATATTTGTGGTGCTTGGGTTTGAGAAATTTCGAGAATAAGTTAGCTCATCTACTCCATTTATTACATCAATATCTGAAGATGGAGTAGCATCGAAAGTAAATTTGGATGGATATCTTCGATTTGAGTCTGGTGTGTATGTAAATTGGGCAATTGGAGTTGTGGATTCTACATATACTTGGCTTGTTTCTGTATTGCTTTCTCATAAGTTGTCTGTCACGGTCAATTTTACTGTGTATGATCATGGTTCTAAAAATTGATATTTTATTGATTTTCATTGATATGTGGTTTTTTTGTTTCAATTACTATCAAATATTTCTCGAGTATACAGTTTTATATTTGATGTGACAGAGTACGAAGAACTAGCATCAAAAGTAAATGTACTGCTTGTAGTTCATTCATCGGGGCTTTTTTTGATTATTGCTACAGGATCCGCCAAAACGATAGAATATGTTTCAGATATTGAATTTGCTTCATTGTCTATAGTAGTGAGAGTTATTTTGTATTCTCATTCGTTTGGTAACAATACTTTGATGACTCATGGATTTCATTCTCCATTTTTTGTGATAGAAAAATTGTTTGATCACACTATTTTCCATGAATATTGTTCAATTACCCTCTCTCAAATAGGAATTGTAGCGGATCAATCCAAAACAATTCAGTTGATTCATTCTTGTGTACCAAATTTGGTTTTTTCTATAGTGTTTAATTTTTTTCAGTTTGCATATACTGAAATGGCAGCGGACATAGGCTTTACATTTATAGCTATATCTTTTTCTCAATCAAAAATTCCATTATTGTTGTTTGAGCTTCTGACTGTGAGATGTACAATATGAGTACCCGCTTTTTCAAAAGTATAGCTCAAAACAGATTTGTTTCAGATCATTTGATCTACTCCATTTATATCTCTGTAATACCAAAAATAATTGTTTTCTGGGATAGTTTCAGAAGATGGATCTGTGCTAGCACTAGCATTAAAGGTGACTGTCAGAGGAGCTGGTCATGTAGCTGGATTTGCTTTTATGTTTGCTTTGACAGTGTACGAATTGTCTATGGTAGTCAAAATTTGAGACAATGGTTTAAAACAGTTGTTCATAAATGAAGCAAATGTGTTATAATTGTATCAATTTCACAATGTTTGACTCAAAGCTTTACATTTTTCGTATACAATTTGAAAATTATATTCTTGAGGAAATTTGGGAAAAACATTGTTGAAGCTGTGGTACAAACTACTGAAACTTGCTGTAGAAGTCTCTTCTCAAATTTGGTTGTTGGCTTCAATTTCTATAAAAATTTTTTTGATATTTTCCCAATCATTGGAAATGAGATAGTTAGCTTTGTAGTGTTCTGGCACATTTGCCAAGCTTATTCCTATCGTAGATAAAGCCAAAATAATGGTTGTTAGAAGTTTTGTTTTTTTCATTTGTTGTGCTATGTTTTAAAATGTACAACTAATTATAGTCATAATTTACAAAAAAAGCAAATTTTTGATACTTTTTTTTGTATTGAAATTTGACATTTTTTATTTAATCTCATTTTTGTTTTATTTTTTATTTTAATTTAAATGAAAAAGGGCTTAAAAAAAACACTAGTATGCCTGTCTTGACTGACTGTATTTGCTTTGTGAGGTTGTTCAAATGTTTTAGTTTCTAATCAAAATAATAATATGTGTGATAGTGTAAAAGAATATTTATCAAATGCTGATTTTGAATGAAAAGGGCAACAGGTCCACAAATGAGATAGTATTGTAGTAGATTATATTGGAAGATTGGCGGATGGTACGGTATTTGATACAAGTATAGAATCTGTAGCTAAATGATGTGGAAAATATGCAGAAGGTAGAGATTACTCAGCATGATTGGCTTTTGAAGTTTGAGCTGGACAGATGATAGCTGGTTTTGATAGATGAGTAGAATGAATGAAAATTTGACAGACAAAAACAATAGAAATAGCACCAAGTGAAGCGTATGGAGAATGGAACAAAGAATTGGATTTTGAGATAGAAAAATCGAAATTGCAAGATCCATGACAATACGAAGTTTGATTAGCTTTTTATGATGAAAATGGTTATGTGGTTAGGGTTTACAAAGAAACAGAAGACAAAGTTTATTTGACATATAACCATGAATTAGCTTGAGAAACTTTGATATTTGATATAACTATAAAAGAAATTAAATAAAAAATAAATGTTTAATATTTATTATAACAAAAATAACTGGTCGATTGTGGCCAGTTATTTTTTACCTACGAGTTTAGTTAAAATAGATTGTGGTTTTTTTAACTAAATTTACCGTATTATATTTTGGATAATTCGGTAGCTTCTTAATATAGTATCAAGTTGCTTGGAAGATTGTTTTCAAATTCTGTTCGTTTTGCTTCGATTTCATTTTTTAGCATCTCTTTATTTTCGTTATCTTCACTGTTTTCGTTTGTTTGTGTATGAGGAACTGGTAAATTTTCAATGTAGTCTATCCAATTTATCAGTGTTTTTAGATTTGATATTTGTGTATTTGGTATATGGTATGAATCTTGTAAATTTTGTATCAGGTCTTGTATGTCGGCTTTTGTACCCAATTTTTGGTATGGGATACCAAATGCACTGTATAATTTTTGGATTTTGGTGTCTATTTGAGATTTGCTAAAATAGTAATCTGGTTGGTTTCAGATGTTTCGGTATTCTCGCATATTTTCTAAATTTCGCATAAGAGCAGTTTTGTCCAAAGCACTGTACAAAACTTTTGATTGTTCTTCTGTAGGGATTTGTTTTGAATCAATGATTCACAAATCTTGTGCAAGTCAAGTATTTTGGATTTGGACAGTTCATGTAGAAATCTCTTTTATTAGATTTTCTGTAATTTTTTGAGTATCTTGTTCTTCTTGTATTTCAAATGTTTGGTTGATTTTATTTTCTACAAATGCTGTTTGAAATTCTTCTACATTTTGGATGAGTGTGATGTCGTGTTCGTTTATCGCAAGCAATTCTTTGGTTTTTACTTCTGTAGTATCGTTGTTTCTGATTACTTTTATGTTGTCTCATTGGTTGTCGATTTTGTATTCATTGTCTTTTTTTGTGATCAGCAAATTGATATTGTTTTGACTAGATACTGTGAAGTCATTTATTATTACTTCCATAGGTGCTTGATCAGGCTGGGAAGATTCCATTTGGATAAAATCTCATTCTGCTATGAGTATTTGGTATTCACTGTCATTTTGGTATAAAGAAAATCTGGCTGGTCAGGTAATTTTTGCTTTTGTACCAGAGTTGATATCAAAAACTATATCTGATCATTTTTTTAGGATGATATTGTCTCAGTTTGAGATATTGCTGGATTTAAATATTTTTCAGTCACGCTGTATATAAAAATTTCAGTTGAAATCAACAACTTTGGCGATAAAGTCTGCATTTACTTGATTTACAGGATTTTTTGTAATTAGTCAGTCGTAATCTCAATTGAAAAAGTATACTCAATATATTCATACAAACAATATCATAATAATAAAGCTGTATGCTAGAGATTTGATTTTGAATACATGAAAAAATGACCTTTTTTTGTTTTTGGAAAGGATTTTTTCGTAAAGAGCTAGCTTTTGGCTTTCGCTCATTGTAAATTCTTTTTTATCTTGGAAATAATCTTTTAATTTCATTTTACATAAAAAGTCTAAATACCACTATATCTATATACGAATGAAAATTCATTTTGTGACAAAAAAAGTCGACTTTTTTATATTTTTATTTTTCCTTTGGATAGATCTATTAGTTCTGAACTAAAAGAATCCAAAAATCATTTGTTTATCTCAAATGAAATATTTGCAAAATTTCCGTGATTTTCGTTTGTGATTTTTGCGTTGTATTTGTTTAGCAAATTCATTACTAAACTCATGTTTTCGTATTCAAAGGAGATTTGTTTGGTCTCTGTTAATTCTATTTCCTGTATTTTTGCCTGTAAAATGGTTTGTTTTGCACACTCTCAATAGGCTTGGATTAGTCATCACACTCACAAAAGCGTTCATCCAAAATATCTAGTGATGATAAGTAAAACATTGTGCAAATTTTGTCCTTGTATTTGTGCTAAAATTGGCTTTCCTGCAGTATTTGCTGGTTCTCAATCATCGCTTTGTCTAGTGCTGTCTGCTGTGATGTCCAAATTTCAAAATAGATCAAAATTTATATTTGCTCAATATGTGTATGCAAAGCAGTTGTGGGTGGCATCTTTGTATTTTTTGGAAATTTCGGTTATGTAATGCTCTGCTTGTTCTTTATTTTTTACATGAAAAACATTTCAAATAAATCTAGATCATTTTATTTTTGGCATTTCAAATTCAGAATGCTCAATTATGCTTTTGTAAAAAAATTTTTCCATTTACTTTTTTATCATTTTACGATGGTTGGTTTTCCTCTCAATTCTAATCGTTTTGCATGAAGTAAGCTTCTATATTGTCGTGTATATTGGCAAATAGAAAATAATGTGGTAGTCACTATATAAAGACCCATAGCAGCTTGCAATTGGTATGCAGTAAATCATATCATGATGGCCATAGCTCGAGCCATTCATCACATCATTTTGGACATGTCTGGCATTGATTGTCAGTTTGGTAGGGTTTGAGCTTTTTGTTTTGGCTGTACAAGAGTTGTCAATTTCATTTGCAAAAATGTGAGTACGGCTGTGATTATTGCCAAAATAGTATTGTTGTATCCAAATAAGTCCATTCACAAAAATGTATTTTGTATGTTTACATTTAGTTCTGCAGTGTCTGATACAAATCTGCTTCCAAAATCAAAAAAGAAACTATATAATCGATCTGGCGATATTGTTCATTGTGTTAATTTTCTGATTACAGTGTATAATCACAAAAGTATAGGAATTTGTATGAGCATCCTCAAACATCATTTCATAGGGGATTTTCATTCTTTTTTGAAAACTTTCATGGTTTCTTCAGCCATTTTGTTTGGATCGTCTTTGTATTTTTCTTGGATTTCATTTATTTTTGGTTGCAATTCGTTCATACCGTGGGACATCTGATTTGAGGCAGATGTAAACTTGATAAGTGCAAACCTAAAAATTAATGTAATCAATATGATAGCAAGTCATAAATTTCAATTGAAAGCTGCCAAAAAGACAATCAAAAGGTTGAATACGGGGCGAGTGATCAATTGAGTGTAAAAAAACTTTAGAAATATTCACATTTTTTTTGTAAAAAATTATAAATTATATTTTCATTACTTCTTCCACTTTTGCTTTGACTAGATTGTCTATTTTTGTGTTAAAATCTTTTGTCAGATCTTCTATGTTGGCTTCGTTTGCTTTGTTTTCGTTTTCAGATATTTGTTTGTCTTCCAGTAATTTTTTGGTGGCTTTCATGGCATCTTGTCTGGTGACTCTGATTTTTGCTTTGGTATCTTCTCACATAGATTTTACTTTTTTTCCTATCTCGTCTCTCCTTTCTTGGGTCAAGGCTGGGATTTTGATCAAAACATGTGTGGATTCGTTTTGTGGAGCCAATCCCAATTCTGCATCGTAAATAGCTTTTGCGATAGCTCCGCATTCTTTTTTGTCCCAAGGTTCTATTTTTAGAGTTTGTGGATCAAGTATTGTCACATGTGCAATTTGAGGAATTTTCATGTCTCAGTAGCTTGCATGTACTGTGATATTTTCTACAAGAGCTACAGATGCTCTACCAAGCTGTAGTCACATAAATTCTGTTTCCAAGTATTTCAAGGCTTTTTCCATTTGTGTTTTGTACATTGTCGTATCCATTATTTTGTCGTGAAAAGATAAATATTATTTTCTTATAATGAAAAGTTTGGGACTTTCAAGAAAATTAAGAAAAAAAACGACAATAATTTCTTGTTGTTTAATGAAGTTAGATTTTTTTACGCTGTTTCTGTTCAAATTTTCGCCAGTTGAGTACATTGATATTGTACTTTAGCTTTGTTTCTTGAGGTTGAAAAATTCAAAATAATTTTCTTCTTTGTTTGTGACGGCTACAGCGATGAAGTATTTGTTCATAATTTTTTATATTTATTTACATTTAATATTATAAAATATTTTTTATAATTTGTCAATGTTTGTTTGTAAAAAACAGCAGAATAAAAATCCTGCTGTTTGGTTGGTTAGATAGATACAGCACCTTTTATTCCAGCATCATGCTCATACCCGATGAGCTCGATGTCATCCCAAGTGAAACCCAGAATATTCTTCACATCTGGATTCAGTCGGATAGATGGCAAAGGATGTGGAGTGCGAGTCAACTGTTCATTCACTTGATCAATATGATTCAAGTAGATGTGGGCATCACCGAAAAAGTGGTTGAACTTTCCGGGTTTTCTGCCTGTGACATGTGCCATTAGACAAAGGAACAGAGCATCCTGAGCCGTATTGTACGGCACACCCAAAAATATATCACAGCTACGCTGATAGAGATTCAAGTGAAGCATACCCGGCTCATTCGCGAAGAACTGATAGAAGCATGGGCACGGCGGCAAAAGAGTCTTGTTTTCGTCTGCTGGATTCCAAAGTGAGATGATGATGCGGCGATCTTCGGGTTTATTCCTGATTTTATCAAGTGCTATCATGAGCTGATCTTCTCCCTTAATGAAAGGTGACGGCATTGGACCATCTATTCCAAAGAAAAGAGCTTCACGAAGATCACCATCAAAATCACTCAACTTAACCTCTCCGAAGCGACGAAACTGGTGCCCATAAGTCCGTCCGAGATCTCCCCATTCCTCACAGAATACATCATCCTCAAGAATCAATCTCTCAAACAAAGCTTTTGCTTCTTTCCATTCGTCTGTGTAGTCGGTTTTTTGATCATCCTTCCACATGTTTTCCAAGATATTGAACTGCTTCGTTTCCTGGAGCCACTTCTTGAAAGGCCATTCCGTCCAGATGTGATTGTTATGCTCCACCAGGAAACGGATGTTGGTGTCTCCGCGAAGTTTCCAGATGAGTTCCTCAAATACAGATTTGAGACTCATTTTCTTAGTAGTCAGGAGTGGAAATTTACGAATAATTCCATCCTCATTCTTCTGCATTTCACAGACATAATGATAACCTGGTAGGGTGTAAGTACCCGTTCCAGTGCGATCTCCTGTCTTCACACCATTGTCTAAAATGGCTTTAAGCAAATTTAAGTACTGTTGCATAATTCTTTTATTTTAGTTTATGTTTTTTAGCAAACATACTTTTAATTATTTTATGTAAAATGTCAAGAGATGATTTAGCCAGTAGTCGGCAACTATTTTTTATTAAACAAATCTCTATAAATCTCTCTTGATCTCACCATTCGCTTTGTTCAGAGTCGAAATGACCACAGTTCTTGTCATTTCAAAGTGGAGTCGAACTACTTGACTTTAGTAGCTTTGTTACTTAAAATTCCAGCGACTCAGATCATAGCTGCATTGTCGGTGCAGTAAACTTTTTTTGCTGGGACAAATAATTTTGGTTTGAAATTTCACAATTGTTCTTGTGTTCCAAATTCGTGAATTTGGTTTTTTAGCCAAGTTTCATTTTCTAAAAGCTCCAAAATAGTTTCTTTTAACCTATCGTTGGCTGAAACTCATCCTGAAAGTCAGATGGTTTTTACATTGTATTTTATGGCTGCTCTGATGAGTTTTTTTGCCAAAATTTCTACTACTGATTCTTGAAATTCATAGGCGATGTCGTGAATTTCATCTTCTGAAAAAATATTTTTTGTCTTTCAAACCTTTTCTTCTTGTTTTCTAATTATTTGATTCATTTGAGCTTTTGTACCAGAAAAACTGAATTCAAATTTATCATTATCTAGCCAAATCCTATGTAATTCAAATTCTTTGTTTGGATGTCAAAGTGCTGCTTGTTGGCTAATTCGTAGACCTCATGGATATGGTCAACCAAGCATTCTACTTACTTTGTCAAAACATTCTCCAGCGGCATCATCCAAAGTTTGACCTATTTTGCTCAAAGTGAATGGTCATTGTTTTATGTCTTGTATATTTGTTTCGTTTGAATCTTTTTGGACATAGTAAATATTGTTGTGACCTCCAGATGCTGTCAAAACCATCATAGGGAATTGGATTTCATTTATATCTCTTTCCAAAAGTAATGCTAAAACATGACCTACGATATGGTTTATACTTATCACTTTTTTATCAAAATATTCTCCCAATAAATTTGCAACAGTTTCTCAAACTACCAATGATCAAGGCAGTCAAGGATGAGTGGTGACGGAAATAAAATCTACATTTTTGATATTTTCTCGTCAAATTTCTGTGAGCACAGCTATAATTTTTTCTGAGTGCAATCTAGATGCGATTTCAGGCACAACTCAACCAAATTCATTATGCTCTTTTACTTGAGAATATGCCAAAAGTTTGTCTACTGAAAAAGTAGTTCAGTCGAAATTTACTATTCAGATAGATGTGTCATCACAGCTTGTTTCTATTGCTAATGTTTTCATAGTAGAAATAATAATTAAAAAGTATCTTATATGTCATTCTGAGGAGCTTGCGACGAAGAATCTAAAAATATAAATAAGATTCTTCGCTATCGCTCAGAATGACAAATATTGTTATTCATTTTTGATTTCATTTTCTTCTCGAGTTAGTCAGCGTGCAATTTTTTTGATTGAAGGGAGAGATAGTAATACAGTTAGTCAGTTGTATATTATCGCAAGTCCAAAAAATAAAATGTAATTAAATTCTTTGTTTACTAGATATTTGTGGACAAATAATCAAATTAGCAATGCTAAACACAGTATGGCAAATAATTTTAGATTTATATTTTTTTGTATTATAGGCAAAACTTTCCATTTTTTTGCAACGAGGATGGCTCATCCAGTGAAGATGGTTTCCAAAAATACTTGAGTAATTACTCATCATAGCAAATTTCGTCTTGGAATTACAAAAATTGCAGTAAGTATTCCAATGATGATTCATGTTAGATTGATTTTAAATAATATATTTTGTTTGTCTATTGATACAAAAAGGTAATTGAAAACTTGTTTGATAAAACTCAGCAATAATACAAATCACAAAAATGGAAGTAATTGATCTGATCATCGAGATGAAAAGCTGTCTCGGCTACCAAGGAATTTTGGACTTGAAACGAAATTGATGATTTCTTTTCCAAAAACTCGGAAATTTATAGCAATTATTGCTCAAATCCAAACAATTAGAGATAGTAAATTTCACATACTTTTTCTTTTGTTTAGTGTGGTGTAATTTGGTATTTTGTGTAGCAAGCTATTTCCAAGTGATGATGGGATAATTAGCAATATTTCTATCAAAGATAACGCAAGTGCCCAGTATCACGAATATTCGTATCCTGCAGAAGTTGGGAAAATCCGTCCCAAAAACATCAAGACAATGAGTGTGTGGAACGAACTAAAAAAATATGCAAATCCGTATTTCCAATTTCATTTAAAAATATCTTTGATGAATTGTCTATCTATGTCTATTTTGAATGGCAAAAGATCTTTTGTTTTTAAGTGGATTTCTACATTTTGTCATACAGAGCTAGCGACCACAGAAAATACTACAATACAAAACGCAACAATCATTACTGGAGTGGTTGTTGGCTCTGAAAAGTCCACATCTTTGAATATCCAAAATACAGCAGGCAATAAAACAGCGAGCTGTGACAATCTGGCAATAATCAAAGATCGGCTCAATCTTTTCATTTTCCAAAAAAGCTGGAGTGGTAATTGCTGGATTCAGACAAACATATTGCTTGCAGAGTATAGCATAGCAAGGGGTAAAGCTCGTATGATAAACTGATTGTCGGTGTATGCAGGTATGAGATAAGCAGCTATGATTGCGATAGTGTATATCACCACAATCATAAAAACTCTAGTTCACACAAATTTGTGATAAGTGTCTTTTAGCTCTGGCGATTTTCATCATTGAGTTTCTTTGATAGATCACAATCTTTTGACAGCAATGACATAAATTCAAAAATCAACTAAAGCTGTCCATCGAGCAAAAAAGCGAAAAATTGTCCCATAATCTCCGTATCTGAGTGGTCAAAGATATGATGAAATAATTTTTGTTATCACAAAACCAAAAAGGGCAGATATTACTCTACCAAAAAGTTGTCGTGCAGCATCTTTTATCACTAGTCTACTTCAGTTCATAATTTCAATTCTTAAAATTTTATAATTTTAAAATTCTGGCTAATTTTTCTCGAGTGGTTTGGTCGTATTCGGAAACCATGGGTATAAAATTGTCTAATTGTGACAAAAATAGTTTTATATTTTCGGGAGTGTCAGATATTGTGTGTACAGAGTGCCTTTTTTCAGATAGTAATACTATATTTTTGATTTGTTGAGTTTCTTTGTCTATTTCTACTACATATCATGTCAAAGTAGTTCGTGGGATAATTTTATCTCACAAAATTAGTCAATTTTCTGTGATTTTTAGTTTAATTTCTTTGAAATTTACTAGTCATAAATAAATATATCATCACAAAACGATGAAAATGAGGATAAATCATGTCAAATTTTTGTAATAAATACAAATTCACAAAACTATTATAATTATTGCAGCCAATATCGTGTATCGTCGTTTGTTTCTTTCAAATTTTTCTCAATTGTAGATATTTAATTCCATACCAAAAACTTAAAATCTAAAAGATTTTTCTTATAATTTTATAACTAATATATTTTTTTATTCAAGAGATAGTTTAGTTGGTAGTCGAGTCTACATTCTGCAGTTTTAGGACAAAGTTTCTCCTGCATTACCAGCTTTTTTGATAGTTGGTTGCATGGTTTTCATGTTGTTTTCCCAGCTGGCAGGACAAGCATGTCATTTGTTTTCTGTGACAAATTTGAGAGCATAAAGTTTTCTTACTAATTCTTTTGCACTTCTTCAAACTGGATCTGTATGTATTTCAATTGTTTTCAAAATTCATTCAGGTGAAATTATGAAAGTTCATCTCTCTGCATTTCCAGAATCTTTGTTTAAAATTCCAAAATATTTGGAAAGAGTGGTAGTTCTATCGCTTATCATTGGAAATTTGAATCCTTGGAGTAGTGGTTCGGATTCGATCCGTGATTTGTGGGAAAATACGGAATCGACGCTGACTACCATAGTTTCTACATTTTCCATTTGTTTAATTTCATCAAATTTCTGATTTAAATCTTTTAGTTCAGTAGGGCAGACAAAAGTGAAATCTGCAGGATAAAAGAATAAAACTAGCCATTTACCTCTAAAATCTTTTATGGATTTTTTTTCTACATCGTCAGTGAGCGGATTGTAGAAGGTGAGGTCAAAATTTGGCAAGATGTCTTCGATTTTGGCACATAAATCTGCGTTTGTATGTATAGTTTCCATCATTTTAGTTTTTTAATTATATAAAAGTATAGTAAAGGATAAAAAAAGTCAGCAAAAAAACAAGCTAAAAAGCAAATGAAAAAATTTTGGTTTGTCAAGTTAGAAAACAAAAAATTGTTTGGAAAATTTGCTATTTTTGGAAAATTTGCGTATAATTGATTTGTATTTTATATTTTATGGGTTTTATGCGAGACAATATATTTGATTTTATATGATGATTGTGACTGTTTATCTTGTGAATATTTCTTTTTGATGAAGCGATAAAAAAACTGACCACAAACTCATTTAAAACATTGATACAAAAAACTACAAATACACTGTTTAAATCTATATGAACAGGAACTGTTTCGACTGTGATTTTGCAGTGAAGTACAGCTGTGGCTCTGATTGCGGTATCTTTTGTGGCGGCTGGAATTATCAATATAAATAGTGCAGTATGAGTTATTTTGTGAGCAAATTTGGGGACTCCGATAGTCAGTGTTATACTATGAAATTTGTGATTGAGGATATCATTTGCATCTGTAGCTATGCCAGTAATTTGAATTTTTGCATTTTTGTTGTTTATGTTTTCCAAAAATGATACACTGAAAAATGTATTTAAAATAGTGGTAGGGCTTGCATTGCTGTTTTTGGGATTGGGATATGTAAATGATAGTATGATATTTTTGTCTTGATATGTAGAATTTGATAAATTGGCATCATATCCTATAATTTTGTATTTTTTGATATGACTGCTATTGACTGTAATTACCAATTCTAGTTCAATCCCTATTGTGCTGATTTTGACGGCAGCCAATACAGGACTCATAAATTATCCTATGTGAATTATGTTTATTTTGGGATCATTTTTGGGAACGACATCGACTACGATTTTGGGATCATTGGATGGGAATTATCTAAAAAAACAAGTAGCATATAGTCATTTTTTCTTTAATTTATTTTCTACGATTTTTGGCTTTTTGACATATAGATTGTTTGAGACGATTTTGAGTTGGTTACCAGTGGATAAGGTATTGTGATTGTCTATTTTTGCGGTAATGTTTAAGGTAATTACAGTTTTGCTAATTTTGCCATTTTTTAGATATTTTGTGGCTTTTATCACAAAATTATTTCCAAAAAAGCACACTCACCTATGATTGTCTATTGAAAATATTTCTCCTAATGTAGTGGATGCATCGATGTTGGCAATACGTAAAGATCAAATATCGTTGTTGAAAAAAATATTTAAATATATTTTGAATATATGGAGTATAAATGAAAAAGAAGTGCTGAAAATGGATGTGAATGGCAAAAATTTTGAGCCTACTGAAGTATTTTTTGATAAATATCGTCTGGAAATGCAATACAATATAATCAAAGAAATAGAGCAAAAATTGGTGGTTTTTCAGACACAACTAAAAAATGAACAGCTGTCTGCACAAGATCAAGATGAATTATATTTGTATATTTGAGCACTTGGGAAAATGATTTCTGCAGCAAAATATATGAAAGATGTGACAAAGGGAATAATGAATATGCAGTATAGTCAAAACAAATGGATTTCTAGCAAATATTATGATTATAGGCAAAAATTGGCACAACTTTACAAAGACATTTCGCTTGTGATAGATGGGAAAGATGATACTGATTTGCTGGAAAGGATGATAAGTCTGATGGAATCTATAAAAATTACAGATGAAGATTTTGTGTGAGAGTTTACATGAAATTTTGGAAAAAATGATTTAGATCAAACAATCTTATCTGATGCTTTGCATGTAAATCGTTATTTTTATTTATCTTGTCTGGATTTGATTTCGGCATTGAAGAATTTATTTTTGTCTCCAGAGCATAGGAAACTTTTGGAAAAGATAGAATAATCTACAGTCTATATTTGGTAGAAAAAAAATTTTTTTTTATTGAATTTTTTTGTTTTTTGTGTAGTATAAATTGACCGTATAGCATAATGGCTAATGGCTATAATTTATTAAATTTTGATTATAATCATGGATTTTGTAGAAATTGGAAAAAAATGGCAAAAAAGGCGAGAAGAAGCTGGGACTTATAAAGTCGTGGAAGATCCAGAAAAACAGAGTTTTTATATTTTGGATATGTTTCCATATCCTAGTGGTGCTGGGTTGCATGTCTGACATCCAAAATGATATATAGCTACAGATGTGATGGCTCGTAAACATATGCTTTTGGGAGAAAAAGTTTTGCATCCAATGGGATTTGATACTTTTGGGCTTGGGACGGAGCAGTATGCTATAGCACATAAAGTAAAACCCCAAAGAGCAGCTGCAGACAATATTGCTACATACAAAAGGCAGTTAGCAATGTTTGGGTGTACTTATGATCGAGATAGACAAGTAAATACTGCTGATCCAGACTATTTTAAATGGACTCAAGCAACATTTTTGAAAATGTACAATAGTTATTTTGATGAAAAAGACCAAAAAGCTTATGATATTTTGGTTTTGGAGGAGAAAATTCACGCTGGAGAAATCAAAGTCCCAGATACAATGACAAAGGAGGAATTTATAAATAGTCAGAGGCTTTGTTATATGGACTACAAGCCGATCAATCGATGTCCGCATTGCAAAACTGGACTTTCAAATGAGGATTTGGAGGCTGATGGAACTTGTGAAAGATGTGGAAGTATGGTAGAGCAAAAACCTATGAAACAGCGAGTAATCAGAATCACAAAATATGCAGACAGACTTTTGAAATGATTGGATAGTTTGCCATGACGAGCAGATAGTGTAAAAGATCAACAAAGGAATCGAATTTGAAGGTCTGAAGGTACTGAGTTCGATATGAAGATATTTGATAATATGTCATCCTGAGCTGAAAGCGAAGGATATAATTTAGATTCTTCGGCTACGCCTCAGAATGACACACAACTATCTATCAGTGTTTATACTACTAGAGTGGATACGGTGTTTGGAATGTCTTTTGTCGTGATGGCACCAGAGCATGAATTAGTAGATAGGATTACGACTGCTGAGTACAGAGCAGCTGTAGATGCTTATGTAGATCAAGCAAAACACAAAACTCAGCTTGAAAGGACATGACTTCAAAAAGAAAAGACATGACAATTTACATGATCATATGCAATAAATCCATTTAATGGAAAGAAAATCCCAATTTATATTTGAGATTATGTACTTGCATGATATGGTACATGAGTCGTAATGGCTGTGCCTGCACATGATGAAAGGGATTTTGATTTTGCGAGAAAATACGATATAGAAATCATAAATAGTATTTTACCAGAAGATAAAAATCACGAAAATTATGATAGAATATTAAATTGTGAAGTTTGTTATCCTGATAAGTGAATAGTAAACAATTCATGAGAATTTAGTGGATTAACTTCAGATCAAGCTATTGCAAAGATGCAAGAATGGTTGACTGAGAGATGAATTTGATGAAAGAAAGTAAATTATAGACTCCAAGACCGAGTATTTTCACGTCAAAGATATTGGTGAGAGCCAATTCCAATGATTCACTGTCCAAATTGTGGAATTGTACCGTTGACTGAAGATGATTTGCCTTTGACTTTGCCTGATGTGGAAAATTATGAACCAACAGGTACAGAAGAATGACCGCTGGCAAATATCCATGACTGGATGAATGTAAAATGTCCACACTGTGGAGCTGATGCAAAGAGAGAATCAAATACTATGCCCGGATGGGCTGGATCAAGCTGGTATTGGATCAGATATATGGATCCACACAATGACAAACAGCTTGTCTCTCCAGAAAAAGAAAAGTTTTGGCATCCAGTAGATATGTATGTATGATGAGCTGAACATATCAATAGACATCTAATTTATGCAAGATTTTGGAATATGTTTTTGTATGATATGGGGATTACTAGTGTCCAAGAGCCATTTAAAGCATATCAGTCTGTGTGACTTATCATGGCAGAGGATGGTCGTAAGATGTCCAAGAGATGGTGAAATGTGGTAAATCCAGATGATATCGTGAATGAATATGGAGCTGATACATTGAGGGTTTATGAGATGTTTATGTGACCTTTTGATCAAGCAGTGAGCTGGAATACAAACGGAGTAAAATGAGTAAAAAAGTTTTTGGATAGGGTATGCAATTTGTATCCAAAGATACATGAAAATTATGAAGATGATAAAAAAATATTGATGACATTACATCAGACAATCAAAAAAGTAGATGAAGATATTAGTGATAGATTTGGGTTTAATACAGCGATTGCACAAATGATGATACTAGTAAATGAATTAACTTGACAGGAAAAAATATCAAAAAAGACCTTTGAAACTTTGATAATTTTGATAGCTCCGTTTGCTCCTCATTTGGCTGAAGAATTCCGAGAAAAATTGGGAAATCAATTTAGTATATTTGATGAAAAACATTGGCCAGAAGTGGATGAAAAGTACTTGGTACAAGATACTATCACTATGGCTGTACAAGTAAATGGAAAGGTAAGATGAACTATCGAAATTTCTAAAACAGCTACACAAGAAGAAGTGATGGAAATAGTGAAAAATGATGAGAAAATTAGTAGAAATCTGACATCTGAAATAAAGAAAGTGATATATATTCCATGAAAGATTTGTAATATAGTGCTGTAGTCGGTAGTTGACAAAATTGTCATTTTGAGTGAAACGAGAAACCTAATTCTTGCACTATGGATTTCTCACTATTCGCTTTGCTCAGGTTTGAAATGACGAGAATTGGGTTATTTTGAGAGAGAAGAAGTGAAATGGAGAAATCTATTTGCTGTGAATTTGTATGAACAATAAGCTATTTTTTTGAAAAAATGTCAAATCAAAAAATATAGGAATTTGCACAATAGTAGTGTTTACCTGCTATTTAAACTATGATAAAAAATATGAAAAACCACTTGAAATTGATACAGTAAATAGTATACTGTATGTTGTAAAGATGATGAGTCTTTGCATAAGTTAGTAAGTTTAAATACCACAATCAAACGAACTAACAAATCGTAGGGTGAAAAATAACTGGAAACAGTTATTTTTCTTTATATTAAAAAAACATTTTACCCATATTATATCACAAATTTGACAGAATGGGGGGGGGGGTATTAGAGAAAAGGCTTGAAATTTGGATAAAAAAATGGAATATAAAATATATTTTATGGATTCAAATTACTATTTGTTGGATGGTGATTTGATAGAGTTTTTTAATTATTAAGAAATATTGATGAAAAGAAAAAGTTTTTTGATTGCATTACTAATGTGATTTGCGGTAGGAGTATTGTGATTTTCAAAGGTAAATGCAGAGAGTAATTTTGTTTATTATGAAGAAGTAGATGGAATAGGCACAATTACTGTATGTGATCCAGGAAGATTTAAAACTTGCGTTACAATGATGGACAAAAATCTATGAGCAAGTGTAGCCTGAACATGAGAAGATTCTTATTGATATCATTTTCAGTGGTGAAATGGCCATTGATTTATGCCATGTACAGATGCTTATGGATGTACCGCTTTCCCATGAGGAGAAAATGCTGATAATACGCAGGTAGATACTAGTGGATATTGACCATGAAATTGGTATATGTCATGAACTTTCATATATTGACATGATAATTGGGATGCGGTGATTAATGATAATTTGCGATGATGAAGTGGAGATGACAACAGTAATGATTATTGATTACAGTCAGATGTGCCAGTGACAGATAGGCAATGACCGTGTCCAAATTGATATCATATACCAAGTTATGGAGAGTTTTGGCTGTTTATGAATGCATGGTGAAATAATAACACATGAAATTTTCAGGAAGTTTTCAATATACCGTTTAATGTGCCACTTGCTGGTTTCCGTTTAAAAAATAATGCTGTTTATCATATTGGAGGTACAGCTCGCTTTTGGACATCTACACCTAGTAAAAATAGTATTGTTCATGCATTTTTTATCGATATTGATGCAAATTGATATAGATTTATGCTAGATTATCGTTCATCTGCTTTTTCTCTTCGTTGTTTCAAAAATTCTCCTTTAAATTTCTTGCCTACTATGTTTCAAATATCATTTTACGACGAAGACCAAACAACTCAAATCTGGAGTGGAGAAGTAGAATCTGGGACCATCCTTTCAAACTCTGGTACAGTAATGGATATCCTTGCAGATTATACAGCGATAATAAAAACATGACATACATTTAGTGGATGGTTTATTAGCTGAACAGATACACAATATGACCTTACAACAGCCATTACAGGAAATCTAGACCTTGTAGCTAGATGGGATGTAAATGAATATACAATTATATTTGACACAGACTGATGATCAGCAATCAGTCCAATCACAGCACCATATAATGCACCAGTATCAGCACCAGCAAATCCTACAAAAGCAGGGGCAGTGTTTGATAGCTGGAGTCCAGCATTTCCAGATACTATGCCACTTGGATGAGCGACTTTGAAAGCTATCTGGAGAAATGCACTAAATAATGGATGAACAGCATGATGAGGATGAGTAAAGAAAGAAAAAGATGACTGTCCAAATGGAGATTATTCAGACTCATATTACGACGGAACATGTGGAAGTAAAGATTCTTCGCAGGCTCAAAATGACGGAGAAGGTGAATTTCAAATAGCATATGAGCGAGCATATGAAAACTGAATCACTACAATGGATACGGTAGAAAAAGCTGATTTGAACGGAAACTTGACTAGAATTGCTATGGCAAAGATGCTCAGCAAATACGCTATCAATGTACTTTGAAAAACACCAGACGAAACAAGAACAAATAAATTTAATGATGTAGATGAAAAATTAGATGCTGAATATGATGACGGAGTTAGTCTAGCATATCAGCTATGAATTATGTGAATCAATATGCCAAACAATAATTTCA
>CAMVSQ010000009.1 GCA_947170225.1 uncultured bacterium | reverse complement strand
AATACTTTGCCTACAGTTTGGTGAGAAAAATTGGTAATGCGTATTGTGGATAAATCAAAAAAAACTCCACTTTTGGAAGATTTATGATTAGAATGACGCAACAAGAGGATTATTTTTAATGAATTGGCTTATCCAAATGGAATTCTTTTGAATACTGGACCTACATGATCTGGAAAAACAGCGACACTGTATGCTTGTTTAAATTATATCAACAAGCCAGATATAAATATTACAACATTTGAAGATCCAGTGGAAAATAAAATGGAATGACTAAATCAATCTCAGGTAAGATCTGATGTTTGATTTACTTTTGCTAGTTGATTGAGGTCTGCATTGAGACAAGATCCAGATGTGATTATGGTGTGAGAGATTCGTGATAGTGAGACACTGGAAATGGCTATGGAAGCTGCTTTGACATGACATTTGGTGTTTAGTACTATCCATACCAATTCTGCTGTGGAGACTATTAGTAGAGTGCTAAATTTGTGAGCAAAAGCATATATGGTAGCTTGAACATTTAACCTTGTTATTGCTCAAAGGTTGGCTAGAAAAAATTGTCCAAAGTGTAGTGCAGAAATAGATATTAGAGATGATATTAGATGGAGACATGCAAAAAAAGCTTTTATGAATTTTGATAAAGAGTTATTAAAAAAGGAATTGCATGATAGAGGAGTGACAAAGGAACAATGGGCTAAATTTATGATAGAGTGAAAAATGATAAAATGAACATGAAAAGTGAATTGAGAAAGATGTCCACACTGTGGAGGATCTGGATATAAATGAAGAATTTGAATATTTGAATTGATGGATTACAATGATGAAATAAAAAAAATGCTGATGGAGTGACGCTCAAATATGGAAATTGAGCAAGTTGCTTTGCAAAATTGAATGATCAATTTGGAGAGGGATGGAATTTTTAAAGTAATTAAGTGAATTATTGATTTAGATGAAGCTTACCAGTTTGTAAAAATAAAAGATATTTAATTTACACTTTAACATAAACAAAAAATGCAAGTAATTTTACAAGAAAGAAAGATGTGATTTTTGGATAAATTGGAGGCAAAAATAAATAAACCATGATTGAAAAATAAAACAAACTTTTATAGACTGTTTTCTGTTTCTCAAAAAGCGTGACTTGGTATGATTGATGCCTTAAATGCTTTGTTGGATTCAGAAGAGCACAAGTGAATGCGTGTAATTTTGCAAGATTTGATTGATAAATTGGTGCAGTGAGTTGATTTGTCTGATGCTATGGAATATCATAAAGGGTTTTTTGGGCAAGATGAAATAGAATTGGTTAGGTCATCTCAATTAGCTTGAAATTTGATAGATACTTTAAATGATATTGCTGATAATTTGGAGCAATCAAATGAAATATCTTGAAAATTGAAAAAAGCTCTGATGTACCCATTGATTTTGTTTTTTTGATCAATTGCAGCAGCTTTGTATATTGATATAAGTGTTTTGCCAAATTTTATGTCTTTGTACGAAGATAATGCTGACAAATTGCCATGAATTACCAAACTGATGATGAGGCTATCTGAATTTATTATGGCTAATTGGGTATATATGGTAATAGCAATTATTTCAGTTATTGCTGTATTTGTTTATTCATATCGTAAAATTTTGCCGTTTAAAATTTTTATCGACAATTTGATGGTGACCGCTCCTGTTATATCACCAGTGATTAAGTGAAATTACCAATATAAATTTGCAAAACAACTTTCTCAATTTTATGCAGCATGAATGAGTCCTGTTGTGTCTTTGCAACTAATATGAAATATATTTACAAATTATCAGTACAAAAAGAAAGTTTTGGAAATTAAAAGGGATTTGGAGGCTTGATTTTCTATTTTTGAATGAATGGAATGATCAAAATTATTTGATGCTATTTTGATTCAGATTATACATGTATGAGAAAGTACTGGAACAACTAAATCAGTATTGGCAAAAATATCTTCTTTTTATAAATCGCAATTGGAGACTAAGATAGATATAATGATGCAAGCATTGGAACCTATCATGTTGGTATTTGTTGCTGCTATAGTATGATCTGTAGTGCTTGCAATGTTTTTACCAATGGCAAGTATTGTGGAGTTGCTCGGAAATTAACAAAAATCATTTATTTTGTTATCATATATTATGAAAAAAATACTTTATTGATTGATAATATTTGCGATTTCTATTTGTTGTTTTCAAAAAATTGTAATTGCACAAAATTTGGATAACTCTGTGGCTGATATGGAGCTTTCTAAATATTATGGAGTAGTGCCTCTTTTGCTAGATATGCACAAAGAAATCGGTATGTGAGAATCTGGGGATGGAATTGTGTTGTCATTTGCATCATTGGCACAAAACATGAAATATTATGCGGATGTGGATGTGCTACAATACATAAAAAAATCTATGTATCCACAATCATCTTTGGATGATTTCTTGACTAAAACTAATTCAATTTTGAATACATCAAATATTTTTATGATACATCTTGATAATGAGAAAAAAAATTTAATTCAAAAAAAAGACAATTGTGATAGTTTGAAAAAGCAGTGAGATAAGAGTTTTTCTTTAGCTCTGAAAGATTTTGATTCTGCAAATATGGAAAAATATCTCTCTATATCAATTGAAAATGAAAAATGTTCTGTAGAATCTAGGATAAATTACAATGCTTATGAAAAAATGCACTCTCAGATAAAATATTATTATGATATTTTGCAAAATAAATATGATTATTTTTCTCGCAATAAATACGATATATTGGAAATGTTTAAATAATTTTGTTGAAACTAAAAAAATTTTTTTTATATTATCTTTTGTATTTGTTGTGTTTATATTTGTATTTTTTTAAATGATTGCATTTTCTATTTTTTGATTGAATATATATTGGTATGGTATATTTTATTTGATAGGATTTATTGTGGCCTATCTTTTTTTGTATTTCCTTGGAAAATCTCAAATTTTGTCTGATTTTCCCAAATTACAAAATTTTTTGAAAAAAAATTTGGATGATTTGATGATAGCATTGATTATTTGAGTTTTGATTGGTGGTAGATTGTGAGAAGTGTTTATTTATGAACGAGATTATTTTTCACAAAATTTATTGGAAATAATCAAAGTTTGGCATGGATGAATGTCATTTTTTGGTGGAATGATTGGAGTTATATTGTCTGTGATTGTTTTGTTTCATCTAAAAAAATTATCTTGGAAAGATTTTATTTTACTTTTGGATATTTTGGTTGTGATTGCTCCGATTGGTATTTTACTTGGTAGATTTGGTAATTATTTGAATCAAGAATTATACTGATTAGCTGTGCCAGATGGAGCTTGGTGAATGTCATCTTGATTGTATGATTTTTTTGTGAATACAAATATTTTTCATGTGTATTCCAAAATTGATGATCTATTGAGAGTAAATACTAATTTTATTTCTATGTTTTTTGAGTGATTGGTATTGTTTTTTGTGATTTTGCTTGTCGCTTTAAAACAACTAAAAAACAAAAAAATAAAAATTTGATTAAATTCTAGCGTGTTTTTGATTTTTTATAGTTTATTTAGATTTTTTATAGAATATTTGAGAGTGGATAGTCAATCTCAGATTATTTGAATGTTTACTACAAGCCAGTGGATTTTTTTGTGATCGTTTGTATTGTGAATAGTTATATTTATTTGTTCTACTTCAAAAAAATAGTTGCTGACAAAAGTTTTTAATTTATGAAATAACTATATTTTTTGATTAGGTTTTTCAGCTTATTGGAAATTTCTGGATCTATTCATAAAGAAAGCCTGTAAAGTCTGTTTATGCTTGAGTGATGTTTGTTGTTTTTTAGTACGGTTTCAAAAATATTGTAATCTATCGTCTTTTTTTGTTTTCTGAGGATTTTTTTAATAATTTCTTCTACATATCATTTATTTATTATAGAAGTATTGTAGAGGCTTTCGATCATCGCTAATTCTATATTTGCAATTGGAAATACATTTTTTCATATATATATTTTTTTGGTGAATTTGTTGAATATGTTGAATAGGCTTTTTTTGTCTGATTCGTATGTTTTTAGTATGATTTGTTTTGTAAATATTATAGTTTCATTTGCTTGTTTGTTTTCATTTACTACCAAAATTTCTTCTGGTATGTCGAAATTTGTGAGGTTTAGCTCAAGAGCCTTTAGTCATCAAATATATCGTTTTCCATTTGTAAAATCTTTGCAATGTTTTTTTAGTATTTCTCGATAATAACTTTCTAGCAATTGATCTTCGGCATATTCTTTGTCAGGATCTTTTACCAAAAATATACTTTTTTTGAGATTTACTAGATATCATCTATTTTTTAGCTGATGAATTATTTTGTATGCTTTATTTTCAGAGTAGTCTGTATCCATAATATTTTGGATTATTTCTTTTATTTTGTTTATTCAAATCAATTTGTTTTTGTGTTTTGATAAACTTTTGACAGTAATGTCGAAATTGTTTTTTCTCATATCCCTTTATTTAATTATAAATTTACAAAAAAATATATAATAATTCTTCTAAAAAAATCAAGTCAATTTTTCCACAAAAATTCTAATGATTTTTCTATTGTTTTTGTGATCTGTAAAAATAATAATGCAACTGTCATGAGATTTTTGATTTTACATTTTAACTTGTCATTTCACCATGTCTCAAAATTCTTTGCTAAATATGAATTTGTTGGCAGCTAAAGTGGTGGATATGGAGTGAGTTCATGCGGTATTTGTAAAGTCAGACAAAAATTCTTATGATGTATCTCTTAATATAAACTCTCAAAAGTTTTTGTTGAGGTTTACAGATGATTGTGGCTTGATATCTGCTTTTGAAGTGGTTTCTTTTAAGGGATTTATGATAAACTTGACAAATAGTTTGGTGGTTGCTTTGAGAAATTTGATTGAAGTATTGAGGTCTAAACTGTAAAAAGCTATTTTGTTAGGCGTGGGAATGTGAAAAACTACTTGTAGTTATTGATGTTTTTGTTTTTTTCAAAAAAGTCTTGAAAAATGATTTTTTTTTGTTATTACAAAAATTGTAGTTTTTATTTCAATGTTAGAAAATCCCATGCCTAATATGAAAAATATTAAAACTAAAATTGATTCTGTTTCAAATATGAAACAGTTGTTTGATTCCATGGAATCTGCTGATTGCGAAAAGCTTGAAAAAGCAAAAAAACAAATTGCTTGTTATAAATCTTTTATGCAAGATTTTTTTGGTATAGTATGATCTATTGATGCAAATTTGTTTAATATTTGACATAGTAGAGCAAATGATAGGAAACTTATTTTGGTTTTTTCTACTGATAAATGATTTTGTGGAAATTACAACAGTAAACTATTTAGAAATATATATGCAGAATATAGCCAGAATATAGATAAAGTGGATGTATTTTGTGTTGGTAAGAAAGCGTTTGAATTTTTTGCAAAGAAATGATTTAATATAGTATGATATTTGAAATTGGCGGATGAATTTACTCAAGATGATTTATCTGAAATTTATGATTATTTTGTTTCTAGTATTTCAAGTAAGGATTATTGAGATATTGCAGTTTATTTAAATTCTGTGAGAAGTAAAGTAAATTCTGAAGTAATAAACTATAATTTATATCCAGTAGATGAAAATTCGTTGTGAATATTTATGGAAAGTTTGTGAATGAAAGTGTCAGATATTGCTACTTATGATTGAGTAAATTTGTGATCTGAAAGTGAAGAATTTAAATTTGAAATGGAAAAACAGCTGTTGCAATATATGTTGTATGGTGCAGCATTGCAAAATAGGATGGCTGAATTGACTTCGCGTATTTGAGTCCTTCAAAATATAAAAAACACATCGGATTTTATTGTAAAAGATTTGAGATTGTCTTTTAATAGAATGTGTCAATCGTTATTGACTAAAGAAATATCAAATATTATGACATTAAAAACAGCCTATTAATGTGAGAGTAGTTCTTATCATAATAATCCAAAAAAAAACATAACAGTCTTGAAATTGTTATGTTTTTTGTTAAAAGTTAGATTGACTGGTAGTGGTGATATTTTTTTATTTTTAAATATTTGTTGATGTGATTGTTTTGAGAAAAAAAAGATAATATGATAGTACAAGAATATTCAAAAAATCCTGTTTATAATATGGAATTAAAAGATTTTACGGTAAAATATCATGAATGAAATTTTATATGTGGAGATGATATTACAGTTTTTTTGAAAATTGATTGAGAAAAAATAATTGATTATTGATATACTTGAAATTTATCTACTGTTTCGTTGGCTAGTGCTGGATTTTTGTCGGAATTTTTGTTTGATGTATCATTGGATGATATTTTAGCTTGGGATTATGATTTTTTGGTAAGCAATAATTTTGAAGTTTCAGCCAAGAGGAAAAGAGCTAGCGTTTTGCCAATTTTGGCATTGAGAAATGCAATACATCAGTATTTGGCAGACTGAAAAACCGATGATTTTGATGATCTGATAGATGAGTAGACAAACTTAGACAAAATGTCTTGAAATGACAAAAAATATTTGTATATATGTTTTATATATTTATATGCGTGATATATATGTGAAAGTGATTGTTTAGGATATTAAAGAGTTTACTATTTAGTGTGTTGATTTATGGGATATATTTGTTTTTGCTCCATCAATACACAGATTGACGATTTTGGGTAGAGGCTACAGAATATGATATATTTTTGACATTTATACTGCTAGCGATACTATTTTGGATAGTAAATGGTATAGTGAAATGAGTTTTGAAGTTTTTGTCTTTGCCACTCACTTATCTGACTTTTGGATCTTTTACAATGGTACTAAATGTAGTGCTTATGTACATATTTGAGTACATTGTTAATTGATCTGGACTATGAATAGTAGTCCATATTGGAAATATCGTGCAAGTAGTTTTGATGTCGTTGGTATCTTCGTTTATTGCCTTTTTAATTAGAAAAATAAAATTATAAAATGAAAAAATGAAATTTATTGTTTTTGGTTTGATTTATTATCCTTACTATCCTCATAGCGATACCTATTTTTCAAAATGTGACAGTAAGATCTATAATGGTGTTTTATGGAAATAGAAGTGCTTTGGTGACAAATGTATATATGAAGGTAATGTTTATGGGAATTTTGGATGGTATGCTTTTGCTATTGTATGTCCAGTCTTTGCTAAAGGATGTAAAAAGACAAGACGCAACAAAATTTGATTTAAACAAATAACCAATAGTATTTTAATTGATTAATATATAGTTTTTATTATGTCGAGAACTTATTGAATTACTAGAGAGAGTGCAGCAAACATGTTGGGTATTTCTACTAGAACTATTGATAGATATATCAAATCTGGAAAGTTATCTTACAAAAAAGTGGCAAACAAAGTATTATTAGCAAAAGAGGAAATTGCAACTTTACAGGAGGATTATGGTGCTTTGCATCAAGAAGCTAGTACAGAATTGGTCAGAAATCACGAAATGGCTCAAAAAACTGTCTCTGTGGTGAATCCAGCTTTGGAAAAAGCTATAGATGAAAAAATAGATAAATTTATGCTGATATTTAAAGAAAAAGACAAAATTTTGGAAGAAAAAAACAAAGTAATTTTTATGTTGCAACAAAGAGTTTGAGAATTGGAAACTAAACTGAAAACTATGGTTGCATTGCCAGATTATACCAGAGAAAAACAAGAAGCTATGCTAGAAAAACAGAAATTGGAAGAAAAAATAGAATCTTTGAAAGGTACTGTAAAAGTGGAAAAATGAAAAAATATAATTTTTTTGTCTTTGGCAATATTGTTTATAATTGCTCTGATCGCTGTTTTGATTTTCAAAAATATGTAGTATAAAAATTGTTGGTCTATAAATACCGTCTTGTGGACGGTATTTTTTAGTATTTTACTCAAAATATCTTTCGTAATGTTTTTTGAAACATTATTAGTGGATTTATAAATATTTTTTTCAAAAGTTGGTAAATTTTGTCATTGCTCAAAATTAGTGGTACGATGATTCAGACAGCAAATCATCAGATAATGTCTGTGGGTCGGTGGACTCAAACCATGATCCTAGAAAATCCAGTGATTATGGCAAATACCAAAAATAAAATTCATAATCGTGTATATTTTTTGTCTTTGTTTTTGATTCACCAAAGTAAAAGTCACATAGCAAATCACATGGACATGGCAGAATGATCTGAAGGAAATGAACTATTTGGCAAAAATTTGTGCAAAATGGTTTCCTCTTGATGTCCAAACAACAATACTGTGGGTCTAAATTTTACAAAAAAGAATTGGATACAAATGTTTACAATTGATGTAATTATTGCAGACCAAAAAACTCGTAGAGCGGATTCTTTGATTGTGTCATTTTTTTTGATCAGTCAGATAATATATATTGCGACCAATAATATTGGGAATAAAAATACAAAAATATCGGCAGTAAGCGGGATTATAGACAGTAAAAAATCGTGGTATTTCATATATTCATTTAGCAACAAAACTGTTTTAATTCATCGTAGTGGCTCTTGTAAGGCGAATGGGATCATTTGTTTAAAAGTTATTTATTATAAAGATTTTTTGTATTCACATATTTGTGTAAATGGACAGCTTTCACATTTTGGATTTCTAGCAATGCAGAGATAACGGCCAAAAAGTATCAAAGTGTGATGTGCGATTTGTTTATATTTATCTGGTACTATTTTTTCAAGAGTTTGGGATGTTTTTTCTGGTGTTTTTGTATTTACAAGTCATAATCTATTTGAAACTCTGTGTACATGAGTATCTGCAGCGATCACTTTGGAGCCAAAAAGTACATAGGAAACTACTTTGGCCGTTTTTATTCAGACTCAGGGTAATTTTTGTAATTCTTCTAAATCTGGGCAGAGTAGTCATGGATTTTCATCTAGCATTTTTGATAGTCAAAAAATATGTTTGGCTTTATTTTTGTAATAGTTGATGGATGAAATTGATTTAGTTAATTTTTCTAATCATAAGTTTAAAACATCTTGGGGAGTTTTGATAATTTTAAATAAATTTTCTGTCACTTTATTTACTTGTTTGTCGGTAGTTTGAGCAGACATAACCACTGCCAAAACTAGCTGAAAATCGTTTGAAAATTTTAGTTCAGTATCAGCATTTGGATATAGTTTGTCCAATGTTTGAAATATAAAATCTATATGTTTTTTTTGCATTTTGATCATTATTGATATCAATGTATTGTTTTTAAAAAAATACTATCAATAAACAATATTAAATTTATTAAAAAACACATATTATATCACAAATTAAACATAATGGGGGGGGGGGGTATTAGAGAAAAGGCTTGAAATAAAAATAATTTTAGTTATTTTTAATTGTGTAACAATTTTTATTTAATAAAAAAATAAGAGATGAGGAAAAAAATTTCTTGAATTTTGGCCATATTTGTGCTTGTGGCAAACATTTTGCTCAGTTTTGTAAATTATGTATCAGCAGCAGAGACAAGAGAGGTAAATGCTAATATTTATTTAGATGCACCAGAGGGGTATTCTGTTACTTTTCGCTATTTGGCGAATGGTGAGCCCATGGCATATGAAACATTGTATCCTGGGGATAATAGTTTTAGTTTTCAGGCTGTTTGGGGAGAGGATGAGATAACTTTTGACCCAATTGAGACAGTGGTTGAATTTGAAATTTATTCTCCAGTAGATGCGGAGTTTGATACTACAAATTACCGATTGGACATAGATGATGATTATATGGAAGTTTGAAATGATCGTATAGAAATTACCAATCCAAGTGCGATTCCCGCAGATTGGAATTGAAGATTAGCTGCCAAAAGGGAATTAGCAACAATAAATTTTGTAGATGAAGATTGAGTTACTGAATTATTTGATCCGATCACAGCGAATGTAGGAGATGATATTTGGTTAATGTATCCGTGAGAACCAGAGAAAAAAGAGAATGGAAGGGTATTTGCGTATTGGGATCCAAATTTTCCAGATACTATGCCAGAGTGATGAGCGACACTACAAGCTGTTTTTAGGTCTGGAACCTTGCAAAAAGATATCCATGCTGAATTGTACTTTGATGCACCAGAAGGTTGTACTTGGGAATGGGGTTATCAGATAGATGCTATAGACATGTATAGGCAAACATTGATACCTTGAGCTAATGTTTTTGACTTTACTTTGTATTGGTGATGGGATGAAGCAGATGGTCATGATATGCAGCTCGGTCGAAGGTCAGAAAATTTGTATTGTACATGAAAAATATTTAGTGAAGAAACAGATTTAGGATTGCCTACAGATTATGATATTTTCCATGATAGTATAGTGGTTAATTTGGGTGGACTCAATGAGAATATTCGATCATTTCCTGAGAATCGGGTTTGAACAATAAAAACAAAAGCTATTCCACTAAATGTTGAATTTGATCTAAATTGATGAAAATGTGGAAATGATGACACAATACCTACCCAGACAGTAAGTTTTGGGGATTATGCTACAGCACCTACATGTGAGATGAATAAAGAATGATATACATTTCATGGATGGTATGTAAATGCAGAGACACAGTGAGATCAATTTAGTTTTGAAAATATGGTAATTGAAGAAAATATGATGCTTTATGCAAGATGGGATGAAGCACAACAAGAAACGGGAGGAAATAACGGATGAGGGACTAATGGTGGATGAAGTAATTGATGAGGAAGTAGTGGATGATGAGCATGAGACAAACCAAAAATAGATGATTGTCCAAATGGAGATTATTCAAGTAGTTATTATGATTGAACATGTGGAATGCCAGAGAATAATGCAGAGAATAACGGAGAAACTGGAGGTGAAGAATCTATAAATGATAATAAAGATTCTTTGCAGGTTCAGAATGACGAAGAAAAATGGCAGTTAGACGAAGAATTAAAATCTGCCTATGAACGAGCATACGAAAACTGAATAACAACGATAAGTGGATTTGCGTTAGCAGATCCAGACTGATATGTAAAGAGATGACACATGGCAAAGATGGTAGTAAATTTTGTAGTAAATGTGTTGGGATATAGCGAACCAACAGAGATTCCAGAAATATGTAAAACACGAAATGATGAGCAAACAGTACGAGAATCACAAGAGATTAGAAATTATGCGGATAGATCATGTGCATTGTGAATCATGTGAATAGATATGGAAGATAATAAATTTTTGCCAAATGATATAGTAAGTAGGGCAGAATTTGGGACGATAGTATCAAGGATATTGTATTGAGATGTATATAATGTAAAACACACAGTAGAACATCCATATTATGAAAACCATTTGAAAGTATTAAAAGATAACTGATTTATGACTCAAATAGATAGTCCACTGACTAGAAAAGAGTTAAGGAAACGAGTTTGGGTGATATTTAAGAGAGTGTCTAGTCTTTAATCGGCAGTTGGCAGTCGATAGCTATTAGTTGCTAGAATTGATATTTTGAAAGAAATTATAAATCAACAAGATAGAAAATCTCCTTTTTGGAAGCAAGAGGGAGATTTTTTTCATTTTATCTTGAAGTTTGAATCTATTTAATTAAAAGTTTATTTGTCTAAGCAAGGTGCTAATCCAAGCTAATTGGATAGGAAAGTCCTGACATCACAAAAAGATTAGCAGCTAATGGTTGCTGGACCGCCCCGAAAGGGGGCAAACGAAAGTGCCACAGAAACGAAAACTACTGCGGAGTTAATTCGTAGGAAAGATGCAACGTGAAGATGCCTTTTGGCTACTTCTACTCAATCAAGCAGATTGTTTGATGAGGGGTAAACCGTGATTGATGCAAGCTTACCTAGAAATAGGGCAGTGCACAATACTATCTACAAGATAGTTTAGATATATTGCACCATAGTACATAATCAGGCTTATAGTTTAGATCAATTAGAAAATAGGGCTTTAGCTCATTGGTAGAGCGGGAGTCTCCAAAGCTCCGCGTAGGGGGTTCAATTCCCTCAAGCCCTGTTTTTTTGTATATTTTTTTGTTAAATTATCGACTTCCTCATCAGCCACCTCATCATCCTCATCAACTAGAAAATCCTCAACCTCATCATCAAAAAGAAGATCATTTATCAAATCAACTATGTTCAGTATATACAGACTGTTTTCATGTAGAATTAGTACTTGTTATACAATAACCAATATTTTTTAGATCTCCAATATATCGAGTTGGAGTAATGTTGTGTTCTTGCATGATTGGTGTGATTTTTTTCAAAAATTCTGTTTCTATTCAAAATACTACAGCATAAGGTAGTGTCTTATCGAAATATAAAGGATCTTGTGATAAAAAAGTTTTTAATTGTCTTTCGTCACATGCTGCTAAAAATTGTCTATATCATAATATATGAGATATTAATTCTGCTCCTTTTTCAGTCTCTTTCAAATTTTTTTTAAACACATTCCAAATAACAACAACAATAATAATGGCAATGATTATTCAAAATATTGGTATAAAAAACATAAAAAGAAAAGCAATAATCCCTGCTAATATAATATATTTTTTATCACCAGTTTTGTATTCAAACCATACATTTTTGATTCAATGATTCTTTAAATTTTCCAAATCAGTGAAATGTTTGTTGTTATAATGAGAAATTTCTATTTCATCCTTATAAAAAAACGAATTAAAAAATGTTTTTTCAAATTGTGGTGATGATTCGGGAATTTCTTTTAATTTTTTTATTTTTATATTTTTTATCAATTGTATATTAAATTTTAATGTAGGAATATCTGCATTTATTTCAATAAGTCATTGTGCCGCTCGTTTATAAATAAGACTAAATAAATCTTGTATTTGGGCTTTACGATGTAATAATAATCAGACTTCTGCGGAATTTAATCATTTTGGCGGTGCATATTGTACTATTACTTTAAACTGTTTTGCAAATTTTCATTTTAAATTATATCTTTTTAAATTTATTTTACTTTTATATTTTTTTTCTACATATGATCAAAAAATGGTGAGTGGAATTACAATAAAAAATAATCATATTCAAAATATTTTCTCAAAATTTTGTTGAAAATTTATATTTGAAATAAACGATTTTATACTTCACATAATTCAAATTTTGGCATTTCAAACTAATTTTGCTTGTTTTTCATCATCAAATTTAAAATAATTATTTGGAAATTTTATTGCCAAAGTAATTCACTGATAGGCAGATAATCACTTGTTGTATGTAATTACAATTTTATTTCACTGGCTCCAATCAACTGTTCATTTAAAATCATTTACTGACTTTGTAATTCAATCAGCGGTTATTAAAAAATCGGAATTTTTGAATCATGTATATGTTTGTGGTAAATTTATTGTAGCTACCACTTTTTCTATATTTGTATCAAATTCTTGTCACACTATATTTCGATATAATTCAGAATATCACATTCATGAAAAATTTTTGATTAATCAGTATACACTATATGAAATTGGATATATTACTTTTCAATATTCATATTTGTTGGCATCTCAAATTTTAATAGTCCATTTTCAGTTATTTCTCGTTGTTGTATATTTTTTTCACTCAACATGTATGTTTGTTATATCAATATGAAATTTATTTCAATCAACAGAATAATTTACTGGAATTGTCCTATATATACCGTGTTTATTGACAAAAAAATCAGCTGTATATGTTTCTTTTATGTTTATTGTTCAATCAATTAAAATATCAGCATTTATATCTAAATTTGTATATTTATAGTCATTTGCTTGAGTAAAAGTTATTGTGGAAAATAAACCTATAACTAATCAAAAAACTTTTATAATTTTTTTCATTTATTGTTTTAAAAAAATAAATTGTTTATATTTTAAACAAAAAAATGAATTTATCAAATTTTTGAAGACTTTTTATTATTGGATATAACTTTTTATTATTGGATATAACTTTAGAATTTTTTAAATTTTTTTATTTACTTTTCTTACATCAAATCTAATATCTTGTGAAACTGCTCACATAAAATCTTCTATGCTTGCTGATCAATCTTTTAAAAATAATTTATCTACATTTTGCCAAGATATATCGGCATAAGAATCAAACAATCAAAGTTTTTTTATTTTTTCAATGAATTTATCTTTATCTAATACTGAAATTTTTGTTTTTTTTGAAACTCTGACATTTCAGGTATTACCTGCAATTAAAAAATCAGTTTGTTCGTTGTTTGGATCTTTTTTCAATACATATTTTTGAAAAATATCTTTTAATCCATCTTTTTGCTTCTCTAAATCAGAAATTTGATTGCTCAAAGAAATAAAATCATCTACAAGTGATGCTAATGTTTTTTCAGATAATTCTGATACGATTTCTTCATCAGTATTTATCGCATTAAATAGTGGACAAATTGAAAGATAATCACATCGCTGGCAAAGTGGAGATTGTTTTGTTTCAAAACATTTTTTGTCTCACATTGCATATTTTGTTTTTTTATCTTCAATTTCTTTGATTAAATTGATATATTTTTGTTTCACTTGTTCCATACGATCAGATGTTAGATCTCGTTCATCTTCTATATCAAAATGCAAAAAATATAGTCTAGCTTTCATATTTTCAAAATATTTTTCATATTTTTGTTTAATTCCAATTCAGTACAAAGTAAGCTGTTCGATATATTCATCTTTTTCTTCAGTTGGTAGCCTTTTGTTTGTTTTGTAGTCAGAAATTACAAAAGTATTTCAAACTTTATCTAGTCTATCAATAAATCATTGAAAATTTATGTCATTATCGAGTTTAAACATGATTTGCATTTCTGTGTCTATTACTTTAATATCTTCAAATGGTGAATGTTTATCATAATATTTTGTCAAATATGATTCACCTCTATGTTTGTAGTCATTAATGGTAAAATCTTTATTTATCACTTGAATTTCTCATCAATTTTCTTTTGCTTCATTTTCTTTTTTTGTCCATAAATTGTAATAAAATTTTAGCAAATTTTCTTTGCTTGGAGTTTTAAAAATACTTACATCATCGTATAATTTCTCTAAAGTTTTGTGGACAATACTTCAAAGCAAAGTATCAGCAGTTTCTACAAATTCTGGTGTGGGAATTTTGTCTACATATTTGTAGCGATACTTTAGTGGACATTGGACATAGGTCTGAACTTGAGAAATGGAATACTTGGACATGATGATAAATTTAAGTATAAACTTTTTTTATAATAGTAAATGAGAAATAATAAACAAGATTTTTTGTTAATTAAATTTCAAATTGACTACGAAAATTATTTTCTTATTATGGATAAATCAAAAGGTCGTAGCTCATCGGCAGAGCAGTGGTCTCCGAAGCCATGTGTAGTAGGTTCAATTCCTACCGACCTTGGTTTATTTTTTGTTTATGAAAATGATAGATCCACAAATAGATGAATCTTGGAAAAAAGAATTATGGGATGAATTTCAAAAACCATATTTTTTGGAGATAAAAAATTTTTTACAAAAAGAAAAAAGTGAATGAAAAATAATATATCCAGAATGAAAAAATATTTTCAATGCATACAACAGCACTCCGTTTGATCAAGTGAAAGTGGTTTTGATTTGACAAGATCCCTATCATCAGCCTTGACAGGCTCATTGATTGTGCTTTTCAGTTCAACCGGGAGTAAGATTTCCTCCATCATTACAAAATATTTTCAAAGAATTAGAATCTGATTTATGAATTAATCCGCCTAAAAGTTGATGTTTGCAAAAATGGGCTGATCAATGAGTGTTTATGTTAAATTCATCATTAACAGTGAGACAATCTGAACCAATGTCTCATTCAAAAATTGGTTGGGAAAAATTTACAGATGCAACTATTAAGCATTTGTCAGATAAAAAAGAATGATTGATTTTTGTTTTATGGTGAGCATTTGCATGGTCAAAAAAGACACTTATAGACAAAAGTAGACATTATGTTCTTGAAGCGGCACATCCGTCTCCTTTGAGTGCATATAGGTGATTTTTTTGATGTAAGCATTTTTCAAAAATAAATGAAATTTTGAGGAAAGAGTGAAAGGAGGAAATTAATCGAGATTTGAATTAATATTATTTTATTTTGGGTGCTTCGCCCCCAAAACCCCTGACTCGACTTTTCCCACAGTCGAGCTGGAAAAGTCGAGGGAAAAGAGCCCTTTGCTTGGCATGCCAATTTCAGCAAGCGATGTTCTGCATTCCATACAAGTATATTGAATACGAAGCTCACTCGCATGGGCTCGTTCGCCTACTTGTGAATAGATATTTGCAGATTGACTTGAACAGCTTGCAAGTGAAATTGCATGAACTATAATTTTTTTAGATGGAAAAATTTTTGGCTAGTTCGAGCCGTTTTTTAAAATATTTTTCTATTTGTTTTTTTATTATGCTATTGATATTTTTGTCAATATCTTTATAAATATATTTTGGTATATTTTGATTTTTTTAGATGGAAAAAGAGAGAAAAAACATCGATAATAAAGTTAAATTCTCTTGAAAGATTAAATGAATATTGGCTGCTTTATTGTTGGCTCTTTGATCTTCTAATTTTTCTTATTCTCAAGAATCTGATAGTCTTCAAAAAGAAAGCAAGTATGAAAAAATTAAATTTAAGGAAATGGATTCGTATGTTATATTTGATGGAATTGAGCATGCAAGGCAAGAAACTATAAAATATAGAAATAGTATTTTTGAGATGACTCGTCAATTGTTTACAAAAGATGATAGATTTTGATTCCATGAATTTGATGATATTTGTGAGGAAACTAATAATCTTTTGGAGTGAATTGAAAATGAAGAAAATTGTCAATGGATTTTGAATAATTTAATAAGACATCTTGAATATGATATATCAGTAGAAAAAAATGTAGAATGTCGTCAGGCTCTTACTAAAATTTTGAGTATTATTAAAGATAAAAAAAATATACTTAATTGAGTTGTAAATGATCCATTGGAACTTTTGAAGCAAAATTTGAAAGTATGAGATATTATTTTAATTAATAAAAAAAATTCTCCTTTTGATATTTGAACTAAAGCGTTGAAGATTTTTGACGATAAGTACTTAACTGATTTTACACATGTGCTAATTTTTATTTGATTTGATGAAGATTGAAATATTTTGGTTAGGCATTCCACCACTGTTACTGAAAAATTGCATGAAATTTGAGTGGAAAATACTACATTAAGTAGTTATGTTTTTGATAAAGATAGATCAAATGCTGAATGATATGATATTGTTGTTTTGAGGCCTGATGAGTCGATTTTGCAATCAATATTAGCGTCTAGTGAAGAAAAACTTGGTTCATGATATGATAACTTGTCTGCATTAAGACAGTGACTTTGATTATCTAATACTTTTGATGATAAGTATAATTGTGTTGAATTAATAACTCAATCAATATCTTTTGATGAAAACAAAAAAGTTCCATTTTCTGATGATTGAGAATATTCTTTTTTATGAAAGCTTAATGAAAATATTCGAAATATTTATATTGAGTCTATGAAAAATGATGTTCATAAAATAAGATCAAAGACACATCCAAATGATTTTTTTGAGTATCAAAATTTACTTATACCTGTTTATTTGTGACATATTTCTAAATAGTTTAAGCCAGTACATTTCCAATTCTTTCGTTCAAGTACCTTTGAAGTCAGTCCAATCAATTGAGATTTGGATATTTTTGGAGGAGTCGTTCTGCTCATTCTCTAACTTTTTCTATAAATCTCATATCGCTCAAGATTTCTAATGGAATATCTGTTTCTCATGATTGCATCGTTCCCAGAATTTCTCCTGCTCAACGAGTTTTGAGGTCTAGCTCTGCTAATTTGAATCAATCGTTTGTCTGTTCCATAGCTTCAAGTCTTTTCATGACTTCTCCTGTTTTTTTCTTTGTTTCCAAAAAACAGTAAGATTGCAAACTGTTTCTTCAAATTCTTCATCTGAGTTGGTGGAGTTGAGAAAGTCAGAATCTTTCTGCATTTTTTATTATCATAATTGTAGCTTGTGGGACATCGACTCAGACTTCTATTACAGTCGTGGAAACTAGTATGTCAAATTTATCTCCTTTAAATCATTTCATCACTTCGTCTTTTTCTATTGATTTCATTTTTCCATGAAGAAGTCAGATTTTGTTGCTTATTCATGGAAATAGTTGTTTTATATTTTCAAATTCTGCAATTGCTGATTTCAAATCTTCCATTTTGTCTGATTCTTGGATTAGAGGAGTGACTATGAAAACTTTTTGCTTTTGTGCGATTTTGGTTAAAATTCGTGTTTTTAATTTCAAAAATTCGCTTTCAGAGATTATTTTTGTGTTAATTTCTTTTCTTCAGGCTGGTAGTTCATCGATTACACTGACATCAAATTCTCCAAAAAATGCTAAAGCCATTGATCTTGGAATTGGAGTTGCTGACATTTGCAAAATGTGTGGACTTCCAAATTTATTGAAAGCAGATCTTTGTTTTACTCAGAATTTGTGCTGTTCATCGATTACTACATACATCAAATCTTTGAACATTACATCATCTTGAATTACTGCATGTGTTCAAACCAAGAGATTTATTTTTCAATCTTTTAGATCTTGTTTTACTTTATCTTTTTGTTGTTTTGTCAGCGATCATTTCAAAATTTCGATTCTCATCCCAAGTGGCAAAAGAAGTTTTGCTAATGTCTTGTAGTGCTGATCTGCCAAAACTTCCAATGGTGCGAGAAATACAGATTGTGCTCAAAATTTTTTGAAAGTGTAATATGCTGCGATAGCAGCAACTACTGTTTTTCCACTTCAGACATCTCATTGGAGCAGTCTCATCATTGGTTTTTCTTCGTGAAGATTTTCTATAATGGTTTTTAATGCTTTTTTTTGTGCATTTGTGAGTTGAAAGTCTAATTTTGACAATATGTCTTTTATAATAGCCCGGTCTACTTGACACTTTGTGTTAAATGTTGTTCAATCTTGGTATTCTTTTCTCATAAGTAGCGAATGTAATTGGACTCTCAATAATTTGTCGAAAAAAATTCTATATTTTGCTTGTCAAAGTTTGTCTATATTGTCGGGGTAGTGAATCTGTTTAAATGTGTTTTGAATTCACATTAAACCAAATTTTTGTAAAAATTCTGCTGGCAAATATTCTGAAAATAGATTTTTTACCTCAGGTAAAACTAATCGCATTTTATTTGCAAACCAATTTGGTTTGATTCCGTTCATTTCAGAATAGATTGGGAAAATTCATCACTCTGACATATTGTTTTGAAGTTCTGTAAACTCTGATGGAGAGACTTCAGGATTTGTGAAAACAATTCTTCAAAATTTATATGCTGGTTTTCAGGTGATGATATATCGTTTGTCTTTTTCGATTTTTGAGGCAAGATATGATGCATTGTAAATTGCAATCTTTCCCAAATTTCATAGCTCGTCTTGAAATTTGATATCGTAGATTTTTAATCTTCCTTTTTGGAAAAATCATTTATCTGTAATGATTCATTTTACTGAGCAAACAATTGATTTATCTTGTAAATTTATCTGATTTAACATCAATAAGCTTTCTCTATTTTCGTAAGTCCTTGGCAAATATTGCAAAAAATCTCTGACTGAATTGATTCAGTTTTTGTTCAAAATTGTGGTATATCTTGCTGTGGTTTTTAGAATTTTTGTTAAATCCATATTTTACTCTACGATTAAAAGTCGCTAGTCACCGGCCTATAGTCGCTGATTTTTGTATTCATGCTATTTAGCGACTAGTAGCAAACGACTAGTAACTAATTTATCTATTTTCTTTTATTATTCAATGAGTTTTTCTCTTTAGCGGGTCATGTTGTTTTGTGGTATTTTATACTGTCATATGTCAAGGTATTTTGTGTGTTGAAAATGAAAGATTGTTTTTTTTATTATTTTTATATTTTTTTGATGGAATAATTGTATTTGAGAGCTATTTTTGTAAGATTTCATCAAAGCAAAATATTAGGTATAGTGGTATGTTTTTTAGTCATTCTTGTTCAATATAATCTAATAGAGAAAAACGGATAGATTTTTTAGGATTATATTTTTCGCGATATATTTTTAAACTTTTTGATTTTGTATTTTTTCCACTTTTTACTTCAAATGGAATTATATATTCACCGATTTGTGATATAAAGTCTACTTCAGCATTGGCATTTGAGGTCCAGTAAAAAAATTTATATTTTTGTAAATTTTGTAGTACGAATTGTTCTGCAAAAAGTCAGTTATATTCATCAAAAATTGTTGATTTGTTCATTAGTATTTGGCTTGGAATATCAGCAAGTTTTCTCAAAAGTCATATATCCAAGAAATACAGTTTGAAAATAGATTCTTCTTGGTATGCTAAAAGTGGTAATTTGTCTCATCTTTTTATTCTATTTACTTTTCTCACAAGTCCACTATCTTCTAATCGTTGTAATGCTATTTCATAGTCTTTTGCTCTTGCTCATTCTCTGATCACTCATCGTATGAATTTGTCATTTTCTTTTGCGAATTGTAGTGGAATAGATTCCCAAATTTGTGTTAATCTTTTCGTCATTTGTTCTGTTGTGTGTTTTGAGAAATCATATTTATAAGATTGTAAAATATTTCATTGTAGTAGGTCAACTTTTTCTACATCTTGCTCGCTAATCCACGATTGAACTACTTCTGGCATTCAACCTATGAATAAGTATTGTTTCATATATTCGTATAATTTATCATTAAAGTTTTGGTTTAATTCTTTTTTGCATGATTTTATAAGTCTTTCTTCCCCATTTGCTAATAAAAATTCTTCAAAATTCATTGGTTCTAAATGTAGAAATTCGATTTTTCATACAGGAAAAGATGTTTCTTTGTGTAAAGCTATTCATAATAAACTACCTGATGCGATAATATGATATTCTCAAGCTAATTCATTGAAATATTTTAAAGATGTAAGGACTCTTGGATTGCTTTGAATTTCATCGAAGATTATCAAGGTCTTTCATGGAATAATCTCTTGTTTGAAATATATTTCTAAATTTGTTAATATTTTTTGTGGGTTTAAATCATTTGTAAAAAGTTGAGTAATTTCTATCGGAGCATTTTCAAAGTTCAAATAAATTTGATTTGAATAACATTCGTTTCAAAATTCTTTAATTAAAAAAGTTTTTCATACTTGTCTTGCTCAAGTTATGAGTAATGGTTTTCTTGTTTTTGAGCTTTTCCATTTTTTTAGTTGTTCTATAGCTTTTCTATACATGGGAATTATGAAAATAATTATAAAATGTGATTTACCGCTTAATAATACATATTATTTTTCAAAAATCAAACCATTTTACATTTTTTCGATGGAATAATTATGAAAATAATACACTTTTTCGATGGAATAATGGTGAAAAAATTACAGATTTCTGATAGAATAACTTTTTCTGATTTGTTTAATTTTTTTGAAAAAATTGATATAAAGAAAGAGCTTATGTTTATACTATTGTTTACCTTTTAAGAAAAAGAAGGCATTTTGCGATATCTTCCGCAATTTGTCTTCTTGAAGGATATTTTGTAGTATAGGCATAAGCAACCTGAAGGTATCGTAAAGTCAATTGTTTTTGAAGTATGTTATAATTGCAAGATTTATTTTTTTTTGCATTTTTTTGGCAAATTTATTTTCTTTTTTTTATTTGAAATTCCAATGTATTTTTGTATAAGTGTTTAGTTGAAGCTATTTAATTTTGTTTTAGTAATTATAAGCTGAAAAAAAACATGTTTAAAAAAACAAAAAATGTATGGATTTTATTTGCTGTGATTATAATTTGAATTAGCATTATTCAGTGATATCTTTTGAAAGATTCTCAAACTTGAGAAAAGATAAATCAAATGAAAGAGGTCTCTTTGAGCGAGTTTTTGTGATATTATAATGAATGAAATTTTGAAAAAATTGAAGTTATAAATGACAAAAAATTGGAGTGATCAATATTGATTTCAGAGACTGATAAATTGAAAGAATATGATATAATCAAATCAGAAAAACCTGAAAATACTTCTTTGACAGATTTGGGTATAGATTTGTTGTGAGAAACTCCAGTTAATGTACTAACTAAGGAGGATTGAATTTTGCGTTCTATGGCAAAGGAGATTTTGCCACTATTTTTGTTTTTGATAATTATTACATTGGCATTTAGATTTATGATGCCAAAATGATCTGGTCCTATGTGAATAAATACTAGAGCAGGTACTGATACAACTAAGACAAAAATTTCAACAAAATTTGCAGATGTGGCTTGAATGGAGGAGGTGAAAGAAGAATTGACTGAAATAGTGGATTTTTTGAAAAATCCAGAAAAATATCGTAAAGTTTGAGCGAGACCTCCAAAATGAGTTTTGCTTTATGGACAGCCTGGATCTGGAAAAACATTATTAGCAAGAGCTGTTGCTTGAGAAGCAAATGTTCCATTTTTCTCAGCATCTGGATCAGAATTTATGGAGATGTTGGTTTGAATGTGAGCAGCAAAAGTGAGAAATTTATTTCAAAAGGCGAAAGCTGCGTGAACAGCTATAGTGTTTATTGATGAGATAGATGCTATTGGTTGAAAAAGAGGAGTTTGACATACTTGAGGTCATCAAGAGCAAGAACAAACCTTGAACCAAATTTTGACAGAAATGGATGGATTTGACAACAAATCTCATGTAATTGTGATAGCCGCTACAAATAGGCCGGATATGCTGGATCCAGCATTGCTTAGAGCCTGAAGATTTGATAGAAAGATTTTGGTTTCAGCTCCAACATATGAGGAGAGAAAAGAAATTTTTGCTTATTATTTGAAAGATAAAAAAGTTGATAAAAAATTAAATTTGGATTCTTTGATCAAAAGGACAAGCTGACTTGTGTGAGCAGATATTGAAAATATTGTAAATGAAGCAGCTTTGAAGCTTGCAAAACAGTGAAATAAAATAGTTTTGACGGAAGTAGAATTTGAGTATGCTATAGAAAAAGTTTTGATGTGACCTGAAAAAAAAGTAAAAAGTATGCAAGATAAAGAAAAAATGACTATTGCATACCATGAATTAGGGCATGCTGTGACTTCTCATTTGTTGTCTGAAGCTGATAAGGTAGAAAAAATTACGATAGTTCGTAGATGACATGCACTGTGAGCTACTTGGAAAACTCCAGAAGAAGACAAATATCTGTATTCAAAGACAAAAATATTGCATGAAACTATCTCATTACTTTGATGAAGAGCATCTGAAGAAGTATTTTTGTGAAAAGAAAATATAACAACTTGAGCTTCAAATGATTTTGAGAGAGCTACAAAAATGATTTCGGATATGGTTATGAAATATGGAATGGATGATGATTTATGACCTATTGTTTATTTTGATGAAAATAAATGAGACTACTCGCTGTACAAACCATATAGTGAAAATACTGCAGAAATGATTGATCAAAAAATTAAATATTATATTTTTGATTGTTATGAAAAATCTAAAAAAATTATAAAAGAAAATAAAAAATTGATTGAAAAAATGTCCAAAATTTTGTTGGAAAAAGAGTATTTGACAAGAGATGAATTTAAAGAATTGATGTGAGAAAGTACTGATAATAAATAGTACTTGCTCTCTGTAAGAAACTGGTAGCACTGAAATTTTGTAATTTAGAATATAAACTAAAAAATGTCTGAACAAACTAAAAAGTATGTATATGTATTGGATTGGTATACAAATAAAAATATCAAAGTTGTAGATATTGATCCAGAAATTATACAAAAATTGAAACCTGGAGACAAACTGGTTTATTCGATGGAAGATAACCATCAGAAACCATCAATTTGAGTTTATCTATGACATGATATAACTACAGATAGAGTAGGGCATTTTACAAAAAGATTGGAGTGAGATGAAAAAACTTTTTTTGAAGAGCAGAGTAAATTTGCATTGAAAATATTCCCTATTTTCAAAAAGAAATTCAAAGCAGAATTCCCAAATTCTATTCCAGTGACTGCCAGATTTCATATCTATTTGGATCAATTATATTTCTATTTTTATTCTGAAGATAGGTATGTGTTTACAGATTTTGTGAAAAAATTTAGAGAGAAGATTTGAAAAAATATCTTTTTATTCCAAGTGTGAGCAAGAGATATGGTAAAGATGGATCCAAGAACAGATAATTTGCCATGTGGTGCTGATTGAATAATCCCAATGCATTGTAAAACCACATTGCCATTGCCAAGTATTGAAATGGAAAATTTGATTTTGCAAAATTTGGAATGAAGAGATATAGAAAGGTTGAAATGAAGATGTGGAAAATTAAAATGTTCATTGATTTATGAGTTGGATATATACAAAAAAGAAAGCAAAAACTATCCCAAAAAATGAAGTGAAGTAAAAATGTTGAAATCTGATATTTCGTGAATTGTGACATCTTATAATATTATGACTGGTGATGTGACATTTAAGACAAAAAATAGCGAAATGTATAGATTACCTGCTTGAGAACTTAAAATATTGAAAATGCCTGATCCTAGAGTAAAAACAGAAGAGGAAAGAGAATTAGAAAAAATAAAAAGTCAGATTGAAGGTTAATATTATTTAGTATTATTTAAAAAAGATGTTGAAAGCTTTGGTTATTGTTCGAATTGTGTTTACAGTATTGCTATTGTTGTTTCCAGTTTGATTTTTGTTTTATTTTCTTGGAAAACAAATTTTGTCGTTTTATAAATTTATTAGGCAAAAAATAGATAATGTAAAGGCACTTGAGAAAATAAAAAATGATTTATTGCAACAAACAGCAAAAGAAACAAGAGATGAAAATAATATAATTATCTCGGAAGAAACTATTATTGCAAATATTTTTGAAACTACTGTAGTTGATAATGATGTTAAAACGACAGATAAATCTGGTGATATCAATGCTATTCCTGCTTGAAGTGATTGATCTGAAAATAAAATTATACAGGAAAAACAAAAAAAATTATTAGAAAAAATTTCGTATGAGGCTAATATTTTTAAAAAGGAATGAAAATTGGAAGAATATGAAAAAAAATTGATTGAGTGATTGGCTATTGATCCAGAAAATTTAGAATTGAACAAAGAGTTGGCAGATTTGTATTTTACTATTTGAAATCACAAAAAGGCTTTATCTTTGTTGAAAAAGATAATTGAAGTGGATCCAGAGGACAATAATGTAATTTGGCAAATTTGAGAAATATATTTGATTATGGGAGATTATGAAACTGCAGAATTGCTTATTGAAAAAGCAATAAATTTGAAACCAAACAATCCAAAATATTATATTAGTATGGTAGAAATTTTGTACAATACGGATAGAAAAAAAGATGCTATTGCTACAATGGAAAAAATAGTAAAATTGAGGCCAACAAATTCAAATTATGCACTAACATTGGCTGAACTTTATGAAGAAATTGAAGATTTTGATAATGCAAAAAAGTATTATTTCAAAGTTTTGGAGCAAGAACCAACAAATGATAAAGCAAAAAGAAAAATACAAGAATATTCGTTGAATAGGTAATTTTATTATTTTATTTTTTTTAAAATGAATGCTGAATATTATGCATTATTGAGAGAATTTCTTTCTTTTAAAACATTGCCATTTGGAAATGATTGTGTAAAAGAGCATAAAAAATGTGGAGAATGGTTGTATAATTTGTTTGTAAAAAGTGGTTTTAATGTCAGAGTTGTGAACTGACAAGAATCACCTATAATATTGGCTCAATATGATGTTTGATCAGAATGTGAAACTTGAGTTATTTACTGAAATTATGATGTGAATGTTGCAGAAATGAAAGATTGATGGAAAGATGATCCATTTTCTTTGTATTTTTGAAAAGATAAAATTTTTGGTAGAGGATTGGCTGGTGGAAAAGCTATAACTTTGTTGAATATGTTTAATATTTTCAAATTAATTGAGGAAAATAAATTGAAATATAACATAATTTTTGTGATTGAATGAGAAAAATTGAAATGATCTAAAAATTTGATAAAATTGTTTCAAGAGAATAATTTTAAAGCAGATTTCTTTTTTTCAAATATATGAACAGTGATACAAAATAATCCTATTTTGACTACATGATTTAGGTGATCTTTTAATGCAAAAATTAAGGTAAAAACTGCAGAAAAAATATCAATAGTTTCACAGTATTGATGAATTTTGCAAAATTCTATTCAAGAATTGAGCAAACTTTTGTCAAAGATTTATGATTCAAATAATCGTATAACGATTCCTTATTTTTATTATGAAATGGATGATATTTCTGCAAATGAAAAAACACTGAATGCTAGATTGCCATTTGATAAAGATTTGGTTTTGCAGGAGTTTGGAGCTAAAACTATAAAATTGGATGATATAGACTATTATTCTAAAATTTGAGGAAAGCCTTGCATAGAAGTTGTAAGTTTTGATTCTTGAAATACTGGATTGTCTTTGGAATTATTGCAACAGGAGGCTAGTGCAGTATTGAATTTTAAACTTGTGCCAAATCAAAAAGTGGATGCAATAAAAAGTTTATTCCAAGAATGGATAAAAAGTAATATTGCAAAAGATTTGGATTATGAGATAAGTTTTTTGTGAGAATCTGAACCAATAAAATTTAGTGTTTCAAATTATTTTGCTAACAAAGCTGAAACTTTGTTATCTCAGATTTTTGGCAAAAAAGTTGGGCAAGTTCTATCATGATTTTCATTGCCTGTGGCAAAAACTGTTTTGTCTAATGTACAAAATATTGTCAATGTTCCATTGGTAAATGTGGATAGTAATATTGATGGAATAAATGAAAATTTGGATGTGGAATTATTGGAAAAATGAACAGAATTTTTGTATGAGTTTTTTAGGAAATAAGGGATTAAATATGATAGAACGACTTAATTTATTAAAAGCACATTTTAAAAATGATAGACCAGAATGGCATTGAACACAAAACCAAGAGCCTACAATGTTTTGTAAAAAGTGTGAAACGTTTAAACCTATTAGTCGTTTCTCTTATCTGCCTCAAACTAGAGATGATACATGAGATGTAACATGAGTATGTGATGATTGTAAGAAACACGTACCAAAGAGAGTTTGTAATAAATGTCACAAAACATATAATTTGAGTATGAGAAATTTTAAGTATGATACGAAACTATGATATTCCAGTATATGTAAAAAATGTTCATGACACAAAAAAAGGAATAAGGAAAAGTAAAAATATCTCATTAAAAATAGCCCCTTTCAGTAAAGGGGCACAAATATACTTTGTTTTATAACCTATTGTAATGTCATTTTCTCTTTGAGCTTTTTGAATAATACTTGATGAAAATAATCGTGTACTTTTGGTATTGAGAAATGATATTGATAAATGGAATTTACCGTGATGATGAGTGGAAGAATGAGAAGCGCCATGGAATGCTGTTATTCGTGAAATTAAGGAAGAGACATGACTTGATTCATCAGTAATTTCGTTAGTTTGATTATACAATAAAAAAGATGAGAAAGATTTAGTCTTTCTTTTTCATTGTAATAACATATGATGAGAATTGTCTTTTAATGATGAAGCAAAATTATTTTGACGATTTAGAGCAGACAAATTACCAGAAAATATTATAGAAAGCCATAGAGAAAGAATATTAGACTTCTTTTGAAAAAGAGAGTGATTGATTTTGAGAGAAAAGTTTTGAGAGAAAAAGTTCCTTAAATGTTAATATTATTTTTTAACTTTTTATCATAAAATCACATGGAAAAAAACATTTCACTTGTTTACATGGTAGCAGGAATGTCTTCTCGTTTTGGATGAAGAATTAAGCAATTTGCAAAAGTTTGACCAAATGATTCTACTTTGATTGAGTACTCTTTGAGTCAAGCATTGCCAGCATGATTTTCAAAGATTGTGTTTATTGTTTGAAAAATGACTGAATGACCTTTTAGAGAAATGTTTGGTGATAACTATCAATGAATCCCTGTAGAATATGCAAAACAAACTTTTGATGAAGCTGATAGAGACAGACCTTGGGGAACTGTAGATGCTGTTTGTTCTGCGTTACCTTGTATTGATTGACCATTTGTTGTTTGTAATGGTGATGACATTTATGGAAAAAATTCGTTCAAAATTTTGTATGATCATTTGGCAAATAATCCTGATGAATTGTGTACTTTATGATATATTTTGTGAAATGTAATTCCTGAAATAGGAAGTACTAACAGGTGAATTTTTACGGTAGAGGATTGATATGTAAAAAATATTAATGAGACAATCTGAATTGAAAAATCTAAATTATCTGATTTTGGATTAACATTGGATGCTTTGTGTAGTATGAATATTTTTGGTTTAAATAGGAAAGCTCTGGAGATGTTGAGTGAAATTTTGGCTGAATTCAAAAAAGAGCATGTTTGAGATAGGAGAATTGAATGCTATTTGCCAGTAGAATTGACGAATATTATCAAAAATACGTGAGTAAATATGAAAATTTATTCGACTCCTGATCAATGGTTTGGAGTGACAAATCCAGATGATGAAGCTATTGTGAAAAAGCAAATAGAGGAGTATGAAAATAATTAAGAATTAATAATTAAGAATTAAGAATGAAATATGAAAAAAATATATATTTTAGATTTTAATTTGTATAAAATGAACTTTTTTGCCTGATTATTAAGGTTTGTATTAGAATGTTTGATTGTTTTTTGTGTATGTACTGTAGTTTATTGTCTGATTGAAATTGCTCGTCAAAGGGCATGGAAAAGTCGAAAGCAAATATTTAAAAGTGAATTCAAAAAATCTTGGCCAATTATATTAACTATTGTTTTGGTTATTTGTTTTGTTGATATTTTCTAGTTTTTTTGAAAATATTCTTGTAAAAATATTGTAAAAAATAATGATGTAATATATTTGACTTTTTTGAATAAATAATTATAATTGCTGACACCAAGACACGTTGTTTTGGTATAAAAATCTTAGTTATGTTAACGGAATCATTAAAAAACAGTTTGCTAGAGGCTGGTGTGCCTGAAAGGCATTTCTCAATCCTAGATAAGGGAATGCCTTATGTTACTAGAACTAGGGATCGAATCCTTATTATTAAGGATAATAAGCTGAAAACAGTGCCTTGCGATTCTAAGGCATCTGTTGTTTCAGGGTTGCTTGATTTTCGTTCCTCGGGTGTGCCTCTTTCAAAGGTTGCTTTGAGAGATCTCTATGCAGGTGGTGTTAAGCTATCTAAAGATGAACTTCATCGTATAGGCAAAATGAAGTGGCCTAAAAAACGGAGAAGGTAGGTGAGCGAAGGATAACTCCGAAAAGGTGTTAACAGCAATGACTTTTTTGAGATTCTATTGATTCAATTATTCATGTTTGGTGGTGTTGGATTAGTAGGATCTCTATTTTTTTTATATAGTATTATCTAATATGAAAAAATTTTTGTTTATTGATTCAATAATTTTATGAGTAAAATGGGATAAAAATATTATTATGTCTTGACTTAGATTCTTGTTTGTATATATTTAACTTTGCCCACGATAACGTTGTCGTGGTAATCGTTTATAAAATGGATCCAAAACAGAAACGAAAAGAACAACTCCTTGAACTTGGAGTGCCGAAGAATCGACTTGATTCTTTCGAGAAGCATCGGATTTACTATGATGCGAAGTCAGGTAACTTGGTTATTCAGAGGGTCAATGGCGGTTTGACCGCGAAATCAGTGACGCCTCAGAAACTTGTGGAATGTGCTTTGCATCATAAGCGGCTTGGGAATCCGCTTCCAAAGAAAATCCTTAGGGTGATCTATGACTTGAGACCTGATGCACTTTCCGAGCAGGAGAAACGCCGTCTTGAAATGTCGGCTGTGAAAAAAAAACAATGATTTTTTGTGAGATTCTAGTGGCTTAATTTGCGTTTTGTAATGTTGAGTTACTAGAATCTCTATTCTTTTGTAGGGAAAAGTTTTAATTTAAAATATGTTATTTTTTTGAAACTTATTTAGCAATTTTTTCGCGTGGTATCAAACTTATCGTTTGGATATTTTTTTAGGTAGTTTTCTTCTGACTCTTTGCGTATAAAATTTCGTTTTTTTCATTCGTGAGCTCAAACTATTGATGCTAATGCACAGCGACAAAGTGTATGGTCAACTTTGGTTTTTAGTTCATGAAAAATTTCATAAGGATCTCTTTTAAGGAATTCTTCAGGTGTCGTAATTCAGATTTTCATTAGGTTGTCTGCTATTACTGGTCAGATATTTGGTAGTTTTGTGAGTGGTGATTTTGGCATTCTTTGGCAGAAATAATTTAAATGATATTTTATTATAAATATTTTTTGTGTGTTTCTCAAGTAATAAATTGATTAAAAAATAGTGTTGAAAAAATGTTAATATTGTGTTGGAAATACTAGTTAAAAACTGGTATTTTCTCTTGAAATAAAAATATTTTTTTGTATATAGTTAATGTGTGATTGTCATTCTGAGGCAGTGGTCGAAGAATCTTAAAATAGATTCTTCACTTCGTACAGCATAGCTGTATAAATTCAGAATGATATGTTTAATTTTAATTCTTCATCTCAATTATCTTATGGTTACTATGGATGATATCAAGACACCACCACAAAATCTAGAAGCTGAAAAAGGAGTTTTGGCTTGAGCTTTGATGGACAATGAAACTATTTGGATTTATGATGCAGATAAGTTGGAACCTGCTGATTTTTATCAGAAAGAGCATCAAGCAATTTATTCTGCAGTAAAAAAATTGTGGGGAGATCGTAAAACTATTGATGTAGTGACTGTTTGAGATCAGTTGCAGAAAGATTGAAAATTGATGGATATTTGATGAATGGATTATTTGTATGATTTATCGACTTTTTTGTTATCAACTTCTGGTTGTGGAGATTATTCTAAAATTGTGAAAGATAAGTCGATTTTGAGAAGTATTTTGAAAGTTTCTCAATGAATTATTTGAGATGTGTATAAGCAAGATGATACTGTTTCAATCATGGAATCTATTGAGAAAAAAATATTTGATTTGACACAAAATCAGACATGAGAGTGAATTGAATCGATTTCTGATATTTTGAATTCGAGAGTGGAGGAATATGTTTCGATAATAGATAATCCTGAAAAAATAAATGAGAAAAAGGTGTTTTCATGATATAAGTGATTGGATGATATGTTGGCAGGATTCAAGCCTTGAGAATTGATTATTCTGGCAGCAAGACCGTCTATGTGAAAAACATCTTTTGCATTAAATGTGGTTTCAAATGTTTCAATGCAACAGGACAAATTGGTTGCAATATTTTCTTTGGAAATGAGTTCAGAGTCGATTGTTGATAGGATGGTTGCTGAAGTTTCTCAGATTCCAATGTCGAAAATCACTAAATGAGAATTGGATAATGAGGATTTTTCAAATATGGGAGAAGCAATTTCATTGTTAGGTAGCAAAAAAATATTTATTGATGATCAGTGATGACTTACAGTTCCTGTTTTGAAATCAAAATTGAGGAGATTGAAAATAGAAAAATGAGCTTTGGACCTTGTAATTATAGATTATTTGCAGTTGATGAGATGAACAAGCTATGAGTGAAATAGAGTTCAGGAAATCAGTGAAATTTCAAGATGATTAAAAGAATTGGCAAAAGAGCTTGAAGTACCTATCATAGCTTTGTCTCAACTTTCTCGTAATGTTGAGCAGAGGGTAGACAAAAAGCCACAACTTAGTGATCTTAGGGAGTCTGGAGCAATAGAGCAGGATGCGGATAGTGTAATTATGTTGCATAGAGAGGATTATTATGATCCAGATACAGATAAAAAATGAGCAACTGATGTTTGTGTTAGAAAAAATAGAAATGGAGCAGTTTGAGAAGTTGAATTGAAATTTATGGCAAGTATTATGAAGTTTGTGGAAACTGAAAAATGAGAAAAAAATGATTGAACATACTAATTAACAATTATAAATTAACAATTAAGACTTGGGATTTTTGTAATTATTTATTATAAAATATCATCTTTTTTATTAAATGTCTATATATTGTACTTGGTTTTTAAAATAATGTGGAAACAAAAAGTTAGAGTATTTTTGTATATTTTTGTTGTTTTTTTTGTTTGTATATTTAAACACAAGATGTAAATAAAAATTAAACAAAAAAGTAGAGGTGAATGTCCCGTAAGGATGGTTTACCAAAGCTGAAAGATTTTTTCCATGGTTTCTAAATTTGTATTCAAATTAGAGCTATGTGCATGAATAGTAACTTATCCAAGTGAAGGACATGCAGAAAAATCTAGAGACGGTTTTTTGATTTGAAAGTAAAGTTTTGAAATCAAAAAATGTATGGAGTTATAAAATGGGATTGTAATTTTATGTGGATTAATTTCATTTTATAACTCTCATATATGGTAAGGGAGTGCCCGTCTCTAGGTATACCTAGAAGCGGACCGCGCTATGTTTTCATGGAGTGGTCTTTTTTTTTGTTTTGAAAATTTATCTAACTTGGAATTGTTTAAGCTATTATTTTCTGTTGAATAACTTTGAATTTTTAGTATTATGATTTTGTTTTTTTATTTGTTTAGAGTATTATGGTATATTTTGCAATATTAGGTAAAAATAAAAAAATAAGCTTGATGGAATTACAATTTGTGAAACCAAAAAATATTGTAGAATTAAATGATGTCATTATTTCATTTGAAACTGATTGTGTTGAGAAATTAGGTCTATTGTGATGAATTATTAAATGGTGAGAAATAGTAGATAAAGACTGATTAAAAAATAGATTAGAGTGACAGAAAATCTTGTGAACAAAGGACAAAGATTTTTGAATAAAATTGAAAAAAGAGTTTTGAATCAAGAGATTTAAGTTAGTTGATCTATTTAAAACTGATAAAGAAGTGAAAAATAAATGAATTGAAGTAGTGAAAATTCAGGATAAATATGGAATTGTGAAATGATATCAAAATATTTGATTATACGAGGAAATCGATTTTTCCAAACCATCTCGTAGCATGAAAATGGGAATGATGCCAGCGAAATTTACACACATTATGTTGAATATTTGATTGTGAATTTGCAAAAAAAGACCGGTTGCGATTTATGATCCTTTTGCTTGATCTGGAACGACATGATTTTTGGCAAACTATTTTTGATATGATTTTTTTTGATCAGATATCAATATTCAGCATTTGGAAAACAATAAAGAGTGGTGGATGAAAAATTCATTGCATACAGATAAAAAATTTGAAATTTTTCAACACGATATCACAAAAGAAATTCCAAATTGAATTTTACAAGGTAATATTTTAGTCGTTTCTGAATGATGGTTGTGACCAATCGTTTCAGAAAAATCAACACAAATAGACATAATGAAATATCAAAATCAAGTTTGGGATTTGTACAAGAAATTCATTACTACAATCTCAAAAACTAGGAAAGAACATAATACAAAGGCACTTTTTACAATACCATACTATATAAATCAAAATAATTTTTTGGAGCAGGAGATTAAAAAGTGGAGTAGTACTTTTGGTTGGAAATTTTTTTGTATTGGTGAAGTGTATAGTAGAGAAAGGCAGAAAGTGTGAAGAAAGATTGTGATTTTGGAATAGATTTTTATATTTTAAAATTTAAATTATGAAAAAAAGTTTTTTGTTTATTTTGTTGTTTTGTGCTTGTTTAGTTTTTACATGATGTGATAAGTTTCAGATAATGGATTGAGACTGAATGGAAAAAAGTGCAGAGCAGATTTGTCTTGATTTTGATGGTCAGATTTCTGAGACAGAGGATTGAGAGGCAATTTGTATTTTGCCAAATGATGAATTTTGTTATATGTTTGATATTGAGGATGGTGGATGTGATTTATTGTGATATGAATACGAATATGAGTGAGATATGCCACCATCTGTTTATTGTGAAGAAAATTGATGAACTTATCAAATTTGGTTAGAGTGAGGAGAAGAGCAGGAGGTTTGTACTTTTGATGACAATAGCTTTTGTTATTTTGATGATTTAGTTGTCTGAAATTGTAGCAAATGAGAGTTTTATTATGATGAAGATGAAGTTGAAGAGTATGATGCAATTTATGAATCATGTTTATCTGCTTGAGAAGATTTAGTTTGTTGAAAAGATGGAAATACATATTTTAATAGATGCATGATGATGTTGGAGTGAGTTGAGGAAGAAACAGAATTAGCTGAAATTGTTGATTGAGAATGTGTTTTTGGATAAAGTGATTTTTTTCTTTTTTGATCTGCTGTAAATAACCTCATCCCCCGCCCCCTTCTCAAACCCCTCTGGCTTCGCCACCTCCCCTTATCAAGGGAGGAAAAGAGAAGGGGTGTTTTTTTGATTTTAAGTCCCTCTCTGTGAGCCGCGTCCGGCTTTAGCAGGAGAGAGGGATTTAGGGTGAGGTTGTTTCTACATAGTCTGACAAATGAAAGATTTTTGGCTGAGGATTTTTTTTATTTTAGCAACCCCCTCGCCCTACGGGCACTCCCCCTGACAGGGGGAGGAATTTGCTCCCACGCATAGCGTGGTAAACCTGATAGGTTTATGCCGCAAGGCGGTAGGAGCTGTGACCGACAAGTCGGCCTGAGGGGTTGTTTACAAATAATTTGAGCGGTTTTACCAAAACTTGATTTTGGTTAAAAATTTTGTATAGTGATTCGTATTGTGAATTATTTTTGTTATTATTTTTAATTTTTAAATAATTTAAATGGCAAAGGAAAAAACTTATGTAAAGGTTGAAAGTTCAAAGCCAGCAAGTAATGAAGTTTACTGAAAGGATAGTCATGGAAAGATTATCAAGATTGAACAAACATGAGATCCTAAAAAAAGAGCTGGATGTAGAAGACTTTTTGCAGTTTTGTGTTGGGTAATCGCTATTGCATTTGAAGTTATCGGAATCTTAAGATTAAATGGTAATATCGATTGGTTTAGTAATATGGAAATTGTAACTTTCATATTAATTTGCTTTTGAATTGATTTGGTATTTGTTCTTATTTGATCTTTCTTGTGGAAAAAAGCAAATCACATTGATCCAGCTTCTGAAAAGAATCAACTAAAGTTTTGGTTGTGGAATAACTTATGATCAATTATGTCTGTAGTAGCATTTTTGCCTATAATTATATTCCTGTTATCTGATAAAAAATTAGATAAAAAGTCAAAGCAATTACTTGGAGGTGTATGAGTGGCTGTATTAGCTATAGCATTTTTGTGAAGTTATGATTGGAATCCTGTTTCTATTGAATGATTAGAAAGAGCAGAACAAGAAGTACTACAAGTAAGTCCAGATGGAAAAGTTTATTGGGCTCCACACAGTAAAAAATATCATGTAGATCCTGATTGTCCAGCTTTCTCAAATAGTGAAACTGTTTATGAATGAACAGTTGCTGATGCTTACGAAAGAAATTTAACAGACCCATGTAGAAGATGTATCCCAGAATTATCTGATGAAGAATATGAAGCTCTTGATCATAGTCATGAGTGAGAAGAATTAGAAGTAGAGGAGGAAGAAGGTGGAAATGTAATCAGTGATTTATTGTGAGAATTAGTTTGAGAATAATTAAATAAATTTATTGATACTAAAAATGGCAAGAAGGAAGCTACTTGCTATTTTTTTTTCATTTGATTTTGCTAGTCTTTGGAGTCAAAAACCACAAAGATTAGATTGAGATCAGGATTGTTGTTGGTACTAGCAACTTTATAACCCTGGTTTTTTTCTAAAATTTCTTGGATGTGGCTGGTCAGCTCTTTTGCTACTTTTTCACTATCGAAGGATGAACGATCGTAGTTGAAAATACATAAATTTCCTGTTGTGTGAAGTTCAAGATGGTCTCCTTTGGCTATATTGATTTTGTTCATTAGTTCTTCTGGTACGCAAAATTGTTTCATAAAATAAAGCCCTTTCTTTTTTTTGAAAATTTTGTTAACGGGGTATCTTTTATGAAAATGAAATTTATTTTCAAGTTAGATTTTGTCGCTTTGTCTTGAAAAATGTTTTAAAATCTTTATTTTGATTGTCTGCTCGGATTGTGTGGTGTCCCTTTGTGTCAGAGGCTATGATAGAGTGTGAGTCGGTTTGGAAGCAACCGTTGTTTGCGTGGGCTCTTTTTTTTATTTTGGATAGCTATTACTTATTGCATAAATATGAATATTTTATTATTGTTTATCTTTTATTTGTTGTTATGAAAAAATCTATAAAAATATTATTAATAATTTTAGCTTCAATTATAGTTCTAATATGATTGTTAATTCTTTGCTACAAATACATTTGACCGAAATATTGATGTATAACAGTACAGAGACGTTGTACGATGTATGATTTAGATGAAGTAGCACCAGAGGATGTCGAATTTTATCGTGGTTTAAACGAAAAATGTGCTTCTGGTGGTAGAAAATGTGGTCTTGATATATTGTTTTGAAATTTGTTTCATCGGTAGTTATTATTTAGTTTTATTTATAAAAAGGATGACTGCTGACAATCATCCTTTTTTTAGGGTGGATCTACGGCGAGATTTCTCTTAATCATCGTTATCGGTGCGATAGTCCGAAGGATCCGGGCCATTGTCTTCATCATACTGGCTTTCTGGGGTGTACTCGTTGTTCGCTTCACTACTGTCTGGAAGATCGTAGTGTTGGTCTTGGTCTTCATTGAGTGTTACATGATCTCCAGTGATGTCGCCTTGAGAATTCTCATCCCAGCTTTCTCTGCCTTCATCATTGTAGATGGTGCAGTGAGCGTCGCCAGTGTAATCCGATTCTTCGTGATATCCTTTTCCCATATTTTCTAAGCTAGATAGGTATATACCTATTTTCTCTGCCTTTTCAGAGTGTCTTTAAACTAGCTATAGTTAATATAATTATTTTACACAAAAAGTCAATATATAGTCATAATTCAGGAGTTATTAAGGGTGGAGTAGTGTTCTTTCCCCTATTAACTCTACTCTGTCCAAAAGTAATAAAAATTTTCATTTTTAATATATTTATGGATAAATTTTGTCATTTTTTTTGAAAAATCGGCTTAAAAAGAGGAGTATCTGAATTTAGCTAAAAAATGAGTATTTTTGGTTTGCACAATGTATCCACTGCGAGTTAAACTTATAATAAGAGGCACTTATCAATAATGATAGGTGCTTTTTATTATAGTTTGTGCTATCTATTAGTCGGCAGATAGGCACTACACCACACTCTATAATAATACTACACAAAGTACTTATCAGAATAGGTTTTGGTAAATGGTACTTGTTCATATAGTGCTATAGGCACTGCCAAAACCTCCTATAGCACGATATGAGTGAGTACTTTTTTCTTACCGCAAAGACAATGTCGCTCTCATGATAAGAGAATAAGCACAAAGACGAAAGACTGCTCATATAGATGCAGTCTTTTTATTTCTTAATCGTTAGATCATGACATTAGTAAGTAAATGAAACGGAAGAAATTACTACGGATATGAAAAGTGAAACAACACTCCATTTGAAGTAGTAAAGATGAATGGGGGGTATTATCGTACAAAGTACATCATTGGAGAATGATTAATTGTACAAGGTAATCCTCTAACAAATTTTA
>CAMVSQ010000008.1 GCA_947170225.1 uncultured bacterium | reverse complement strand
TCAAAATTTCTCTAAAAACTCATTGAATAATTACAGAAAATATATAGAAGTATGAAAAAGATACCTTTTACACCATAAATTTCAAAAATACAAATGAGAAAATCCAAAATAAAAACAGCTATTAGATGTACATTATTTATTATAATAGCTGCAATTTTGTTTGTTTTTTATTTCCAAATACAAAATATACAAGAAAATTTGGGAAAAGAAAGCAACGGACTTATAAGTATTACTACAAACGAAAATAAAAATTGTGACAACCTATCTTTGCAAACAGCAATCACAAATTTAATAAACACACAAAAAAATAGTACAGCAGCAATAATGATGAAAAAGAAAATCAAAGTAGTTTGAGAGGATTGACAAGATGAGTCTGAAATCGAAACCACAAAAAGCCAAGAATGAAATGCTATTGTACTAACTTCTGACTGATATTTATTGACAAATAAACATGTCATAGAAGACAAACAATGAATATATAGCGTAATAATAAACAAAAAAGAATATTGAGTAGATAAAATCCGAAATGACGACGAATTGGATATATCCATCATAAAAATCAAACCCGAAGAAAGTTTAGCTATAGCCAAAATTCCAAATATGGATTACGAATCCAATATCTGAGATATAGTTATTGCTATAAAAAATGACATACAAACACAAGAGACACGGACAAAGATATGAATTATAAACTCAAAAAATCAGAAATTGAAACAAAAAAATGGAAATACCTACATATGACTCATCAAATCAAGTACAGCTATAGAACCATGATTTAGCTGATGACCACTAATTGACCTAAACTGAAACACAATAGGAATCAATACAGCCATAGACAATATTGAATATTGAGCATCATATTCATTGCCATTGACTCAAGAATTTATCACAAATACATTGTACTCAATTAAAGAAAACAACAAAATTTCCAGACCATATCTAGGCATAGAATATGACTATCATGAAAATTGAATCAAAATTACAAACATAATTGATTGATCAAGTGCCCAAAAAGTTGGACTACAAAAAAACGATATAATTGTATGAATAAACAACAATCCAATTACATATAACAATTTTTTGTATGAATTATACAATTATAGACTGTGAAAAGACATCATCCTAAATATACAACAGTGAAATTTCAAAAAAGACATCCAAATAAAATTGGTGTGAAAATAACAAATTTGATATATTTTTTTAATTAAGTAAAGTAGTAAAATCCAAAAAATGTATCAAAAAATTGTTTTTTTCAAAAAATCGTGTAATATAAAGATATAAAATTTTTTATATCAATAACCGAAAGAAATGATAAAGTATATACCAGACACATTATTGGACGAAATAGAAGAACTAAAAGATCTATGAAAATTTGATGAAGCTATGAGGATCATAAATGGTGTCCTAATCGACGATCCAAATAATGAAGATGCACTGCTACAAGTAGCAGATATCCAATACAGAAAATGAGAAATTTGAAAAGCTGGCAAAGCTATAGATTTTTTAAATTCACAAAAAAACAATGAAGATCCTCTATGATTATATGTAAAATGAATCCTAGAAATGGAAAAAAACAATCGAAAAATTGCAAAAGATTATCTACAAAAAGCACTCTTGATCACAAATTGAGAAAATCATGAAATTTTGAGATGTTATGGTTTGTGTGAATATTGGTATGGAAACAGAGAAAAATGATTAAATTTTTTGAAAGATTCGTTTTCAATAAACAACAAAGATGCAGAAGTAATCTTCAATTTGATTGAAATATATATACTAGAGAGGAATTACAATAAAGCAAAAAATATGATTTCATACTATCATAAACATCATGACAATTTGCTATTGATAGACAAAACTATTGAAAATTACGACTCAAAGATTAACCTTTTTGAAGAGTTTGTCAGAATTCAAACAAAATAATTTATATTATCACCAAATAAAATGGAAAAAAATTCTTTATTGCGACGAGACACAAAAAACATAATAAAAAATTGATTAAAAAACATCATTTTTACATGAGTTTTGATATGATTTTTGTTTTTTATATTCAATATTTTTGCTGGTCTACTACTAAAAGAAAATAAAATAAGCGAAAATATCACATCCAAAATTTGAATGTATTTTTATATCCAAGATGAGAACCAAGAAAATTGAGACGAAATTTACAAAAAAATAATAAACATAAAAGATCAACTAGCAAACCACTGAATCAGATCGGAATTTTCATCAAAAAATGATGCCTTTAGTTATTTAGAGACAAAAATCCCCGAAATAACAAACAATTTTGAAAAATTTGGAATTGAAAACACATTACCATCCACTTTGTATGTAATGTTTAAAAACAAAAAAGAATACTGAATCATGAAAGATATTATAGTAGCAAACAGAGATATCATACTAAATGTAAAAGATGTAGACAAGTGAGCCACTTTGCAGCAACAAGAAAATAGAGCATTAAAAGTAATTGAAATAATTAGCACAATAAAAAATACTACACTATTTATCATCATTATGCTATCTGTCATTATTATCACATTTACACAGCACTTATTAAAACATTTCTTCTTTGATTTTTACAAAGAAATTCAGGTAAAAAAATTACTATGAGCAACACACACAGATGCAAATTGATGATTTTTGCTTACATTGGTCTTTACTATCACATTGTGATTTATAGTTTGATACATCTTTACATTTTTCACAATCGGAATAATCAACCATCATTTAGTTTCCATTTGAATAAATTTAGCACTAAATAGCATTTTGCCAGTCCTAATAATACCATATTTCGTATTTACAATTATAGCGATAATACTAGGATACATCATGCTAAAAAAAATGGAAAAAAAATTATAACACAACAAATAAAAAAAACAAAAAAAATCCTTCCTGAATTTCATCAAGAAGGATTTTATTTTAGATTCGAATCATTATTTTCCTACATATTCTACCAATACTCCAGGTCACATAGAAGAAGAAATTACAACTTTCTTTACCAATTTTCATTTAACTCCAGAAGGCTTGTTTTCATCCAATGCTGTCAATATTGCAGAAATGTTTCATTCCAATTTATCTGCATCAAAAGATACTTTTCAAACTGCTACATGCACATTTCCAGTTTTATCCAATTTATATTCAATTTTTCATTTTTTAAATTCTTCTACTGTCCTTGTAATATCATTTGTAACTGTACCAGCTTTTGGACTTGGCATCAATCACTTTGGTCACAAAATTTTAGCAGCAGGCGCTAATTCTCTTATAGATTCTGGTGTAGTAAGCAAAACATCAAAATCCAAATTTCAATCTTTGATTTTAGTCAAAAGATCTGCTGATCCATAAACATCTGCACCAGATTTTTTTGCTTCATCCAATTTATCGTCTGATACAAAAACAGCTACTTTTGTAGTTTTTCAAGTACCAAAAGGTAAAATAGTTGTTCATCTCAACATTTGATCATTGTACTTTGGATTTGCATTTGTTTTTATAGCAAGTTCCACAGTAGCATCAAATTTTACATTTGAAGTTTTTTTTACCAATTCTACAGCTTCATTTAGAGGATAAGCTTTTCATTTTTCAATCAAACCAGCTGCCTCTACATACTTTTTTCCATGTTTCATTTTTTAAATAATTTATAGTATAAAAGTGGTCATAACAGGAATAAACCCTCCCACAAAATCAATAGTCTTTAGTCTACAATCTGCAATGATCCATTAGGGACTAAAGACAGTCGACTAGCGACTATAAGTCAACTTCAACTCACATATTTTTTGCTGTTCATGCAATGATTTTTATTCAAGCATCAACAGAATTTGCATTTAGATCATCTTTTTTCAATTCATAGATTTCTTCCAAATCTGCTCTTGTCAATTTTCATTGCAATTTAGTTTTGTTTGGTTCTCATGATCATTTTTTTTGTTTCAATTTCCACAAGATCAAATTTGATGTCACAGGAGCTCATAATTCCATAGAAAATGTCCTGTCTGCATAAACTGTCAATTTACATTTTACTTTTACATCAAATCAACCAAATTTCTGCATAAATTCTTGAGTTTTTTCGTTAAACTCTTTTGTAAACTGTCCAATGTTTACTCAATTTGCTCAAAGCATAGGTCATAGTGGAGGTGCAGGTTGAGCTTTTCCAGCTACGATCTCTAGGTTCAAAATGTTCTGTACTTTTGCCATTTGTAACTAGTAAATAAATAAAGATTGTAAATAAGATTTTACCTGATGATAAATCGAATAATCAACAGCTAACAACCGTGATTGATTATTGACATCCAACAACATCAATACCCTTTTGTTCGCATAATCAGGTATGTTTATATAAGTAACCTTATCACCAAACATTTTATTAGCCAAAATCTCACTTTCCGTATTCATAATGTACAAATTTCATCACAATTTCCTCGCAATATCCGAAAAGTCATAAGTATAACCATCCATATTCAAATAATAAATTCATTTTTCATCTTTTAGTGCATATTTGTACGATATTCACAGTAAATCCACAAAATCCAAGCTTCAATAATAAGTCTTTGTTCAAGACAATACTATCATTTCAGTCAAACTTGTGGAATCTCCAACTACAGTCTCGCTAATTCATGTATCTATTTCAGAAATTTGCAAACCATCTAAGTCATCTCACATTTCCAGTCAAGTCTCCAAAATAACTTCTCAAGTAGTATTTTCATCAACTATTTCAAATGTATCTCACGACAAAGGTTTCATCAAATAATCTTGTTCTCATCCAATTTCAGAGACAGACAATCATCATGAATTGGTTTCTATATTCTCATCCACTCATCATTTAAAGATATCTCATTTTACATAAAATAGTACAACATAAACCAATGCAAATGAGACACACAAAACAATAGTAGATCGTACAACAGTTTGAGATTCTGTATTATATTTTAAATCCATTTTTGTTTATTTAATAAATAGTCTATCACATCAATTCAATTTTATCTGCATCAATAACGACAGGTGTCAACCTACCAAGCATTTCAATATTTACGATCACATTTCATTTTTCTGTATCAATAGTTTTGATACTTCATTTCATTCATTTAAAGTCTCAAGTCTTTAGTAACACTACATCTCACTCTTTGTAAGGTATTTTCAATTCAGATCTATCTTGAGATTTTTTTATTTGATTTATAATATTTTCATATTCATAATCTTCAAGAGGTACTGGGCGAGTCTCTGCTCACACAATAAGTCTAACTCATGGTGTATTTCTGATGACATACCATATTTTATCATTCATCTTGGATTTAAAGAATACATATCCAGGATACAACTTTTTTTGTTTAACAACCTTTTCTCCCTTTTTCATAGAATATTCATTTACAATAGGAGAAAGGTAATCTACCACATCATCAGCAAGTCACTGTTTTTGGACTCTTTCTTTCATATTGTCAATTACAAGTTGCTCTTGTCCAGAAACTACACTCAAAACATACCACCTAAAATGATCATCCTGAATCTGCTTTTTAATTTCAATCACATTAGAATCTTGAGACATATTTATTTTTATTTTAAATATAAAATAATTTTTTTAATTATATTTATGATGCTAAATTGTAAAACAACTCATAACCAGATGTAAACACAAAATCAGCAAAAACAAAATACAATCAAGCAAATATTACCAATGCAAATATAGCAATAGTCAATCAAATATATTGCTTTTTTGTAGGATGTTTTAATCATTTGACAGTATCAACACTGTCATAAATAAATTTCATCATCTTAAAATTTTTTCAATAATAAAAAATTTGGTCAAGTCCAGTTTATATATTACAAGTTATATTTCAAGTTATTTTTCAAAAAAAAATCAAATCTTCACAAAATTAAAACACCATAGTACAAAATCAGGTAGTATTATTGATATTTCAATTCATATCGGAGCTATTCATATATCAGATAAATCTAGCTTTTTTCTTTTTTTTCTCAGCCAAAGAAAAAAACCAATCAAATACTTTCAAATCTTTTTTTCAATTTACAGTTTCTTCATCCAATTTTGTACATTCATCAATAGGTAATCAAGAGTGTAAATCAGAAACAAAAACTACATTTCAAATTTTATACAAATAATCAAAAATTTTATTTAAATCTTTTTTTGGTGTTTTTTCTCAAATTTTAAAAATATATATTTTTTTATAATCACACAAAATCCTAGGATAGGGTAGTTCATAATCAAAATTTTCTATCCATTCATCAGCCAACTTTACACCAAAATCTGTACAAAAATTTCTTTTTTCAATATCATCAAGCATATACTTTTTTCATAAACAATTTAATTCCTTGGTATAAAGCGAAATTCATTTTCACTCTCATAGCAAAATTATCGACAATGCTCAAGTTTTGGCAGTAAGCCATTTGTATCAAGCAGCTTTCAATCTTCAAGTATAAAGATGATGTCAAGCCGGAATCAGTGCAACATTTCACCTTTTTTTTATATCCGGCAAAAATCATAACTCTTCAGCCCCACATGTATCAAACATTACAGAAGAAATTACTATATCATTATCAAATACTATTTTTTTATTTGATTCAACTTTTTCTACCATTACTAAATTTTAATTATTAATTTTTAATTATTTGCTATTTCTCATAATATCCAAAACAAACCTATCTGCCAATCTATAACGCTTATCTCGCTCATCACTCGACATAAACACAACATTTACCACTTCAATAAAATATCATCTAAAAATATCACTGATGGATTCTTTAATTTTTTCAATTTGTGGTTTTTCCAAGTTTTTGTAAATTACAACCAAATCCATATCCAAATTTATTCAAAAACTTTTTCCAAAAAAATATTTATCAATCATAAATTCATAAGAATTAAACAAATCAACAAGTTTGTGCTTCAATCAATAATAAAATATCTGCTTTAGTAAATCATGAATTCATGGTTCAATAGAGATGGACCAACCATTTCCATCAGTATTTACTTGCAAAATCCCAGCAGATTTCAAAGAATCCACTTGTTTTTTGATCGCTGGGAAAGTCCATTCCAATTCTCATTCCAAAGCTCTCATAGACACTCATTGTCTCCTAAACAATAAATATTTTAGTATATCTACTTTTGTTTTACTACCAAAAAGTTTCTCTAAATCCATAATTTTATTTCAAATAATAAACAACTATAAAGTACAAATTTCACAAAAAAAAACAAGACAAAAGCCATTCAAAATGAATAAAAAATTTTTCACCACTCAAAATATGGCTCATGCAATTTCACTTGCAAGCTATTCAAGTCAATCCGCAAATATTTATTCGTATGACAGCGAACGAGCCTATGCGAGTGAGCTTCGTATTCAATATACTTGTATGGAATACTGAACATTACTTGCTGAAATTGGCATGCCAAACAAGAGTCTTTTTTGCCAATTTTTGTGACTCTGGACAAAATTGGCCCTAGGGTTTGGGAGCGGAACGTCCCAAAAAAAAGAAAAATATTTCGACAAAAAAACAAACATAAATAATATTAATTTAAATTCAAATAATATTTTCTAGTCTTTTCATCAAATTTTTCTATCGCATATCTCAAAGTAGTCCTACTCATTTGATTCAAATTTTCATCCAAAAAATTTTTCAAAATTTTTTCATCTTTCTTTCAAATCTCTCTCAAAATCCGACCTACAGCTTTGTGTATCAAATCATGCTCGTGATTTAACAATATTTTACATATTTTCAAAGCATCTCCAAAATCTCATCTTTTCACAAAAATCATGGTAGAAATAATTGAAACTCTTTGCTTCCACAAATTTTTATCTCTTACAAGCTCATACAAAATTGATCTATCTTTGTCCAATAAATAGTGTCACAAAATTTTGTAGCAAACTAAATCAACTAAATCCCAATTATTTCCATACTCCAAATGAGATAAGTAAAAATCCACAATCTCTTTTTGCAAATCAAAATTTTCCTTTTTAGTTTCAAATTCATATTTATAGCATAAAATCAAAAATCAAACTGCACGAACTTCATGAAATTCTGATTTTACCAATTTATCAACATCATCAAAAGTAGTATCTGAAAAATATTTCTTTGCCAAAATTTTCAAATCTGGAACAGGTATTCACAAAAATTTATCTCATTCTCCATATTCTCATTTTCCAGTTTTGAAAAATCTGGGAAGGACTTTTGCTTTTTCTAGATTTTTTAATTTGTTTAATTCCAAAAGAATAATTTTTTGCATAGATAAACTAAAAAGGTAAACAATAAACATAATAGACATCCAAATACAAAATTCCAGCAAAAAAATTTAGAATTAAAAAAATGGTCTCAGAGAGACCAAAAGAATTTCGCCCAACCTTTTTCAATAATTACCGGTTCCAAAAGGAACGAAACAATGATTAAAACATAAGACGAAATAAGTAGTAATAAATACCAGCCACCCAAATAGATAGGATAGCCAAGTATTAGTCCAATTGCCATAACCCAAAGAGCTATCAAAATTCCACGGGCTTTGTGATTGTCAAATTTAATTTCTAACATCCACTGATACAGATAATGCAACAATAGAACGAAATAAATGACAAGATTTTCAAAAACATAATTCTCCATAATATTATAATTTTTTGTTTAACTTCTAACTTGACAAATTCTACTATAGTGATATTGCCACAAAAATCAACCAAAATACAATTGAAAAAAAAAACATCTTTATTAGAATAAAAAAGTGAATGTTTTTAGTAAATCAAAAAAAATCAATGCTTGAAATAAAAAATCTCACATCATATGTACAAGATAAACCAATTTTAAAAAATGTCAATTTAAGTTTCCAAATATGAAAAAATTACTGTATTTTGGGAGAAAATGGTAGTGGAAAATCCAGTCTTGCACTCACAGTCATGTGACATCCAAAATATGAAATCACAGACTGAAAAATCACTGTAGACTGACAAGAAATCAACGATATGTCACCAGATCAAAAAGCAAAACTTGGAATATTTCTAGCTTTCCAAAATATACCAGAAATCCAGTGAATAAAACTATTTGAATATCTTAGGACGATATACAACAATAGCACTTGAGAAAATTTAACTTTTTTAAAATTCAAAAATTTCATAATCCCATACATGGACGAAATTTGATTAAATTCTGAATTTTTGCGAAGAGACCTAAATGTATGATTTAGCTGATGAGAAAAAAGAAAAATAGAATTACTACAAATCAAACTCCTCAAACCAAAATACATATTTTTGGATGAAATAGATAGTGGACTAGATGTAGATGCTTTCAAAAGCATATCTAAACTGATCAACCAACTAAACGACAAAAACAACTGTTTCATCTTTATTACCCATCATTTTGAAATCATAAACAATGTAAATATTGACCAAGTTTATGTTTTAAAAAATTGAAAAGTAGAGGAGACAGGAGACAAAACACTAATTGAAAAAATCAAAAAAGAATAATTTAAAAAATAATTATCATTTTAAATACACATAAATAAATAATTTAAGATCTAGACAACCCATGACCTTAAAATCTACACTTGAAACACCAAGTAATATAAAATACGATATATATTTAAACAAGCTAAACGAAGATACGATTAGACAAATTTCTCTGGATCAAAAAGAACCAGAACGAATGCTACAGCATAGACTGAAATGTCTAAAAATCTACAACGAATTGCCTATGCCAAAATATTGACCAGATTTGAGCTGATTAAATCTACAAGATATAGTCTGGTATGCAAAACCTGCTTTAGACAATACTTGATATGCCACAAATCGAGAAGATGTACCACAAGAAATTAAAGACAAATTTGATAGACTTTGAATTCCAGAAGCAGAAAGAAAATATCTTGCATGAGCCGGATGACAGATGGATAGTTTAAATTTTTATCACAGAATAAAAGAAAAACGAGCAGAAAAAGGAGTAATTTTTGAAAATATGCCAAATGCTTTACAAAAATATTGAGATATCATAAAAAATCATTTCATGACTTTGGTCTCTCCAAATGAACATAAATTTGCGGCACTTCACGGAGCAGTTTGGAGCGGTGGAACTTTTATTTATGTACCAAAATGAGTCAAAGCAGATGAACCACTTCAAGCATATTTCAGGATGAATACTTATGCAGGATGACAATTTGAACACACACTAATCATCGTTGACGATGATGCAGAATGTAGCTATATAGAATGATGTTCAGCTCCAAAATATGACAAATCTTCAATCCATGCAGGACTTGTAGAGATATTTTTGTGAAAAAATGCAAAAATGAGATATTCATCAGTAGAAAATCGATCTACAAACACATACAATCTAAACACAAAAAGAGCGGAAGTTTGAGAAAATTCATACATGGAGCGAATCAGCTGAAACTTATGATCAAAAGCAACAATGCTTTATCCCTGCAGTATCCTAAAATGAGACAACAGCAAAACAGATATGCTATGAATTGTAGTGGCTAGCAACTGACAAAATCAAGATATTTGAAACAAAGTAATCCATATCTGAAAAAATACAACATCAAATATAGTCAGCAAATCAATTTGCAAAACATGATGAATCTCCACTTTTAGATGATTGATTACAATTGGCGAAAGTGCAGAAAATACTATCAGCAATACCCAATGTGATGCTATTTTACTTGATTGAGATTCTATGAGCGATACCGTACCAAATATAATAGTAAATAACTGAAATTCTCATATATCACATGAAGCCAGTAGTGGAAAAATCGACGAGCACAAACTATTTTACCTCACATCTCGCTGAATTAGTACAGAAAAGGCCACAAGTATGATAATCAATTGATTTTTTTCTGATGTGACAAAAAAAATGCCTCTTGAATATGCATGAGAACTCAATACTCTGATAGATATGGAAATGTGATAAAAATTAGAATATCATTCTTAATTTACTCATTCTTAAACTTATACCATGCTACGACTACTAATAATACTATGAATCATCCTGCTAATCCTAGGATTTCTAGGTGATTTTTTACCAATATTGCCATGACCACTTTTAAGTTATTTGGCACTAATTTCTCTACAAATCGCCGACAAAGAATGCTTCACCACATCACAATTAGTCATACTTTGAATCGTAATGGTAATAGTCACAGCCATTGACTACATCACCCCCATCATTTGAACAAAAAAAATGTGATGAACAAAGCGATGAACTAGATGAAGTACAATTTGACTAATTGTGTGAGTAATAGTTTTGCCAATTTTTTGAATCGTAATATGACCATTTTGACTAATCTGACTTTTGGGATGACCATTTTTGTGAGCTTATATAGGAGAAATAATGTATCAAAAAAAACACCCAGTCATTCTGAACGAAGTGAAGAATCTAAAAAAAACAAAAAAAGATTCCTCGGCTAAAACCTCAGAATGACAAATAACAATAAACAATAAAAAGGCACTAAAAGCCGCATTTTGATCATTTATTTGATTTTTGGGGTGAATTTTGTTAAAATTTATTTATACAATTGTAGTTGCAATTTATTTTGTACCAAGGATTTGGTTTTCAATCCACAACAAAGACCAACTTGCCCAAAATTACCGAGAAATAAGGGAGATAGACTACAATATACCTCAATTTAAAGTAATAAATCATGCACAATATTACAAAATAAAATTTGAAGATACAAAAGCATCATACAGCACATGAGGAAACTGGATTAAATGGTTTAGTGTAAAAGATACTAGCAACGACCAATGAAGCTGTCACATAAACAATAAACCCATTTCAGTAGTCACAGAAAAATGAAAATTATTCATCAACATAGTTGATACCTGCTGATGATGAAGTGGAGACTGATATATTTCAAAAATGAAATTGAAAAATAACTGAAAGTTAAAATTAGTTTGATGTTATAGATACGATAATCGATGACAATTTGAAACCGAAGAAAATGATGAAAATTGAAATCGATACTTTGAATGAACAACAAAATACGAAAGACTAAACAAAACAGAATTATCGGATTGTGATTGAAATTTTGTTGTCATTTATTACAACAATATAAAATAAATTCGAAAGAAAAATCAAACAACTAAAATATATTTAATTCCTCACAAATATAATGATTGAAAATCAAGAAAATGAAAATAGAAAAATAGTTGAACAACAAGGATGATTGGACAACTATGAAGTGTCAAAAGATTATAGTGAACAAAATAATAATTTTGACAAAATGGTAAAATGACTATTAAGAAATAAAACAAATGAGACACAAGATGACATACCAGAAGACATCAGAGCAAAATTGAATAAACTAATTGAAGAGCACAATCACGAAAACCAAATTATAAAAATGATGGAAAATCTTGAAAAAACTTACTGAGACAAAATAACATTAGAAAACATAATAACAAACATCTTATTTATAACAAGAGAAAAAGAGGAAACAGAAGAATATATAGAAAATAATTACAAAAAAATAATAGGATGTTTATCAGGGGATAATATAAATATTTTATGAAATCTAAACACAAATAAAGATAATTTGAAAAATGGAAACGAAACAAGTTGATTTATATCAACAGAATTTGTAATACCAACAAACATAGACAAAAATGACTATGAAGAAAGTACAATTACAACATATGATACAATATATTGATACAAAGAGAGTCGAGAAAGTTGCGTAATATTAGCAGTCCAAAAAAAAGCCTCAGAACGAAAAAAATCCAAAATAAGAGAATATGAGAAATCAATAATACAAAAAGAAAAAGATTGAGAAAAAAATGAATTCACAACATATAGCACATTAGAATGATACGGATTAATATGAAATCTACAAATAGAGCCAACCAACGAAGTGTGAAAATGAAATTGAGAACCATTATATAAAATAAGCTTTAAAATTTATACACCAAAAGAAAATGACGGACAATAAAACATTTATCGAAAATTCAAAAAGAAAACACATAAAAAATGATAAAATTCGCTTAATAAAAATCCATCAATATGAAATAAAAATCATAGAACATAAGGAAGAAAAAGACAAAGAGAAAGAAAATATTGATGAACTAGAAAAACAGATAGACAAACTGTAATAAAAAGTCCAAAAAATTCTTAATTTTTAATTTTTAATTCTTAATCATCATGATCATCTGAATCACTTGAACACTTTGAGCAGGAAAATGAACAATCGTAGATTATTTGGTAAAAAACAAATGATTCGTTCACTTTTCTGTCAGAGAATTTTTGATCCAAGAAATCAAAAAAAGACAACTAACAGTAAATAGAGACAGTATGGTCATAGTAGCAAACGATCTGAGAGCAAAATACTGACCATCATACATAGTAAAGGAGCTATACAAACAAGCGAAAGAAACTGGTAAAAATTGTATCATAGAAAGTATCAGAGCAGAATGAGAAGCATTAGCCCTAAAATGAAAAGACAAATTTTTGCTGTTTTCAGTAGATGCAGACCCAAAAATTAGATATGATAGAGTAGTACTCAGATGAAGCGAAACAGACCATATCTCATTTGACGAATTTATCATGAACGAACAAAGAGAGATGGAAAATACAGATCCAACAAAGCAAAATTTATCAAAATGTATGGCACTATCCGATCATATATTTACAAACAACTGAACATTGCAAGAGCTAAACGACCAAATCAGCAAAGTCGTTGAAGAATTTTGAATATAAAAAATATTTTTTCACAATAATAAAAAATACGGAAGATTAGGGATTTGAACCCTAGACCCGTATTAAACGAATACACGTGTTCGAGACGTGCGCCTTCAACCACTCGGCCAATCTTCCACTTAAGTCATTCTGAACGAAGTGAAGAATCTTAAACAAAACAAAATCGGAAGATCAGGGATTCGAACCCTGGTCCCGCTAACGCGGAAACATGTACTCCAAACATGCGCCTTCGACCACTCGGCCAACCTTCCAATCCATGTCATTCTGAGTTTATGCAGCTATGCTGTATGCAGTGAAGAATCTTAAAAACAATTCAAAAAGATTCTTCGTTACACTCAGAATGACAAAAATAAAAAAAAATTATCCACCTAATCCTCCCAGCATATCTCCCAATGCTCACAAATTATTTGGATCTACTCACAAAACATCTTTTGTCTTTTCTGCTACAACTTCTTGTGCCTTTGTCTGTGCTTTTTGAAAAGTAGCCATAATCAAATTTTCCAAATCTGTTTTTTTGCTTGGATCTAACAATCTAGTGTCTTTTATGCTGATATTTTTCAATTTCATTTCTCCATCAATATCTACTACTATAGCTCCAAGTTCTTCTTCTCCATTTTCATTTATATACTTTCACTCTTTGGCTCTAATAACTAAATTATCCAAGCTTTTTTTCAAAGTTTTATACTTGTCATAGGCTTGCTTCATTTGTCAAATTTTTCAAAGACTTCATCCAAATCACATAATAATATTATTACAATATAAAAATATAATTACACACCATATATAAAAATAAAGAATCAATTTTCAAGTAAAATCCAAATTTTGATTTAAACTAATTTATCAAACAAATTTTCTGCTGAAAATTTTGCATTTTCCAGCATATATTCATCCAAAATTGTAGAAATATTTTCATAATCAGGACTAATAAATTTCAATCCTTCAATTCATAAGCTATCTTTTACAAAATTTTCATAATCCATAGATTTTCAGTCAATTACAAAGATCAAATTTTTTTTATTTCAAAATTTCGATAAATCCAGATTATCCAGCCTATTTAAGACAAAAATTTGTGTAGCCAAATTATTCTCTTTCAGCAAATTTCCAAATCTCACAATCTCTGCTAACATAGATCAAGTCGTCACTATGGAAAAGTTTCATCAATCAAATCCAAATCAAGCCAATGAAATATGATTTTTCCTTTCTCCATTTGAAATATCTTCTAGCAAATCCAAATTTGTTATCCTAAAATACTTTTTTCAATCATTTCCAGATAATTCTAGCAAAAATCCCAATAAATCAAATGGTTCAAATATTTCAATTCACAAATTTAACAAATCATTTATAGATTTTTTTTGATGTCAGATTTTTTTTCCATATCAAGTGATTCCAAAATTCATATCAATCACTGCAAATTTTTCCATTTTTTCCAAAATTTCAAAAATATTGTCAATCAACAATTTATCCAATATAAACAATGTCTTTTTTTTCAAATTTATTTTTTCTATATCACAAAACTTTTCTATTTTTACAAATCCAGGCAAACCTAATTTTCAAAAATCAAAATCTGAAACAATTTGTTCATATTCTCAATCAATTTTTTCAAACAATTCTCAATCTTTCACATAATCCACCAATCTAATAAATTCCATGGAGAAAACAAAAAAAATAAAAGATATATCAATCAACGTCATTCTGAGCGATAGCGAAGAATCTAATATAGCAACAAAAGACAACAAGATTTTTCGGCCATTTTATTCCTCAGAATAACAAGCTAACTTTCTATAAACGAATATCCCAACAAAAATTTTGCCACATCCGAAAATACTTTTCCAGCAGTTTGTGCTCACCAAAGTGTCGCTCTAGGTCTACGAACTTGCACCACCACAATATATTTTGGATCATCTTTTGTCACAAGTCATACAAAAGATCAGTTTGTCCAACCATTTCACTGCATATATTTTCATTTGTACGATATCTGCGATGTTCAACTCTTTCCACCCAAAGTATATCACTGTACTCTAGCAATATTGATATAATCTGGATTTACTTCCATGATAGTAAACAATGCTTCTTTGATAGCTTCTGCTGTCTCTGGTCTAAAAATTTGTGTTCCTATTTCAGATTTATTTGCATAATAATTTTTGTCTTCAGAATCGTAATATCCAGCCAAAACAGTAGGTTTGATATAGTATCATCCATTTACCAATGATCAATAAGCAGCTGCTATTTGTACAGGAGTAGCCAAAAGTCACTGCCCAAAAGCATTGTTTAAAAATCTAGCCATAGAAACCACACTTACAGAATCAATAGATCCAGCTACTTCTCCCGCTAGTTCAACATTTGTCAATTCACCAAATCCCAATTTCTGCAAATAATTATAAAAATTATTTTTTCATACAGCTTGTACAATTCTCACCATACCTATATTGCAAGAATAAACCAAAGCATTCATAAATGTTTTTTCTCACATACAGTTTTTGTTGTCAGCATTTTGTATGGTATATTCTCAAACTTTTACCTTTCACGGATCATTGTAAAAATCATAAAAACTTATTTCATCCGAATCTAAACCAATAGCTACAGTAAACAATTTAAATACACTTCATGGCTCGTACGATGATGCAATATTTTTGTCCACAAACACTTGCGGTCAAAATATATTGTTCATTATATATTTATACAAAGTTGGGTCAACTCTTTCAGATGTAGTTGCTGGCCTAGCTTCTCATCAAGTTTTGATATAAACTGGTATATCAATATATGTATCATTGTCTACCAAATAAAACTCATCAATCGATAAAGGTCTCAAAGTATAAGCATCATTGTAGTCATTTGGATTAAAAGTAGGGTAGGATGTCGAAGCTTTTATATGTCAATTCATAGGATCATAAACCAAAATTGAAACTGAGTCTGCTTTCAAAGAAGACTGCCATTCTTGTGCAATTCATTCTATTTCCTTTTGTATACCTATATCAATCGTCAAATACACATCATCTCCATCTACCACATCTTCAATTTCAAAATCATTTGCTCAAACTCATCCAATCCAAGCAGATGAACGCCCAATTATCTTTCCATCGCGTCCACGAAGCTGTTCATCAAAATATTCTTCCACACCATAATAAGCTTTCCCATTTTTGTCCACATATCACAAAATATTTGACAAAAAAGATCAATAAGGATAATATCTAGTAGTAAATGTTTCCAATCATAATCAATGCAAAATCGGTACATTGTCGCTACTTTTTGTAGAATATTCCTCCGTTTTCAAATCTTTTACCATCTGAGCTACTACAGGATTTACATTTGATATCAATTTTACATATCTATTTTCTTGTTTGGAAAAATATTTATCAATATTTGAATAACTATTTAAATAACCATATTTACTCAACAAAGCTTTTAGTTTTGCTATATCTTTTGACAAACTAACTACTTTTGATGGTACAATATAAACATAGTTTCCATACATCACATTTACACAAGGCAATTCCAAATTATAAAGATCTGCCAAAAAATCTTCATTTGAAAAAAATCAAAGATAATTTTGTTCTTTTATTCAAATTTGGACTTTCCTATCCAGTGCATTTTTTATCAAAGTTTCTGCTGTTCCAGTAGAAAAATTGTCCACAATATTGTCATACTGCTCATAATATCCAGACCAATCATAAGTATAAAATCATTCTGATACTATACCACTTCACATATAAAAAAACTCTGGAGCTTTTGGCAAAATGTCTCTATTTGTAAATGTTTCAATATTTTTTATACATCATACTTTGTCCACTTTTTTTACTCAATTTAATTCACACAAATGAGTGTAAACCACAGGAGTAATCAAATCAATAAACAGATCCTTGTCCCAAATATATTTTGGATCTACATATACATTGTACATAGATATATTTTCTGTCAGTTTTACTTCATTTCAAGCTTTGTCATAAGCAAGGATATTTCACCTGTTGGCTTTCAGTGATGATTGTGTCACATGCTGTCTATTTAGTATTTCTTCATATTTCCTATGATGGATGATCTGCACAAAAAACAGCCTCACAATAAGCACAAAAAACAAAAAACAAAAAATAACAAAAACCACAAATTCTGTCCTTTGTACAAAATCCGCCAAAGTTTTGTTATCTTTCAGCCATTGAGATATCCTTTCTTTCAAATTAAATATTTTCATAACACCAAAATAATGCAAAACTTTAAATATACTTATATATATGTCTCAAAAATTTTCAAGAAAAATTAAATAAATATGTTATCAAAAAAGATCAGAATGAGATCAAATATCGACTAAGAGACAAATATTTCATGAAATTTTATAAATTAGAAGTATATTTGGGAATAAATGCACTTCACGATAATCAGAAAACACTCACGATAATTGATGATCATTCCAACTTTTATCCAATTTTCAAAAAACAATCTGATCAAAAAATCTCTCAAGTTTAGAAACAAGTTTTAAATTATATCTATAATCCTTAAAATGCTTTTTAAACCTAGAAGAATAACGAACTTCAAGCATATTAATCATCTAAATCAGAAAGTAAATCATCAAAATTATTATATGATTTTCAATGCTTTAAAGCATCTTCGACTTCATCATCCCAATCTCTAACTTTAAGCAAATTTTGTATATGTTTATATTCATCTGTAGACAACAAAACCGCTTCAGCTTTGTTATCATTTAAAATAAATTTAGGTCAAAAAGACAATGATTTCAATACTCAAACATAATTATTTTTTAATTCACTAACAGAAATTAACTGATCTGTCGTCATTTTAATAAAGACATTAAAAATATAAACACATATAAAATATGTATAAAAAAATAAAAAATAAATTCAAGAAAAATTGATAAAAACTTGATTTTTGTATTCCTTTATATAAAATGTAGACACATTTATAAAAAACAAAACTATGACAAAAAAAGAAAAAAGACTAGCACAATTATTAAATGATCCTAGAAAACTCAAATATAAAGAAATCGAATCATTGATAATTTCACTATGATTTGAAATCAGAGAAGCAGAATGAAGTCATAAAATAATTTATCGATGAGACGATCATTCGTTATTTACCACCGTGCCTATACACAATCAAGATTGCTTACCAATATACAAAATAAACATCAAAAAACTTTACCTAAAAATATTTAAATAAAAATGAATCAAACAATTTATATAAACTACAATGGTAAAAAAGTACCAATCATAATCTCTGAATGTTCCGAGCCAGAATACAGTAAAGAATGATGAATTCATGTTTTTTGTGAACAAGCAAATTTAGACCAAGACTATATGATACAAGATCTATGATGATTACTACAAATTATCCCAAATTTAATCCAAGAACAAAGCAAACTAAAAAAATCTGATTTTATAAGATTTAGACTTTCTTCAAAAGAAAAAGAAAAAATATATAAAATAGCAAAAGCAAAATGATTTTCAACTTTATCATCATATCTCAGAAACATTGCAATAAATCAATAATTCTGCAAACAAAAACTAGCGACTAGTATCTAATGACTAGCGACTAAAAGACTTATTTTACAAACTTTTTTCATATGTCAATCACTATTTTCAATATTTTACAAAAAAAAGTATCAAAAAATTTGCATTTTAAATTTTTTTATGTATTATAATAGTGTAATTATTTATTTTTATTTACTAATTTAATAAAAAAATGAAAAACACATTTAAAAAAGCTTTATTTAGTTTATGAGCTATCGGATTAGTTTGAGCAAGTGGTGTATGATTAGTAAATGCACAGTTTACTCCATCCACTCCAGATTGAATCGTTGGTGTCGTTTGAGTAGACCAAACAGATGACGGACAAACAGAAGCTAGATTGATTACAACAATAAAAAGATTTATAAATTTAATGCTTCTTTTCCTTGCAACTATAGCATTTGCAATCTTGTTGCGATGATGATTCCAAATGGTTAGTGCTGCATGAGATGATGGTAAATACAAAAAATGATTTACAATTTTGAAACAAGCTGCTATATGATTAGTTGTAATTTGATTATCATGGTTGATTGTCACAGCAGTGTTTTGGCTAATCAATAGAGTAACAACAGGATAGTTAAATAAAAATAAACATACAAAAGACTCCAGTTGGAGTCTTTTTTTATAAAAAAAGATCCGATTATAATTTGAAATAAAAAAACAAATTCTTATATTAAAATTTAGGAAACTAGTGACTAGTGACTAAATTTTTACTCCGTAAAAATTTCTATGGATATCTTTGAATTTGAACTCCGCTACAATGCTTATTCTTGATTAAATTACAAATTTGATCTTTGACGAGACCTAGATACTATTATCAATCTAGTAAAAATTACCGATAAATGAAAAACTGACAAACAACTCCAAGAAATCACACCAGCAGAAATTCACGAACTTACACTAGAAACTTACACAAAATTCAAAAAAGAATTTATAGAAAAAAACAAAGATAAATTATTATACCCAGACAAAGAATTTACCCTTACCGACTACATAAACAGACTAGAATACGAACTAAAAGTAATCAAACAAATGTGATTTAACACATACTTTTTGATCGTGGCAGACTATGTAAATCGATCCAAACAAAACGAAATTATGGTATGACCATGAAGATGATCTGGAGCTGGATCAATTTTAGCTTGGCTGGTAGGGATTACAGATATTGATCCATTGCCATTTGGACTACTTTTTGAAAGATTTTTGAACCCAGCCAGAATCAGTATGCCAGATTTTGATATAGATTTTGAAGATACACAAAGAGACAAAGTAATTTGATATGTCAGAGAAAAATACTGATCCCAAAATGTTTGCTCCATCTGAACATTTATGAAAATGGCCACCAAAGCCGCTTTCAAAGATGCTGCCAGAGCCGTTTGAGTACCTTTTGACAAATCAAACAAATTTTCTAGCTTAATACCAGAAAAAACTCCAATTAGTGTGGCCGTAGAGCTTGAATGAAACGAAGAAATGAAATCCATGTACGACAACGACGATAGTATCAAACAAGCAGTAAAATTTTCCGAACAATTGGAATGAAACATGAGACAGCTGGGAGTACATGCTTGTGGTATCATCATTGCTCCAGAAGAAGTTGACACATATTCACCCATGCAATATGTAAAAGAAGACACAACCGATATCGTCAGTCAGTACGACTGACCTACTATGGAAAAAATTTGACTTTTGAAGATGGACTTTTTGGGATTGAGAAATCTTTCAATCATCAAAAATTGTATCAAAATCATCAAAAAAAGATACGAAAAAGAGTGAAAAGTAATACCAAAAATGTTTGAAAAATTTTTCCAAAATATGTCTTTTCAGCCAGATATTACCGACAAAGACACTTATGACACAGTATTTAAAGAATGAGATACTAGCTGAATATTTCAATTTGAATCAAACTGAATGAGGAGATATTTGATCCAGCTAGCACCAGAAAAATTGGACAATCTAGTCGCTATGAATGCTTTGTACCGCCCATGACCAATGGAATTTATACCAAGCTATATCGCCAGAAAAACAGGTACAGAACCAGTAAAATATATGCAAGATGAATTAAGAGCCACACTGACAAAACTATACTGAGAAGATGTGGCAAACGAGCAAGAACAAAAATTGGTACAAGATCTGTCTCCAATCATGTGAGACACATACTGAATAGCCATTTACCAAGAGCAATTGATGTTTTTGGTACAAAATATGGCTTGATTTTCTCTTTGAGAAGCAGATCTTTTGAGAAGATGAATCTGAAAAAAGAAAAAAGAAATTATAGAAAAACTAAAGATAGAATTTACACAAAGATGACAAGAATTTAGATGATATAAACCAGAAACCACCAAATTTATCTACGAAAAAATGATTGAACCTGCTGCATCATATTCGTTCAACAAATCTCATGCCGTTTGTTATGCACGGATTGCCTACCAGACAGCATATCTCAAAACACATTTTCCTGTAGAATTTTATGCGGCTTTGATCAGATCTGTAGAAGAAGATACTGAAGAGCAGAGCAAATACATCTACGAAACACAATGCCACTGAATCCAAGTATTACCACCAGACATAAATGAATCATTTACTCATGTAGCATCTATTGACTGAAATATAAGATTGGGATTTTTGTGAATAAAAGGAATTGGATTTGATGTATGAGAATTTATCCAGCAAGAGAGAAAAAGATGATGAAAATATAATTCTTTGGAAGATTTTCTAAAAAGATGTACAAAAATCATAAACAAAAAATCTCTGGAATGACTTATCAAATCCGGAAGTTTAGATAAATTTTATGATCGCAACACATTGCTACTAAATACCGATACATTGATTGAACGATCAAAATCATCTCAAAATATGAATATGTGACTTTTTGGTATGGATACGGCTACAACTCAAATTACATTTACAAAGAAATCTACCACAAATTTCCAAGAAAATTTAATGTATGAGCAAGAAGTATTCAAAAGCTTTATTTCTTGACACCTACTTGATTGACTATACCCATATCTCAAAAAAAATATGTTTTTGTCCCGACTAAATGTAGAAAAAAATGTATGACCATACAAGATAACTGGATATATTTCCAATATCCAAAGAGCAAAGAAAAAAGGATTTTTTGTAGAGATAGAAGATATTTCCTGAAAGAGAGAGTTTTTTATGAAAGAATTGCTAGATTTCAAAAAATTTGATTTAGTTGTCATATCATGATTTAAACAGTGAAAATACCCAAAAATAGACAAAATGATTATTACAGATCGTGAAACTCTAATAAAAAATGCTTGATCGCTGTACAATCCAGAAATGACAGTAATCAAAGCCAAATGATTGAGACTTTGAGAAGTAAAAAAAGAATTACTCGAGGAAATTTGAGAAGAAAAAGAATGAAATATCATCCTAAACGAAGTGGAGGATATAGAAGCAGAAATAAACACAGAACAAGAAGAATCTCATCCACAAAGTTTTGAAGAAAATTTGGAAGAAAAAGAAGAAATAGAAAACAACACTTACACCAACAATGATAATTCAAAATGACAAGACACACAAACTTATCAATTTAACATCCCAAGCACCACTTGAGAGATGAATAAACTAAAAGAAATTCTGACAAATTATCCATGAAATATAAAAATAAAAATCTGAATAATAGAAAAATCTGTCTCTCAAGAATGACTAGACGAACTCAAAACTTTACTGATAAAAAACTAAAAACATGAAAGATAAAATACTAAAAAAGATAGAACAATCACAAAAAATAGCAATATTTTGCCACGAAGATCCAGACTGAGATGCTATAGGAAGTTTGCTATGATTGTGAATTTTACTAGAAAATATGTGAAAAAATATATCTTTGGTCGCACCAAACAAACCAAGCAAAATTTTTGGATTTTTGCCAGAAATATGAAAAATTAAATCAGAATTTGATTATTGAAATTATGATTTGCTCATTTTGGTTGACTGCTCCGAGCTTGCTCGTATAGGACAGATATCTCAATGAAAAAAAGAATATTTTGATAAACAAAATATAGTAGTATTTGATCATCACAAAACCAAAAATCAAAATGACAGTCGATTGACCATCGTCGATTTTACAGCAACTAGTTGCTGTGAAGTCATATTTGAGACAATAAAAGATATACGAAAACAGTATATCACCCCACAAATTGCTACATATTTTTACCTAGGATTGACTACTGATTCTGGAAATTTCCGCTTTGACGAAAATCATGAAAGAATATTTACAAATGCACTCAACTTAATAAAATTTGGAGCAGACAAAAAATTGATAACCGAAAACCTCACAAACAGCAAATCTATGGAAACAATCAATTTTTTCAAAATTTTATTGGAAAGGATGAAAAAAGATTGAGAAATTTTGTATTCTTATTACGATATAGATGAATTACAAAAATACAATGTAGACAATGAACAAGCATGATACTGACTTACCGTAATCCAAGAAATTAGATGACCAAAAATTATCATGACAATTAGAAAAAATTGAAATTGGGTAAAATGCTCTATGAGATCCAAAAATACCGATATCTCAAAAATAGCAGAAAGTTTTGGTTGAGGATGACACATACATGCAGCTGGATTCACTCTATCAATTGAAAAAGATTTTGAAACAACTATAAATGAAGTAATAACAAAAATAAATTGAATGTTGAAATAACAACTTTACTCCATAAAAATTACTCATGGACTACAAAGAAAGGTATCAGAGCATCATATTTAGGATGTTAAGACCATTGTTTCATTTTTGAATAATTTTGCTGGTATTTTATCTAATATACAGATTGCGTTTAAATACCGACCTAATTCCTTGATTTCAATTACCAATTCCAGCCATCAATTACCATGAAACCATGCTATTTGCCATAATTTCTGGATTGATATTTATAGCAATATGAATTTTAAAAGACCTGTATGAATTAGACAAACCTGTACAAAAATATTTCCAAACATTTACAAAAGTCTGGATATATCGAATAATCACAATCACCTTCATTTCATATTTCTGAACTGGGTTTTTGTTTAGATATTGACTATCTAGATTTATCATAATCGTATGAGCAATAAGCGTTTTTGTAATTATGCTGTTGTTTGACCAAATACGAAACAGAATTGAAGCCAAAAAAAATAAAAATTGAAACAACAAAATTTTGATAATATGAGACAATGGGACAGAAAGTTATGAAATAGTAGAAAAAATTCAAAAAAATATGACATACAAAACTGAATTTACACAACTAGATGACATATGAGATATACAGTTGACAAATTACCTAATCATCATCGCAGCATGAATTTTCAACAAGAAAGATCTAGAAAACATGATCGAGCAGTTGAGATTTTCAAATACTAGATTTTACCACATCACTGAATGATATTTTTTGGAAGATGTAGTTTATAAACCAGAAAATATATCAAATTTAGTAGCTATGGAATACAAATATTCCACTATAGATGGACGAAATATCGTACGAAAAAGGATTTTTGACATAATAATATCCCTTTGTGCAATAATTCTGCTATCTCCTATCATGATAATTATTTGAATTTTAATCAAACTAGATAGCAAATGACCAATCTTTTTTAGACAAAAAAGAGTCTGAAAACACGGAAAAGAATTCACATTTATCAAATTCCGTTCAATGGTGCAAAATGCAGAAGATTTAAAAAAAGATTTACTAAAACAAAACGAAAGATCAGGTCCATTATTCAAAATCAAAAACGATCCAAGAATCACCAAATTTTGAAAATTTTTGCGTAAATCATCATTGGACGAAATACCACAACTATTCTGCGTTTTAGTATGAACCATGTCCATCATCTGACCAAGACCACACCTACTAGAAGAAATCAAAAATTATGAAACGCGACAAAAGAGATTGCTTTCTGTCAAACCATGAATTTCCTGATATGCTCAAATATTTGGTAGAGACAAACTTAGCTTTGACCAAGAAGCAAAACTAGATTTATACTACATAAAAAATCGAAATTTATTCCTAGATTTGTATGTTATTTTAGCTACATTCAAAGTAGTTTTTAAAGGGAAATAAAATCATTTGACGGTGGCCGTAGTCTAGAAAATTTTTGTAAAAATGTATTAAAAAATCCTCATCTTAATTCTTAACCAAACCAATGACCTTAATCGATCAAACAAGAGAACTACAAAACTACATCCATAACAATCCCGAACCATCAAAAATTTCTGATGCAGAAATAAAAAAGATTTATCAAGATCTTATTGACTGTATCTGAGATCACAATCATCTTTACTACATCGACTCAGCGCCAATAATTTCAGACTTTGAATACGACCAACTTTTTGCATATCTGAAAAAAATTGAACAAGATTTTCCATATATCATCAGCTGAAATTCTCCAACACAGAAATTAGTAAACCAAATCCAAGATTGATTCAAAAAATGAACACACAGGGCACCGCTTTTGTCTCTGGAAAATAGCTACAATACAAACGATATTTTAGAACGACAAGAAAGAGCCCAAAAAATCGCTCAAAAAGAATGATTTGATCCAAATTTCCAATTTTTAGTAGAACCAAAATTTGATGGATTGAGTATTGAACTAATTTACAAAGATTGAAATTTTATCCAGTGAATTACTAGAGGAGACGGATATATTTGAGAAGATGTGACAGCAAATGTAAAAACAATCAAATCAATCCCACAAAAATTAAAAATTCAAATTCCATGAATTTGCTCGTTTAGATGAGAAGTTCTCATTTGAAAAGATGAATTGAAAAAAATAAACAAAGAAAGAGAATCCAAATGAGAAACAGCCTATGCAAACACAAGGAATTTGGCTTCATGAAGTCTGAAACAGCTTGATCCAAACATCACAGCACAAAGAAATTTACAATGCTGTGTCTACGAAATAATATATTCACAACAGCAAATAACTAATTCGCTACATGAATTATGATTACCAGTATATCCACGGTTCAAAATTTTTGATTCAATAGATGATGTGGTGAATCTCTGCAATGATACAAAAACAAAAGAACTTCTGGAAAAAGAAAACATTGATTTTGATTGACTCGTGATCAAAATTATATGACAAGACACCAGAGATAAACTATGATCTACCGCCCATCACCCAAGACGATGAATCGCCTACAAATTTCCAGCAGAACAAATCAGCACACAGATAGAATCGGTAGATTTTCAAATATGAAGGACTTGAATAATTACTCCTGTTGCAAACTTAACTCCAGTCCAACTATGATGAGTGACGATTTCCAGAGTTTCTCTACATAATTTTGATTTTATCAAAGAAAAAGATATCCATTTCAACGATTTTGTACGAATTCAAAGGAGCGGGGAAGTAATTCCATACATCACATGAGTTATAAAAGAATCTAGGACCGATGAAAGTCTCATCTCTGCACCACTTTTTTGTCCAAGTTGCCACTGACCAATCACAAATATTGATATCCACTATTACTGCCAAAATCCAGCTTGCCCAGCACAAATCAAAGAAAAAATCATCCGATTTGTTAGCAACGAATGTATGGATATTGAGTGAGTTGGAGGCAATATAGTAGATATTTTGGTAGAGCACAATATTATATCAAACATCGCTGATTTGTACAAATTACTAGATTTTGATACTCAGAGAATTGTCCGCAGATTTCCATGATTTGCAGACAAAAAAATTTCTGAAATCCAAAAACAACTAAAAGAATCAAAAAATAAAGAATTTTGGAGACTACTAAACGGACTTTGAATCCCATGAATATGAAAAAAGATAGCCAAAGATATTTACAGCTGAATCGCAAAAAATTTGACTCAAAAAACTACATTACAAGATATCAATCAATATCTAACCAATCCAGAATTTTTGATTTGAATTTATTGAGTTTGAGAAAAAATTGTAGACTGAATAGTAAACTATCGAAAAAACAATCAAGAATTATTACAAAAATTACAAGATTTATGATTAAATTTCAACTGCTTCAACGAAACAAAAACATATAGTGAATGAGCCAAACATTTTTGTATCACCTGAAGTTTTGAAGTTTCAAGGCTAGAAATTATCGCCCAAATGGAAAAAAATTGATATATTTTTGACTCAAATCCTACCAAAAATACAAATTTTGTCTTTATATGAGAAAATGCTGGAAATAAAGCCACAAAAGCAGAGGAGTTGGGCATACAAATTTACAATTCTCGAAATCAAATTCTACAAAATTTTCAATTTTTAAACGAAATAAAACCAAAAATAGAAACCAAATGACCAACTCAAATTGGGCTATTTTAGCGATATAAAAAAGAAAAATCAAAATGAAAAAATGAATAATACTTGTATTTGCTATTATTTTCCTCACTTCATATTGAAAAGTTTCATCACAATTTTATGATATCGCTTGAAATCAATATGAAACAGATATCACACAATTAGCAAACCTCTGAATAGTAAAATGATACACAGACGGCACATTTAAACCAAATCAATGAATTACTCGTGCAGAAATGCTAAAAATTATATTATTAGCTTCCCATACAGAGATTGACGAATGAAAACAAGACTGCTTTCCAGATGTAAAAGTATGAGAACGATATCACGATATTGTTTGTACAGCAAAGGATATATGAATAATCAAATGATATGCGGACTGAACATTTAAACCAAACAAAAATGTGTCATATGTCGAATGACTAAAAATCTGAATTGAATCATTTAATATAAATACAAAAGAAATTGAATCTAATTTTTGGTATGAAAAATATCTCAATTTTGCAGATGAAAATTCTATTTTTTCAAAATATTCTCTATATCCAGAACAACAACTAACTCGCGGTATGATGTCTCATTTGGCTATAAGTTTAATCAAATGACAAGCCGAAAATCGAAACCAACAACCATGATATCCATCTATATGATGTAATAAAAAACAACCTTCAACAGCTCCATCAAGTATCATGATTGATTGAGTAGAAAGGCATTTCCTCACAAAGATTTGAAATAGATATTCACAGTCCAGACCAGCCAAATTGATTTTTGCATTTCACGGTCGTACAAGTCCTTATAATTGACTTTCATACTACAATATTGAAAAAGAATGAGACAAAAATAGTATCATTATCTATCCAGCATGACTGCCAGAGGAGTGACCACAAAGAAACCGAATGAACCCATGAGACAAAGTTTCGGCCTTGAGAGATTACAAACTTTTTGATGAAATATTAAAAGAAATATCTCAAAATTATTGTATAGACTTATCACAAGTCTATGTAGTTTGACATTCACTTGGGTGACGATTTACAAGTATGCTATGATGTGCTAGATGAGCACAAATTCACTGAATTTGAATTGTTTGATGAAGTCCAATGACTTTCCCAACATGTTCAGCTCCAATTTCAGCAATAATATTTCATAATCCATCTGATCCATTAGCCTGATTTGCATGATGAGAATCAATTCGCAACAAAATCATAAAACAAAATCAATGCTCCCAAGAGACAGAAATTTACAAAAATTCATACGAAATGGACTGTGTCAAATATACAAAATGCTTACCATGAGCAAATGTAGTTTTTTGCAAATACTATGGATGATGATGACACGAGCGACCAAGTTGAGCTACAGAAATGATGTACGATTTCTGGAAAAACGAATAAAACAACTAATTATTTTAATTTAAAATATACAAAAATGTCTTCACTAACACCTTTGGAAATTACACAAAAAGCCAGTTTAATATGAGAACAAAAAGCAAAAAATAAAATCTGAAAAACAGTACTTTCAAGTATCCTTGCTGGTATGTTTATTGCATTTGGAGCTGTATTTTCCATCACAAGTATCTCATGATTAAGCTGAACGATCCCATTTTGAATCACAAAACTAATCGCTGGGGTCACTTTTTCCTTGTGACTAGTTTTGGTCATGATTGCATGAGCCGAATTATTTACAGGAAATTCATTACTAATAATATCCAAATTGGATAAAAGAATATCTCGACTCGAAATGATCAAAAATCTCACAATAGTACGATTTTGAAATTTTATTTGAGCTTTGATAGTAGTTGGTTTATGTTATTTAGCATGACGACACCTATTTGGCTATCCAGCTATAACCGAAACAATTTCAAATATCTGAATACAAAAACTAAATCACTGATTTATCCAAGCTATTTGTCTATGAATATTGTGTAATATTTTGGTATGCTTATGAGTACGGCTAGCACGAAGCGGAAAAAGAAACAGCGACAAAATTTTATGAATTATCTTTCCAATCACAGCATTTGTTGCTGCTGGATTTGAGCATTCCATAGCAAATATGTTTTATCTACCATTTGCATATTTACTAAAAATATTTAACATAATTCCAGAAACAATAAATACAGCCTCAATAACCATAAAAAATATTTTTATAAATAATTTACTACCAGTCACAATTGGAAATCTCATCTGATGAATTGTGTTTGTTGGACTAATGTATTGGTTAATTTACAAAAAATAAAATAATAAACAACCTAACTATCATCGACAATTTGGATTGAAATATTGACTCCAATAAAAACAAAAAAAGGTCTCCAAAAAATACGAGACCTTTTTTTATATCACACTATTTCACAATTTTCCTAGCTTCTAAATAAAATCTCTTTTCTTCAGCCTCTCACATTGAAAAAGTTTTTCTTGGCAAAGCTCCATCCAAAACCACAGTTTTAAAAAAGTCTGATTTATCCATGATTGGAAGCATAAATCCTTGATTTCATTTTTTTCTTCATATTTCTTCTGTCACATCCTCACCATGCACATAATCTATACTTACATCAGGAATATTTTTTAAATATTCATCCAAAAAAGCCTGTAAATTTCCTACCTCCAAATTTAATTTTGGATTTTTTATTCAAATTATATCATATCAATCATCATTTGCTCACCAAAAATAATGTACATCTTTACTTGATTCTTGCAAGTTTTCTTTTAAATCATCTTTGGAATCAAAATGCTGAATCTCTACATCAGATCAGATATTTTTAAAATATTTTACCATTTCATTGTACAAATGATTATGATCTACATTAAACAAAACTCTATGAATTGGCTCAAAATTTATTCCATTATCATGTACATTTTCAATCTCAACGATAGCAAACCTAGCAGGATGATTTTTTCTTTCTTCTTCAGACAATTCTTTTTTCTTTGTCTCCCAAACTGCTTTTGCAGTAGCAAACGAATGATTTCCATCTCACATAGCAAAAAGCAAAACTCACAAATCATCTCCGACTCCATATTTTTGTTTAAATGCTTCTTTGTCAGCCAAAGCAGTCAATCATGCAATAATTCCATTGATAGATTCTTCATCAGTCACTTGATATCCAGTAATATGACCTCAATCCATCATCATATCAAAATCATATAATTTTTTGAATTTATCAGTCCTATTTGCCAACGGCTCTATTACTTGTTTCTTTTGATCATCAATCAAAACCAAAATATGTGGCAACTCAAAAATAGCATTTTCTCTAATTCTCATCCTAGGTGGGATTCTTTCAATAATTGTTCATTCAGTAGCCCTAATCAAAGTCTGAGATCATTTACTAAAATCATATCTCTCCAGATCCAAAGCCATAATCAATCATTTTCTAGATCTTACATGTGATGTCTGTCTATCCAAATAAATAAATCAAACTCCCTTATTTTCCAAAATTCATTGATCTAAATAGTTTTTCATATTTTTGTTTATATTTGCAATCCTTTCTTCTTTGTCTTCATCATTTAAATAAATTTCTGGAAATGTTAGCTTGAGAGTAGATGGAGCATCTCAAACAAAATTCTTTACTCCATCCCAATAATCTGGTTGTGAAGTATACTGATCACAAGCAACTACAGCCCACTTGGTCAAATCTACTCAATCTTTTGGTAAATAAATTTCTGGAATTTGTACTCATAATGATTCAAAAAATGTTTGCATGGCAAATAATTAATAACTAAAAATTAACAGTTTATGGTATTCTTATAAAAAAATAATTCAAGTTAAAATTAAATCTATTGCAATAAATAAAAAAACAATTATAATAAAATATAAATATAAAAACTAACAAAGCAACAACTAACAAAAAAAAATCACATTATGAAAAGAAAAATAGAATTAAAACAAACACAAGATGGTGTTCCACAAAAAGTAGAAATCTTCAGGAGTATGGTTCAAAAGAAAGCTTATCACCATTATTATTTCCCATCAATCGAAATTCGTTTCTATGATACAACAACTCTTTTGCAAGACTGCAAAAAACCAACTCAAACATTTACAATCAAAGGAACAGCAATAGACAATTTCACATTTTGCCTCAAAATCGACGAAATCTACTCCACAAATGCACTAGAAATATTTGGTTTTGTTGCCAAGTATATTGCTGAAAACTGGTACACAGTCTACAAAAAACGATGGTATAACAAAAAATGGGAAGAAGATCCCGAAACAACAGCCAAAATCCAGTGGATCACCACTGATGGCAATGAAGCACTAATTTCATTTGGAATTTAACAAAACTAACTCGAGTAAAATTCGCTCGAGTTTTTTCAAAGATTACTTTCACAAAAATTCAAAAACAAACTTTTCAATATCCAAATATTTATCTTCAACTGCTTCAATTTGTTCTTTTCTAAAATTTCATAAAACATAATCAGCAACAGATTGAGTAGAGGAGTCACCAGGTCTATCAACTCAAACTCTAATTCTCCAAAAATCTTGAGTTCACAATTTCAAAGCAATATCTCTTAATCAGTTATGACCAGCTAATCATCATCAAAATTTCAATTTTACAATTCAAACAGGTAAATCAATCTCATCATGAATTACTAAAATATCTTTTGGCTCAATTTTATAAAAATTTACTAATTTAGAAACGGGTCATCCAGATTTATTCATAAATTCCATAGGTTTCAAAAAAACAACCTTATTTCAATCCAGCAGGGTAGTGAAGGCCTCTCAACCATATTTATTATCATAAGAAAAACTTCATAAATTATTTGAATTTACAAACTCATCAAGCATAGTAAATCAGATATTATGCCTGGTATTTTTATATTGCTCTCATGGATTTCCAAGTCAAACTATTAGTCTCATCAAAAATTTATTAGTTATTAATTATTTTATCTCCTGCATTTCCCAGAATTCTAAAATATCTCACTCCTCAATTTTTTTTCAAACTTTTACTTTCATTCCACATTCATCTCATTCTACTATTTCTTTTACCTCATCTTTGTTTTTGTGCAATGACAATATTTCTCAATTTGCAATTACCTCATCTCATCTAATGATTCTAAATTTACATTTATTTTTTGCTTTTCATTCAAGTACTTTTCATCATACTGTCATTTCTTTTCATTTCGTATAGAAAATTCACAATACATTCAATTTTCAAATTACTACTTCTACTTCTTCATATTTTATCATTCATTGTGTCAATTCTGTTAGATAATTTGTAAGTTCATATATAATATCAAAATTCTTTATCTCCACTTTCATTTGCTCCGCTTTTTTCTTCAATGTTGCATTTATTCCAATATTAAATCACAAAAGCAATGCTTTTGAAGCCTGAGCCAGCGAAATATCAGAATCAGAAAAATATCATACATCACTGTGAATTACTTTCATGATTACATTTTCTGGTACTTTTACTCACTCTACAGCCTGTTTCAAAGCAGAAAGACTACTTGAACCATCAGATTTCAAAATCAATCTCAATTCAGTTTTTTCTCATTCTTCAGCATTTGCAGATAATTTGGAAATGAAATCTTGAACTGCTGATTGATTATCTTTGTTTGATTCTTGCTGTTTTATCAGAGAAACTTTGTGTTCAGCTTCTTTTTCATTTTTCACTACTTCAATCATCCTACCAGCTTCTGGCAAATCTGTGATTCAAAGGATTTGCACAGGTTCTCATCATTTTGCCACTCTAATCAATTTTCCAGTCCAATCCTGCATTCTTCTCACTCTACCATAAGTATTGTAAGCAACAATCACATCTCAAACTTTCAATGTTCAAGTCAAAACAATGATACTACTTACCACTCATTGTTTTGGATCTTTATTTGCATCCAAAACAACCCCGATAGCAGATCTATCAGGATTATATTTCAATTCAAGCATTTCCGCTTGCAACAAAATCGCTTCCAAAAGTTGTGGAATTCACTGTCATGTATGGCTTGAAATAGGTACAATTGGAGTTTCTCCTCCCCAATCTTCTGGTGTGATACCATTTGCAGCCAAATCAGTCTTGATTTGCTCAATATTTTTTCCTGGTTTATCTATTTTTGTAATAGCAATTATGATAGGAACTCAAGCAGATTTTGCATGATTTATTGATTCCACAGTTTGAGGCATGACACTATCGTCTGCAGCGACCACAATTACAGCTACATTTGTCAATTTTGCTCATCTAGCCCTCAAATCTGTAAATAATTCATGTCCAGGAGTATCAATAAATGTGATTTTTTTTCAGTTGCATTCTACTACAGATGCTCAAATTCATTGGGTAATTCATCAAGCTTCTTTGTTTGCTACACTTGTTTTTCTCAAGTAATCTAGCAATGATGTCTTTCCATGATCCACATGTCACATCACAGTCACAACTGGGGCTCTTTCTTCCAAATGCTGAGCATCTTTGTCCATATCAAGCAAAGATTGCAAGTCTCATGTGATAAAACTTTCCACATCCAATTGTTTATTTTCTTCTTGTTTCACAGTCACATCAAACTCTGCTGCAATCAACGAAGCTGTATCAAAATCCAAACTTGCAGTGATTCAGAGCATCAATTTATTTTGCATCAAAACTTTCATCAATTCTGTCAACGGAACTCCCATTTTTTCAGAAAATTCTTTTACAGTAATTTTTTGATCAATTGTTATTTCTTGTTTCTTTTTCAATGTACCAGAAGTTGTCGCTACTTTTGGCTTTCTAACTATCTGCAACTGTTCCTGAGCTTGTTCTTCTTCAACATATGGATTATCACGAACATTTTGTCATTCTGAACGAAGTGAAGAATCTAATGGAGTTTTTTCAACAAATTTTCTGGTATTTTCACCAAAACTTACATTTCATCAAAGATGTTTATTTTCATATTTATCTTTTCATCTTCATTTACCTTTTCATTTACTTTCATAAGCAGATTTTTCACTTTTGTCGTACCTTGGCCTATCATATGTAATTTGCTTTGGTGCTGGTCCACCACTATGCTGTATCAAATCTTCAAAAGAAACTCAAATGTTATCATTTTTCTTTTCTTCATGCCCAAATTCTTTTTGGATATATGCTTGCACTTCAGCTTCTTCATCTTCTGTCAAATCTATGATTTCTTCGTCTTCATCATCTGGTACAGTTGGTTCTGATGGAGTCATAGAAAATCAAAGTCCAGCCAAAAATCATCCACCAGATAATTCATCAGCCTTTAATGCTGTAGATTTTGCTGATTCTTTTTTTTCAGCTTTTCACGACAAAGCAACTTTTACAGCCTTTGTTTTTCAATCATTGGATATTTTCCCATTTTTTTCCAAAAGCTTTTTAATTTTTACAAGATTTGCATCTGAAACTGTTGCAACTTTTGCTGTCATTTCCTTTCACATCACTTTTTCAAAATATCTAGAAAAAGTTTGCTTGGAAACTCACAATTCTTTTATTACATCATCAATACGAGGCATACGATAATAGAAAAGACTAAATAAATAATTTTTCAAAATACGAAAAACCTGTCCAATTCATCGTACGAATATTTATTTCTATTTCAAGTAAAAATGAAATTAAAATTAAATTTTTTTATATCAATTGCTGATCCAATTTTTTAATAGACTTTACAAACAGTCGTAATCACATAACAGTAACGATAAAATCTACCAACGGCAAACCAAACCACACAGCTATTTTTCCAAATATCATCGGCAAGATTACAACTGCTGGCACAAATAGCACCAATTGCCTGAGAATAACCATTATTCCAGCTATTTTTCCATTTCAAATAGATTGGAAATAAGTGATTATCATAATCATTATTCCGTATAGTATAAATGCTGAATAACAAATTCTGAGATTATTTACTCACATTTGAATTATTTCTGCTTCTGTTCAAAAAAGAGACAAAATATGCCCTGGGAAAACCAGCATTGGAATCCAAATTAAAGCTGCCAATACAGTTCATCATACAAAAAATACTTTCATCGTCTGTTTTACTCTATCGTATTTTTTTGCTCAAAAATTAGTTCAGATTATTGGTTGAAGTCATTGGCTCATTCATCGTAGCGGAATAAATGAAAATACATATACACGCAATGCCACAGCCATTAGTGTTCAGTCTGCATCTCATCAATATTTAAACGCCATTTTATACAATAGGGATTGTGCTACCATTGCCAATACCTGCATAAGCATAGCAGAGATTCATACAGAAAATACTTCTGGATAAATATCTTTGTTTGGTGCTATTTTGTGGATTTTTACTGTTTTACTCTTTTTCAAGAAATAATGCAATGTAATCGCTGCTGGCACTATTTGAGATATAATCGTCGCAATAGCCGCTCATTCAATTACATATTCTCACATAGCATACATAAAAATCGGATCCAAAATAATGTTTAGTATCGCTCATCATCACATAATCAACACCGCCTTTTTCATCAGTCACTCTCCACGCATAACCATATTTGCACTCTGCATAAAGTTTACAAACAATGATTCTAATAACAATACTCTCAAATATCTAACTCACAATTCCAAAATCTCTCATGTTGCACCCACCATTGACAAAAAATGTGGAGCAAAAATTATTCCACCAACGGTAATAATCAAAGAAAACACAATGACCCAAAATATTAGATTTCACATTATTCAATCAATCTTTTTTTGATCTCATTTTCATATGGCACGAGAAAGGACCGACGCCGATCCCACTCATAGCAAAACTGCAACTCCATTATTTAAAAGAGTCAGTGGAAACGCAACACTACATGCGGTCATAGCAACTTGTCACATAATGTTTCCTGCAAAAATTCCATCCATCAATGAATATAAACCAATAACCAACATCCCAATAATAGCAGGGATAGAAAGATTAAACAATAGTTTCGTCGGTTTTTCGGTTAGTAATTGTTGTTTTATATCTGTCTGCATGGTCTAAAGTTTAATTTATCAAAATCAAGAGAATCTAAACAAAAAAGAATCTAAACAAAAAATATATACAAAATTTGGCAAAATAGTTTTTTCTCTTGAATTAAATTATCAATTCAATAATCTTTATGCACACAATATTTTACCCAATTATCTTTTGTTATGGAAAAAAAATTAAAAAAATGAACAAACTGTAACTACATAATCGAAGTTACATACACAGATGACGAAAAATCAAATGCCAAAAACCAAATGATCGAAATCTTTTGAAAAGATGTAAAAGTTCCATGATTTAGAGCATGACATGCTCCAAAACATCTCATAGAAGAAAAACTCAATCCAGAATATATAGAAATGTGAGTTTACGAAAAATTGATAAATGAATGACTAAAAGCAATTTTGGACGAAAATAAGGATATTAAATTTATCTGAGAGCCGTATGATCTAAACAAAGATGATGAAAAAAAGACTATCAGTGTAAAATTAGACATCTATCCAGAGGTAGAAGTCAAAGACGACAAATGGAAAAAAAATAAAATGAAAAAAATTGAATCAAAAGCAACAGATGCCGAAGTAGATGATGCTTTGACCAATCTGAAAAAAAATTACGCAGATTATGTAGATACTGACAAAATCCAAAAAGACACAGTTTCAAAAATTGGATTAGGTTTTTTGGACAAAGAATGAAACGAAATAGAAAAATGAACAGTTTACCTATGAGAGCCAGAATTTACAGACAAAGATTTTGCTAAATTTTATGATCAATTCATTTGAAAAGAAAAAGGGAAAGACTTTGAAATAGCTTATAAAGAAAAAGATTTACCACCAACATTCCAAAAGAGAAAATCAGAAAAAGAAGCAAAAAAAATTAAAATCACAATCAAAGACATCAAAAAAGTAGTTCTTCCAGAATTCACAGAAGAAAAAATCCAAAAATTATTCCCAGATCAAAAAGATGTAAAGAACGAAAAAGAATTAAAAGCATACATCAAATGAGAAATAGAAAGACAAAAGTATGAAAACGAATTAATCAAATCAGTAGAGGAGTACATCAACGACATTAGATGAAAAAATATGTCAATCACAATCCCTCAAACATTGATTCACGAAGAATTTAAATCCAGAATCAAAAATTTGGAAGATAGACTAGGATGAGAAAATGGAGTAAAACAATATTTCCAACAATTGTGAGATGAAAAAGCAAAAGCTTTTGTAGAAGATATATCAAAAGCCGCACAAGATAGCTTGGAAAAATTCTTCATTTTACAACAAATAGCAAAAGAATTAGAATTAGATATTGATTGGAATAAAGGAGAACACTTGGATGTAGAAAAGAAACTTTACGAAAAAGTTATGTGATTGTAAAGCATCGTCATTCTGAAACTCGTGCTACAAAGTAGTAGAACGAAGTTTACAGCAAAGCTTAAATAATTTCAAATAAATCCCAGATCAATTTCTCTGGGATTTTTTTGTAGCAAATAATATGCAGATCATAAAGCCAATCAATAAATACCTAGCAATTGCCAGAAAATCAACAACTGTAGATATTTTTAAGGCACTAAATGTCAAAGAAACAAAAAGTGCCACAACAGACAAGATCATAAATACAAACATTATGATCGATACAACTAATTCACAATTAAATTTTTTCATAAATTTTATTTTTATATGTTCTACATAGTTTTATTATAAATATTATAAACAAAAGTTCAATATAAACAATGATCAAAACAATAACTTATATTTTAGTCATTTTTCAAATATAAAATATTGATTTTAAAAAAAGAAACCATACCATATACACAAATATTTCCAATTACTAATACAAATATGTACGACTTAATAATCATCTGATGATGAGCCAGTGGACTTTTTTGCTCGATAAATGCTTCAAAAAATAGCAAAAAATTAATCATAGAAAAACAAAACTCTCTATGAAACAAAATTCTCCTTTCTGGATGATGAAGATGTAATTTCACAAACTTAAACATCGACCCAGACAGATATTTCTGACAAAATAAAAAAATGCTAGCATCCGTTTTTCACAAATACTCAAACTACGATTTCATGAATTATTTGGATGAAAATTGAATTAAATACAATATTGAAGATAATGGCAGAGTAATACTAAAAAGCTGAAAATCAAAAGAATTATTAGATTTTTTGATTAAAAAAAGTGAAGAGAATAATGCAGAAATCCAGACTTGACACACAATCACAAAAGTAAAAAAAGAAAACGATTTTTTCAAAATCACCACGGAACAAAGTGAATTTTTGTGCAAAAATTTAGTGATTTCTACATGATGAATTTCATATCCACAAATCTGAGCAACTAGTTTTTGAATCGATATAGCAAAACAATTTTGATTAAAAATCATTCCAAGTTTTCCTGCGCTGTGTTGATTAGAGGTCAAAACTGACTTTTCATCACTTACATGAAGTAGCATTAGCTGAAAAGTAGAAATACTAGACTGAAACAAAACAATCTATGAAAATCAATGAAATATTTTGTTTACCCATCGATGATTATCTGGCCCAGCTATTTTCAACTGTAGTGCCTGACTCGCTGAATATATGACTAAAAAACAATGAAAATTTAATATCAAAATCACTCCAAATGAAATGACCAAAAAACTTGAAAAATTTTTAGATTCTTCTCTGCTAACCCCACTGAAGACGGGACTCGCTTCGCTTGAGCCGAGCACAGTGCTATGCTCAGAATGACAACAAAAAATAATAACCCAAATCACAAATTTTAGACCATTGGAAGAAGCAAAAGTCAGCAGTGGATGAGTAGACATGGATGAAATCAAACCAAATTTTGAGTGCAAAAAAGTTGCAAATCTTTTTTTCATTTGAGAATGCTTGGATATCATAGGAAAAACTTGATGATTTAATCTTCAACGAGCATGGAGTAGTGGAGCAATCTGTGGACAAAACTTTTAAAAAAAATATTTATCTTACAAAAAAAGTCCTATCGTTTACAATAAGACTTTTTTATCTTACATATTACATTTTAGTCAGACGAAATCAGTCAATGATTTTTAGCCGATCTATATATCATCAAAATCACATTTCATCTATATTCAATCAATGTATGATCCGTATTTGTTATAATTCAACTTTCTTTCAATGCATTTAAATTATTTACATACCATACAGATTCATCAGATGATTCATATTTATTTCACCACAATATCCTAGACAATACTGTAGCAAATTCAGCTCTAGATACTGTTTTATTTGGCATGAAATCATCTATAGCTGTATAGTTGGATGTATGGATTCACATAAGTCACAGTTGACAAGACATTACCATATAGTCTTTCATCTCTTGATTATACGATGAAATACTATTTGCAAATGCTGAACAGTCTTTTTCAGTATTTGGAATCTTTTTCAATGCAGACACTGCAAATTGTGAAACAAATTTTGCCATTTCTGCTCTAGTCATATATTCATTTAGTCTTGCATCTCCTATATTTCTAATTGTAGTAATATCATTTGTACAAGCATACATATATGCTTCATTTTCTTCATTTGAATATGTTGATCATTCTATAGAACATTCTTCCACCTTTCAACCATAAATTTCTTCTTCAACTCCACAAATTCAATCATAAAAACTTGGTGAAAAATCTCAATTAGGACAATCATCTTTTTTTGGAGCAGTTCATCATCCTCATCATCCACCACCTCACAAATTATTTATTTTTTCACAAGTACCATTATTTGTTCTAGCATATCACTGATCACAACTCCAAGAACACGTTTGTCATACATAATCATTTATATCAAAACTCCATGTTAATGCTCATGTAGTAATATTAAAGTGAGAATTATCAGGTTTATTTAGTTGGGTACAAACAACTCAATCTAATTTTTCATTATTTACACAAATCTTATTTGTAGATCACGCAATATCATCTTCCTCATGATATCATTCATCACAAGTCCAATCACATACTGCTGCAGAATATATGCGGAAAGTTTTGCATATCGATATTTATATGACAACAAAAACAACAAAAGCAATACCATAACACAAAAAGAAAAACATTTTGAAAATCTGCTTGGAAAGATCAAATAACATCAAAATCTTTCTAACTATTTTCCAAAAAATCATCTAAATCTTCCCAATATTCCAAATCAAAATCATCAAAAAGTATCAATTCTTCATATTCTTCCAAAAAATCTACTGTTTTTACATCTATATCCTGATTACTATCCGCAAAAACAGTCTTTTGAGGTAAATCGTTTTTTACTATTTTGTAATTATTTATACCAACAAAATCCACATTCTCACCATCAAGATCTAACTCTGTATCATGATTCACTTCTTCAGTATACGATTGCGACAAATTTTCTTGAAATCTTATATCATAATCCAGATGAAAAAGAGAAAGCAAAACACTAGAAACTATATACGACAACACTATATACATAGTGTATAAATTATGGTATAAAATAATCCATATAATTTTTACACAAACCAAATATATACTATAAGTTAATGATAAGAAACAAAAAATCAAAACAAAATTTAAAATTGTAATACAAAAACAAAACTGTCTTTTTTTAATCAATACTTTTCAAATAATACTGAATATTATCTGAATATGTATCATGTTTAGCAAAATCTATAATTATTTTTCTATTTGTGGTATCTTGATCTTGCAATACTATCCTATATCCAGTATTGTATCACACATCAAACCTAAAGTATCTTTTTCTTTTTCTCACCCCAGATGTCTTTATATCTTCTTTCTGTCAATTTAAAATTTTATACAAAACAGACTCAATTCACTTCAAAATACGGATATCAGATTTAATAGAGTTAAACATTTTTTCTCACAAGCCCTTTTTATCTTCTATATCATAAAAAATACTTAAAGCTTCGATATAAAGATCCACTTTTTGTGCAATATTATAAGTTTTAGAAATTTTTTCAATCATAACTTTCAATTTCACCAATCTTTCATCTTCAACAATATTATTATCTTCAAAATATTCTTCTTGAGTTATTTGCACAGATTTAGTTTCCACATTTTCTTGTAATTCCTCATCTTCACACAAAAATCCATATTTATCCAAAATCTCAAAAAATGCTTGATCAACTCAAAATTTCTCAAACCATTTAGTTTTATATATTTTTCTACTATTTCTCAAAGATCTTTCCAAATCATCATCCAAATAGCCACCAAAATATTCTTTCAAATCAAAGACCATCTCTTCTGGTAATTCATTTTTTTCTACCACCGTAATTTCTGATATTTCAATTTTTTCTTCTGCATTCTTTTTGTTTTCAATTTTTTCCAAATTTTGAATTTGTGTCTTTTGCTTTCTTTCCTCTTTTTCTAAAATATCGTTGTGTGAATCTCTAAATTTTTTTTCCAAAAATTGATAAAAATATTTTAAATACTCTTTATACACCAAATTTTTTTCACTCTCCAAAAATAATTTGGCAAATCAAACAAAAATAAATAATTCTTGCAAACTCAAATCCATAAAAAAGGCTGTATTTTCAATTATTTTATCTTCCAATTTGGGTTTAATTGCATATTTACCCATTTTTACAAAATCCAATTTTAGCTGTTTTCACTTTTGTATTCCAATATTTCACATATGCTTTTTTGCTTTTGGATATTTTTCAAATAATTGATTTATCATATTTTCTTTTATTTCAAGGTCAATATCCAAATTTTCATCATTAAATAATGATTTTTCAAACTCGGAAATACAATAAGTTTTCCAAGCATAAAAAAAAAGCAATTTATTTTCTACATATACTTTTTCAATATATTCAAATATTTTTTTATTATCTCTTGTTTTCAATATTTCACCAAGTTTCGTTGCATACTGTACATTTACTTCTTTTATCATTTTTTTTATAAAATCAAAATAATCATCACACGATTTAGAAACAATATCCTCCAAAACAATATCATCAATATTTCAAGATAAAAATCTGCTAGAAAATTTTAATTTTGCATGACTATACAACCACTTATATGTGTGTTTTTGTACAATTTCTTCTGGTTCTATAATTTCATCTTTTTTTTCTTTACGAGAAAAAATATTGTACAAATATTCTGATCCCATTTTCTTTAAATTATCCAATATCTGCAATATTCATCTAGTTTCTTTACTATTTTCAAAACTTTCTCTAGCCAAGAATAATTCAAAAAAAATAAACTCAAACACAACTATACATATTTAAAGACAAAAGTCAATATAGAATATAAACCATCAAACAAAATAATTTTCAATAGATTTTAAAAAAGAATTCATTAATATCACAACAAATAATTTATCATTCAAACCAAAATGACAAAAGCACTCGTCCTATTTTCATGATGACTAGATAGTATTTTGGCACTAAAAGTACTTGAATCTCAGTGAATTGACTGTACAGCACTCACTTTTTGTACACCATTTTTTGGCAAAGAAAAAGCAGAAATTCTAGCCAAACAAAATTGAATTAAAATAAAAATTGCTGATATTTCAAGCCAACATCTTGAAATATTAAAAAATCCCAAATATTGATATGGAAAAAATATGAATCCATGTATCGACTGCCACTGATTTATGATAAAAACAGCCTTTGAAATCGCAAAAAAAGAATTATTTGATATTTTAGCATCTGGAGAAGTACTAGGACAAAGACCCATGAGCCAAACTTCCAGCTGACTAAAATCAGTAAATAAAATTTCTGGTAAAGAAATCCTCAGACCACTTTCTGCCAAACTTTTACCAGAAACAGAATACGAAAAAAAATGATTAGTCGATAGAAATAAATTACTAGATATTAGTTGAAGATGAAGACACAGACAATTACAGCTAGCAAAAGATTTTTGACTTGTATGATTTGAAATGCCAGGATGATGATGCCTTTTGACTCAACAATGATATAGTGAAAAATTAAAATCTCTTTTTGACAACTTCAAAGAAAATACTTTATCTTTGGATACAGAACTAATAAAATACTGAAGACTAAAAATTTTTGACCGATGATTTGCAATTTTGTGAAGAGACAATTCAGACAACGAGAAATTATTTGAATTAACGAAAGACAATCCTCAATACAAAATTGCTTGCTTAGTAGAGACAAGCTGACCTCTAGCAATAATAAAAATCATAAAAGATTGATTTAATGAAAATGATATAATTGATTTTTATAGAGAGAAAGTACAAAAATTAAAAGATTTTTGAAATTTAAATATAAAATATTTATAAAAAAGACTTCTAAATATAGAAGTCTTAAGGGATTAATTCTGGATAAACATACAAAACACCGTTTATATATTCTTTTGCATAAAACGGCAAATCTAGCTCATCCACAGATCCATAGAGATCTTGATAATCTTCAAACGATATCATCATGATTTTATTTTTTATTTTACACACCTCATTATACAGATATAAAAGATAAAATCAATTCCATCTTGAATATAAAACAAAAAAACTTAATCTACTAAATACAAATTTTATTTTCAATTTCAAAAATGACAAAAAAAAGAAGTAAATTAGCAAAGTTTTTCATTTATCTTACCCTGATTTTTATA
>CAMVSQ010000007.1 GCA_947170225.1 uncultured bacterium | reverse complement strand
AGCTTGCCGTGAAATTGCATGAAATATAGTGAATTTTTTGTTTCATACAGCATAGCTGCATAAACTCGAAATGACGCAGTTTCTGTCATTTTGAACCCGCTTTAGCGTCTGGTGACTTTAAAATAAAAAATCCGATCAATGAAGACCGGATTTTTTGGTATTTTAATGTTTTTATAGTTCTCTGAGAGATTTGTTTACAGCTTCTGTATCGTACTTTTCATATCTTTGCATTATCAAATCTGTTTCTACTTTGTTGATAATTTCTTGCACAACTCATACGATGATAATTACTCCAGATCATGTGACAACAACAGGCAATGATCACAATGAAATTACTAGATTTTGTATAAATGGTATGTAATTTAGTATATAACTATATATACCAATCAATGCTAATCAAACTCATCACCATAGACATAAATGCATCAATATCCTGTTGATGTACAAAGATGTCTCTTTTCAAGGTCTAATTCCAGGCACAAATCATCATCTTTTTTGGATATTGTCAGACATTTTTTCTGGACTAAATACAATCAATGTGTAGAAGAATGTAAATAGTACAATCAAAGCAAAGTATAGTAATACAGCAAATATTCAAGGCTGTTGGGAATAGATATTTAAGTTTGCTTCAATTCGATCTGCGATGGATACCAATTTTGTATTCATTGGTTGGAATTGTACTATGATTTTTGATATCAAATAAGGAAATGAAACAAAAGCCATAGAAAAGATGATAGGTATCATTCAAACTGGATTCATAGGGATAGGCAAGATAGAACTTTCTTGTACTTTACCTTTTCTAGCATAAATGATAGGTATTTCTTTTGTAGATTTTAGTATAAATATGGATAGTACGATCAATACCAATACGATAACCAACATAAATAGTAACATTCATCATATGCTTGTAGTACCTGCAAAGCTACCATATACACTTTGAGTAATTCCAGCTACAATTGATGAAAAGATAAGTATTGATATACCGTTTGCTATTCATTTTTCGGTAATTAATTCACCTAACCACATCAACAATACTGAACCTACTGTCATAGCCAAAGCAGCTAGAATCAATGTACCAGCAGAAGTATCTATTACATTTCCTCCTAGCATATAGTTCATAAAGAACACCATACCAATTCACTGCAAAAATGCTAAAGGTATAGATAAGTATCTAGTATATTGATTTATTTTTTGTTGTCCAGATTCTCATTCTTCTGTAAGTTGCTCCAGACTAGGTATCACAGCTCATAGTAATTGCATGATGATAGATGCATTGATGTATGGAGAAAGTCATATAGCTATGATAGAAAAATTTTCTAATGATCATCACAGCATCATTACTAAATATCATAATCCACTTGTACTTACTGTTCATATTTGTCCCATTAGATTGTTTATGTCAACGAAAGGTACAGGAATATGTACTAGTAACCTATATATTGCAAGTATTCATAAAGTGAACCAGATCTTTTTCATCAAAGATTTGTTGTTTACAATACTGTTGAACTTCTTTTTAAATTTACTCATCACGAATAAAATTTAAGTAAAATTGATTAATTGATTTTTGCTCAAGATTTTTCTATTTTGTTTAATGCAGATTTTGAATATTTTTCCAATCATGTGAATGTCAGTTTTTTTGAAAAATCTCAATTTCACAATACTTTTACTAGATCTGATTCTTTTTTGATGTATCCAAGTTCTTTTAGTTTAAATTTTGTAATTTCCATATCATTTGTGATTCTTTCATCTTTTTGCAAATTACTCAAATTGACAATAGAGTAGTTGTCTACCAATTTATAATGTCTTTTGAATCATCTAGCTTTTGGCATTCTCTGGACTATAGATGTCTGTCCTCATTCAAAAAATGGTTTTGAAGAGTGTCATGATCTAGCTTTTTGTCATTTTTGTCATCTACCAGAGTATGTTCATTTACTTCAATTTCATCTTCCAACTCTATTTGACTTGCTTTTTAGTCAAGCACTTCTTTTTAATTCACATAATTTCATTATTGAATAGTAATTATAGATAAAAATTTAGTTTATTTTTCCTCTTTTTTTGCTGTTTTTTTTGTCACAGTTTTTTTTGCAGTAGCCTTTTTTGTAGCTGGTTTTTTTTCAGTTTCAGATTTTTTAGTTGTCGTTTTTTTTGCTGTCTTCTTTTCAGCTTTTTTTTCTACTTTTTCTTCTTTTATTTCAGCTTTAGCTTCAGATTTTACTTCTTCAACTTTTTCTGTCTTTTTTGATTTTTTTTCTACTTTCTCAACTTTTTCTGTTTTTTCTTCTTCTGCTTCAACTTTTTCAGCTTTTATATCTGTAAATTGGTCTGCATATTTATATTTGCTCAAAGCTTTGATACTAGCGATAGCATTATTTAATTTATTGTTTGAACCAATAATTTTTGATAATACATTTTCGTATCATGCTAATTCTAGCACAGATCTAACAGAAGATCCAGCTTTTAATCATGTACCTTGTGTAGCAGGTAAAATCCTTACAATACAAGATTTATATTTATTTGTGATTGAATAAGGAACAGTCTTGTCTTTTGTAATTGGCACCAAAAACAAAGTTTTGTAGGCTTCATTTGTAGCTTTTTTTACAGCAGAAGTCACATCAACTCATTTTGCTAATCATAATCAGATTTTTCATTTTTTGTTTCATACCAAAACAGTTGCTCTAAAAGACATTCTCCTTCCTCAAGTAGTCACTCTAGTTACTTTTCTAACTTCCAAAAGAAGTTCATCAAACTCCTTTTTTGTCTTATCTTTTTCTACCATTAAACAAATTATTATGTAAGTAAATATGTATTATTATAGGTTAACTCCTCATTTTCTAAGTCATTCAGCTAATGCTTTTACTCTACCGTGATACAAATATCCATTTCTATCAAAAACAACTTTGTTTAGTTTTTTTTCCAAAATGATTTTTGCCAAAGATTTTCCAGCAGCAAAAGCTCTTTCGCTTTTTGTTTTTCAGTTTAATCATTTATCACTGATACAAGCAACAATATTTCAGTTTTTATCTACAACTTCAGCTTTGATGTATAGGTTGGATCTTGTGATTACGACTCTATTTTCTGGATTGCTAGATTTAATTTTATTATTAACTCTATTTTTTCTCATAGCATATTTTTCCAATTTTGCTTTTAATTTGTTTCCTAAGTGAGACATTTTTCTATTATTTAAAATTATAAATTACTATTTAGCAGATTTTCCAGGTTTTAATTTGATGTATTCATCAATGTATCTAATTCATTTTCCTTTGTACGGTTCAGTTTTTTTGTAAGATTTGATCTTTGCTGCCACTTCTCATAGTAGTTGTTTGTCTATACTAGTCAAAGTCAATATAGTATTTCATTTTGCGTCTTGCTCTGCAGTCACATCGACTCACTGTGGAACAGTAAAGTCAATTTTGTGAGAAAATCACAAAGACAAAACGATCTTTTTTCATTGAACTTGAGCTCCATATCATACTCATATGATCATAAGTTTTTTTTCATATCATTTGGTAACTCATTCTACCATATTGTTTATGAGACTTCTGGACAATCCTCGATATGGTTTGTTTTGATCATCAGATATAGACAATACTATTTGATTATCTTCTAATTTTACATTTACACAATCAAGAATTTTTTCAGATAATTCTCATTTTGGTCATTTTACCTTAATTAAGTTGTTATCTATAGATACTTCAACTCAAGCTGGTATAGCAATTGGTTTTTTTCAAATTTTTGACATTGTGATAATATCATAAGTTATAAATTTATTAGTATATTTCTGCAATTAATTCTCATCAAAGTTTTTTTGCTTTTGCTTCGTGTGAAGCCATAAGTCATTGATTTGTAGAAATAATTCAAATACCTTTTCCTCCAGCAACTACATGCAAATCTTTGTAGCTGACATATCGAGGCCTAGATGGTTTTGAAAAGAATTTTATTTCAGGAATATCGTTTACAGGGTTTTCTACTGCTTTTAGAGTAATTTTGATCTCTTTTTTTCCATTTTTGTCAACGATATCGAAATCCTTGATAAAATTATATCTCTTTAACAAATCCAAAACATTAGTTTTAAATTTAGAGTAAGTTATTCAACTTAAATTTGTTTTTCTTGCCATGTATGCATTTTTGATCCTAATTAGTAGATCATGAACTGGCGCATTTACATAACTCATAATTTAATAGTGTTCACAAAATAAAAATTCTAGTAATGTGGTTTACCAACTAGCTTTTTTCAATCACATGATTTTTCATTCTCTTGCATATTTTCTCAGACAAACTCTACAAATACCAAATTCTCTAAAAAATCATTTTGATCTACCACATAATCTACATCTATTGTAGTATTTTACTCATTTAACATCTTTTTTTTGTATAAATTTTTCTTCATACATTTTCCATTGTTTTGCTTTTAGAGCTGTTCTTGCCATTTTATAAATAAACAAATATAAATTAAATCAATAATCTTATTTAAACACAAATCATATTTCTTCCAACAATGCTTGAGATTCTTGTTTGTTGTTTGTAGTAGTCACTACTGTGATACCAATTCACATAGGGATAGTCACATCATCTACTCACAATTCTGGGAATATGTTGTAGTTTTTGATTCACATATTTAAGTTTGCTTGATTGTCGAAACTTCTTTTGTTTGTTCACTCAAAATCTCTGATCCTTGGCAATATCAATTTGCATAGTCTATCCAAAAAATCTTCTGCTCTATTTCATCTCAAAGTACATTGCAACATTACTGGCATTCATTCCCTCAATTTGAAGTTTGATATAGCTTTTTTTGCCTTTAGCAAACGAGGTTTTTGACCAGTAATTTTGTTTAAATTCCTTTCAAATTCTTCAAAATCTTTGTGTCATTTCCTTGTGACTATTGATCAAATTCCCATAGAAACTATCACAGAATCTACATGAGGAACGGCATTTATGTTTTTTATGTTTAATCTTTCTTGTAAGCTTTTTTTGTACTCTTTAGCCATTTATACAATATTTATTTAGTTAAAAGTTTGTATCACTAAATGTTATTTTATTTCTTTGTTTCCAACTTTAGTTTTTCTGATTTTTTTACCATCTTTTGTAATTTCTATTTTGATTTTGGATGGTTTTTTTTCGCTTTCTACATAATACATCACATTTGATATATGGATTGGCAATGTTTTTTTTACAAATCACTGTCATTTCATAGCTTTTTTTGCCACATTCACATCTTTTACTATTACAAAATCTCCATCTACTTTTTCAATTGTGGAAATTTTTCATTTATTTTTTCCAGCGATAACCATTATAGGATCTCCTTTTCTTAATTTTTTCATAATAAATTGTCTTAAACATTAAAAAACTACAATACTTCTTCTGCCATATTTGTCACATTTTTGTATCACAAGTCTCTCAACTCTCTAGCAACAGGTCAGAATATTCTTTTTCAGATAGGATTTCGTTCTCATTTTTCATTCTTTGTCATAAGAATTACTGCATTGTCTCAAAATCTAATATATGTACCATCTTTTCTTGAAACTTCCTTTTTTGTCCTAACAACAAGAGCTTTTACCACTTGTCATTTTTTTACACTACCATTTGGTGTAGCAGTTTTTATAGCGACAACAACACTGTCTCATACTGTAGCTGTGCTACCAGTAGATCATTTTAATATTCTGATTATTTTCGCTTTTTTTGCTCAAGTATTATCTGCAACAACTACAACTGATTCAACTTTTAACATTTTTAATAACTATTATGCAATAAAAATTTAATGGAAAATTTGACCATTATTTTACAATTTCTATCAAATTTCGTCTCTTGTTTTTGCTTAAAGGTTTGCATTCTCTAAATTTTACTTTATCTCAAAGTTTTGATTCATTTTTTTCATCGTGAATATAATATTTTTTTGAAACAACGAATCTTTTTTTGTATAAAGGATGCATTTTTACAGATTTTACCAATACTGTGCGAGTTTTATCTGTTTTGTCGCTAACAACTTCTCATACAAGTTCTTTGATGCTTTTATTTCATATAATTGCCATTATTTAGCTAATTTAGATTTTAAAACAGTATTTATTCTTGCTATTTTTACTTTTAGATCTCATATTTTGTGAGTCTCTTTTAGTCATCTAATAGCATTTTTCATTTTTAGTTCAAATAATTCTTTTTTCATTTTTCCTCTTTCACTTACCAATTCTTTTACTGTCATTTCATTGATTTTTTGCATGTATGTACCAGTACCTTTCATTTGTATATTTTTAAATTAAATAAACATAATTAGTTTAGCTCTCATTTAGCAACGACTCTAGCTTTTATAGGTAATTTTTTTGATGCACTAGTCAAAATCTTTTCTGTAAGCTCTTTGTCAAGTCATCACACTTCAAGGATTATTTTTCCTTTTCTTACTGGAGCTTTGTAAATATCTACATCTCACTTTCCTTTACCCATCGGCATTTCCAATCATTTTTTTGTGAATGGAACATCTGGGAACACTCTAAGCCATAATCTTCAAACTTTTTTTGTGTGTCTTACGATTACTTTTCTGGCTGCTTCTATTTGTCTGTTTGATATATATCAGCTAGTAGTAGCTTTTAGTCAGAAATCTCCGAAAGATACAGTGTTTCATCTTGCACTCTTTCATTTTAGAGAAGGAACGATTTGTTTTCTATGTTTTCGTCTTTTTGGTGTTAATAACATTTTACATAAATAACTGATAAATACTTTGAACTTGTATTAATTATAAGCTAATAGATTTTTTTGGAGCCCTTTTTTTGTTGTACAATGTTCATTTTTCGATCCAAACCTTTACTCACAAAACTCCATATTTTGTCATTGCTTGCATATAGTGATAATCAATATCTGATCTAAATGTTTGCAATGAAACTCTTCCATCTATAAATTTTTCAGCTCTTGCTATTTCTGCTCCATTTAATCTTCATCATACAGAAATTTTGATTCCATTTGCTCATTTTTGCATCACTTTTTGTAATACATTTTTTGCAACTTTTCTGTAAGGCATCCTATTTTCCAATTGGCTTGAGATAAATTCAGCCATTATTTTTGCAGAAAGTTCAGGAACTTTTACTTCCTTGATATTTACTTTAAACTTTTTGTGAAACTTTCTCTCTAATTCAGTTTCCAAATCCTTTATATTTGCTCATTGTTTTCACATCAAAACTCACACTTTGCTTGTGAAGATGATTAATTCACATTCTTTTTGAGTTTTTCTGATAATGATCTTTGCAATACCAGTTTGAGGATATTTTTTTTCTATAAAATCTCTAATTTTGATGTCTTCAACAAAAAAGTCAGCTCACTGAATTTTTGTCTTAGCAAACCATTCGCATGGCCAAGATTTCATAGTTCAAACTCTCATTCATACAGGATTTACTTTTTGTCACATTAACTTAATTACTTAGTATTTAAAACAACTTTTACAAAGCATCTATATTTTTCATAATGACTTATCCTAGATCTAGATGTAAATCTAATTCTCTTTAGTTTTGGTCATTTTGAAACAACAATAGTTTGTATATATAGGTCTCACAAAGATTTTTTTCAATTTGTCACAGCATTTGCTGCTGCAGATTTGATAACTTTTGCGAGAGATTTTGCAGCTTTTTTTGGCATATATTCCAAAATATCCAATGCTTCTTGTACACCTTTTCATTTTACTAATTTTGATATCAACAACATTTTTTTGTCTGACACAAGAGCATATTTTAATGTTGCTGTCATATTTTCCTTATTCATGATCTAGAAATTAAGATATTAAAATTGATTGATTTTTAAACTAGAATGGGTGTCATCTAAAAGTCCTTGTTGGGACAAATTCACCCAATCTATGTCATAGCATATCTTCTGTGATATAAACACTGACAAATTGTTTTCCATTGTGGACAGCAAGTGTAAATCCTATCATATCAGGAACTATGCAACATGCTCTGTCCCATACTTTCAAAACTTTTTTATCTCAGCTTTCTGTCATTTTTTTGCATTTTAATAGAAGCTTTTCATTAACATAGAATCATTTTTTTAGCGATCTAGCCATTACTTAATTTAGTTTAAAGTTTAAAGTTTTTTCATATGAAGTCTCAAATGACTTTAATTATTTTGTCCTTTTTGATGCAATGAATTTATTTGACCATTTCTTGCTTTTTCTAGTTTTGATACCAGGCATCACTAGCTTTCCACTAAATGATTTTGGTCATTTCTTTGATCAAATATCTGTATGAGCTTCTCAACCTCCGTGTGGATGATCAACAGGGTTCATATTGATTCAAAGTACTCTTGGTTTTCTTCATTTCCATCTCTGTCTTCCAGCTTTTCATATAACAATATTTTTGTGTTGCTCATTTCAAACTTCTCATATGGTAGCCCAACAATTTTCATTGAATTTTCTAACCTCTCCAGATGGTAATTTGACAAATATCAATGATTGTAACTCATCTTTTCAAGCTATTGTAGCATAAGCTCCAGCAGACTTGATTAGTTTTCATTTTGACATTGGAGTGATTTCCAAATTATATATATTTACTCATTCTGGGATATCTTTTAGTTGTTTTCTATTTCATGCTTTGATTTCTCATTTTGGTCATGTCATTACAGTTTCTCAAACTGTGATTCATTTCCAAGCCAAAACATATCTTTTTTCTCAGTCAGCATAATTTAGTAGAGCTATCCTACAAGTTCTATATGGATCATATTCTACAGACGCAACTTTTGCAGGAATATCTGCCTTGTCATATCCTCTAAAATCTACTATCCTATACAATCTTTTGTGTCATCCTCATCTAAATCTACAAGTGATCCTTCATTGATTATTTCTTCATCATGTTTTACCCAAAAATTTTGTCAAAGATTTTTCAGGTTTTTTTGTAGTGATGTCACTAAAGTCGTATCATACCATAAATCTTCTGGAAGGAGTATATGGTTTATAAGTCTTTACAGCCATTTGATATTATAAATTCATAGAATAAATATTTTATAATCAGATTTCTATTTTATCTTTTTTGTCCAATGTAATTATTGCCTTTTTGTGAGATCTTCTCACCAATTTTCTTTGACTTCTTCATTTAAAAGCAACATTTACTATATTTACACTCAAAGGAGTTACTTTGTAAATATATTTGATAGCCTCCTTTACATCGTTTTTGTTTGCATCTTTGTGAACTTTGAAAGAGTACTTATTTGCATCTTCTTGGATTTTATAAGTTTTTTCTGTCACATAAGATCACAAAATGATATCGTAAGGAGTAAGTTTTTTCAATGCCTTTACTTCAGTATTTTTTATTGCTCTTCTTTGCAATTTTGCTCTATAAGTCATGATAATTAATAATTAATAATTAAAAGTGAATAATGATTGGTTATCTCACTTTATTTTGAATTGATTTTATTTAATGCAGATTCCAAAAACAACACTTTGTTGTATTCCAATAAATCTTTTGGATTTAGGTAATCTGCCAATAAATATTTTACATTATTTAAGTTTCTAAATGACTTTATTAAATTGATATTTTTTTCGTTTAAAACGAACAATATCTTGTCGTTGTTGATGCCAATATTTGTCAAAATTTCAACAGCTTCTTTTGTTTTTGGCTCTTTTAGATCAAAATCTTTTAGACCCAAAATTTCATTATCTTTTGCTTTTAGTGTCAACAATCAGCATAATGCTAGGTTTCTAGCTTTTTTATTCATATTCTTTGTATAATTTCTCTCATTTCTTGGTCAAAATGCCACACCTCAACCAACTCTAATTGGAGATCTTTTTTCTCCAGCTCTGGCATTACCAGTACCTTTCTGTCTGTATATTTTTTTTCCACTACCTGATACTTCTCATCTAGTTTTTGTATGAGCTATAGGATTACGAGCATTGCTAGCTTGTAATAGATAATATTCATGTATTAGGTTGTTGTTTACTTTTTCATCAGAAAATTTATTTTCGTCCAAAGCTATTTTTGAAACAACCTTTCATGTTTTATCGTATATATTAATAGTATATCACATTTTTTGCTATATCTACACATATAAATTTGGGTAAAGCACTAAGCTATTACTTTTATAAATGAATTGTAAGAACCAGGTATTGATCATTTTAATAATAATAACTGTTCATTGTCTTGTTGTACTCTATCAATTATTTTGATATTTTTCAATGTTATTTGATCTCATCACATTTGTCATGCATGTGGATGTCATTTTTGAACTCTCCTTGGTTTTCTGTTTCACAAAGATCAAACTTGTCTATGAAACTTTGAACCGTGAGTTTTTGGTCATCATGAAGCATGAAACCTTTTCATAACTCACTGATAACCTTTACCTTTTGATGTACCAACCAAGTTTACCTCTTCCACACCTTCCAATAAATTGATATCTAAATTTGTTCAAGCTTTGTAGCTATCAGAAAAAGAGTCATCAATATTTTTAAATTCTGTAGTCATTGAGTATTTCACTTTTTGTCATTTTGATTTTTCAACCTCTTTTTTGTTTACTCAAATAACAACAGCAGAATATCAGTCTTTTTCTTGTGTTTTAAATCTCAAAACTTCTTGTGGAAGTACTTTAACTATAGTTACAGGAATCATTTTTCCATTGTCCCATATCCTAGTCATCTCTTTTTTAGCAACAATCAATCATGCTTTATTCATAATTATATATTTATTCATTAACTAAAAGGTAGTACAACAGCAATTTGGAGGCGAGCAACCCGCCCCCTTTTGTCGCTGTGTTTATGGTTTAGTAAACTTAGAATACTTTTATATCTACCAAAACTCCCACAGGAATAGATAGATTTTGGAGACTTTCCATAGTTTTTGGTCACATCTCTGTAACATCAACCATCCTAGAATAAGTCATCCTTTCAAATTGTTCTCTTGAATCTTTAAATTTAAAGTTTGACCTTAAAACTGTGTACAATTTTCTTTTTTTTGGTAGAGGAATTGGTCATTTTATTTCAGCTCAAGACTTTAACAAAAGCCCAACAACCTTTCCAACAGAAGATTCTAACATTTTTACATCATAACTTTTTAACTTGATTCTTAATTTTGGTTTAACTTCTTTTATAGTAGACATGAGAACAAACTTTATTTAAATTTATAAAACTAAGCGTTGATTTTTGTAACAACTCCAGCTCAAACTGTCCTTCCTCCTTCTCTAATAGCAAATCTCAATCCTTCTTCCATTGCTACAGGGTAGATCAATTCAACATCAATTTTTGCATTATCTCCAGGCATAATCATTTCTGTACCTGCCTTTAAGTTGATAGATCATGTAACATCAGTTGTCCTAAGGAAGAATTGTGGTCTATATCCAGACATAAATGGAGTATGTCTTCATCCTTCTTCTTTTTTTAACACATACACCTCAGCTTCAAATTTATTGTGAGCTGTAACTGTACCCTTTTGGCACAATACCTGTCATCTTTCAACCTCTTCTTTGTCCAATCATCTCAACAATAATCAAACATTCATTCAAGCTTCAGCTTTGTCGAAAGATTTGTGGAACATCTCAACTCAAGTAACTACGGTAGTTCTTGGTTCTTTTCCCAATCCCAACAATTCAACTTCATCATTCATTTTGATAACTCATCTTTCAATTCTTCATGTAGCAACAGTACCTCTACCTTTGATAGAAAATACATCTTCTACAGGCATCAAGAAAGGTTTATCAACTTGTCTGTCTGGAACAGGGATATATGTATCCAATGCACTTAACAATTCTTCGATTGGTTTTGCATATTCTGGATTTGTAGGCTCTTCTGTAGCTTTTAGAGCAGATCATCTGATGATAGGAGTATTGTCTCCATCATAACTGTTTTGATTTAACAAATCTCTAATTTCTTCTTCAACCAAATCCAACATTTCAGGATCTTCAACCATGTCACATTTGTTTAAGAATACTACGATTTTTGGAACATTTACTTGGTGTGCCAACAAGATGTGTTCTCTAGTTTGAGGCATTGGTCCATCTGTACCAGCAACAACTAAAATAGCACCATCCATTTGAGCAGCTCAAACGATCATGTTTTTTACATAATCGGCATGTCCTGGACAATCGATGTGAGCGTAGTGTCTTGTCTCAGTTTCGTACTCAACATGTCTTGTGTTGATTGTTATTCATCTTGCTTTTTCTTCTGGAGCATTGTCAATGTCAGCATAATTTTGAACTTTTGCCAATCCTTTTGAAGCACATACAGCTGTGATAGCAGCTGTTAGAGTTGTCTTACCATGATCAACGTGACCAATAGTACCAACATTTACATGAACTTTTTCAGCCATAATTTTTAATATAATTAAGTAAAATAGTTTTCTTCATTGTATTTTGAACACAGCTTGAGCTTGTGTTAACGAAGACATTTGAATTGTTTATACAAAAATCGCACAAAAATTCAAGAGAAAATGTAAAAAAAATTTTGTTTCTTTTTGCTAGATAGATTACATACTCCAAATATCATAAATCTAGGAGTGCTCTATCCACTTAAAGTTAGAAACACTTTCTGTCAAGTAATTAATTTCAGGTCGAAATCATTGTACCTGCAGATGATTAGCTGGTAGCTAATAGTCAATAGCTAGTAGCATTGCATTTTTTGTTTTACATTTTCGGGGATGCGGGACTCGAACTCGCGACCTCTTGGTCCCAAACCAAGCACTCTAGCCATCTGAGCTAATCCCCGGAATTACTTAGTTGTCTTGATTGGTGGGCATAGGTGGACTCGAACCACCGACCTCATCCTTATCAGAGATGCGCTCTAACCAACTGAGCTATATGCCCTTGCAAGATAGTGGTGCCGGGAGGCAGAGTTGAACCACCGACACAAGGCTTTTCAGGCCTCTGCTCTACCGCTGAGCTACCCCGGCATCAAACCAACATTTTTTGCAGTAAAAAATATTGTACGGATCAGTTTATAATAAAATCAAATTCAATTTCAAGAAGAAATTATTAAAAAATTGTTTTACAGCAGTAATCCAATTATTACAGAGAAAAGATTGCAGACAATACTTGCAATTATTGCGTTTGTCCATTTTATATTTAATAGGTATTTGATGATGATAATTTCTAAAATAGATACAAATATTTCTCCAAAAATTGTGTAAGCTGTCCAATTTTGGAAAAAATATGGCAAGACGAATCGTAAAATTGGAAGCGTGATTGTAGAAGCAAGTATTCATGCCAAAATAATTTTTTTGTTTTTTATATTTTCTTTTTTGAAAAATAATTTGCATAGGAAAAATAAAATTATAGTTTCCAATATTATAGTAAGTAATCGTGATTGCAAAAATTGGATAAAATAAGATTTTTCTATGTTTAAGTCATCTGTCTGTGTGGGCAAAGACTCTAAACCATCTTCAAAATATTCTATTTTTGCTACTCATGTTTCGTCTGATTCTTTTTGGACTATAAGCAATTTATATTCATTGTTTTCTTGTATCAATTTGTATGTGATATTTTCGTATGTTTTTTTTGAACGGTTTGAAATATATCATCAATTTACACTTATTGGCTCAAGTTTGATAAAATCATCTCAAAAATTGTTTTCGAGATCTGTGAGGTCTATCCAATCATATTCGCTGGATAGCCTGTTTTTGAATGTATTGTTTATAGCTTGTATATCGATTTCTTGTTTTACTAGATAAGGTGTAGATGTTCAAAAATGATAATGATGTCTTAGACAGCTGTCTTTTTGGACTACATATACTTCATCGTCTCCAACAACTGTATTTATCTGTATTACTAGTTGGTATCAAGAAATTGCATCTGGATTTTCTATTTTGACACATTTTGAGTATCTGTGGCTATTTTCTGGGATAATATCGGCATTTGTGGTGCTTAATAATCAAATGAATAAGACTAAAATTATAAAAAGCTTTTTAAAAATTTTCATTGGTTATGTTATTTAGTAAATCTATATCATAATAAAAATTTTAAGTTGATTTTCAACTATTTGAGAATGATATTGCTTTTTATTAAGATATTTTTAAATAGTAATTATTTATACATAATATTACAAAATATGAAAACACTACAAAAGGTTTGAATTTTGGGTTCGTATTGATTTGCACATATGGTGGTTGATTTTGTTTGTGCGGCTACAGTTATGACAATTTATGCAAAATGACTACTTACGGATCAATGAATTTTTTTTGCTATACTTGTATACAATATATTGGCATTTGGAATGCAGACACCGTTTGGAGCATTGACGGATAGATTTCGTCGTCCAAAGCTGGTGGCAATACTTGGATGTGTCTGTGTAGCTTTGTGAGCTATTTTGCTAGGATTTTGTCCGTGGTGTGCTGTATTTTTTGTTTGAATTGGAAATGCTTTGTTTCATGTGTGATGATGAGTGGTCTGTATTTGAGTAAATCCGCAAAAAGCGACTCCATCTGGAATTTTTGTGGCACCATGAGCATTTGGTTTATTGATGGGAATTTTGCTCTGAAAATCTTGAAATTTTGTTTGGCGATATGGAGTGTTATTGTTGTTTATATCTATTGTTTGAATTTGGTTTAGCACAAAAAAAGATGATACATATAGTATAGTAAACCAATTTGCAGAAAAAGAAGAAATAAATTTAAAAACATGGGTGATACTAATAGTATTATTATTGCTATTTTCCATCGTGATCCGTTCGTTTGTATGATTTATAGTAAATTATAGTTGGAAAGTTTGACCATTGCTGATTATATTTACCATTTCTATAGTACTTTGAAAAGCTTTGTGATGAGTTTTGGCGGATAAATTTGGGCGAAAAAATGTGGGAGTATTTTCGTTGCTTTTGTCGTTGCCATGTTTACTTTTTGGCGAGCAATCGATTGTTTTTTGAATGATTTGAATATTTTTGTTTAATATTACTATGCCAATTGCTTTGATTGCACTGATCAAAGCAATGCCCCAAAGATGGTGATTGGCTTTTGGACTTTTGTGTATGGCTTTGCTGATTTGAGCTTTGCCATCGCTTTTGGGAGTAAATTTTGCTGAAATTACAAATATTTTGTTGGTGGTTTTGATTTCAATTTCTAGTTTGGTGCTGTATTTTGCTTTGGATGGATTGAAAGTGGAAAGGTAAAAAATATTTTTTGGAAATTTTGTATATTTGGGGTTATTTGCTAACTAAAAGTTTTCAATTTATTGATTTTTTTTAAAAAAGTAAATAATTTTTTTGTTTGTTTTTTTATTTTGGTAGAAAAATTTTGATCAAAATGAAAAAAAATTTTGAAAAATTTTGTTATGGGGTATAATTATATTGTTAAATTAATTTTAAATTTTTTTTCTAAAACAAATGAACAACGGTTTGAATTCTATGTCTTTATCAAAATCTGTGGATACAGTAAATGCTTTAATTGACAAAATCAATTCTACTTGCGATGCTTTGATTTCAGCATTGGAGATGAATACTGAATCTGTATCTTCTTATAATATGACTATAGTGGATAGGATGAATATAAATTCTGAATTTATTGATAGAGTAGTTTCAAATATTATTGCTATGAAAAAGCATTTGGCAGATTTACAAAAATGAATTAACTGAAATTTGATTGAAGATACAGGAGATCTTCAGACAGTTGTTTCTGGACTGAAAGAAACTAGTGATAAACTAAATGAGCTGTTGCTCAGTGATAATAATTTTAACAATATTTATGATTTTGCAATCAATGAAATACAGACATTGATTGAACAAGTTTTGGATGAGGTGAAATTGGGGGAAGTGATTTTGAAGATGGATAATTAGGATAATGAAAAAGGATGAATAATTGATAATTTCGATTCACATTACTTATTCTTAATTAAAAAAAACCCGCAATTCTGCGGGATTTTTATTTATGCTTCAATTATTTCTAAATCTTTATCATTTTTTGGATTTGAATCATTTCAACTTTTTGCTTTTTTATTTTTCTTTGTTTTTATGAGCAATATTATTCATACAACTACAATAGCTAGACAGCTAACTCATACAATAGGTCTAACTGCCAATCGAGATATTCATATAGTCAAGAAACCAAAAATTAATGTGAGAGAAAATGCAACAATACCAGTTCATGCTCATACAATTCTTGATAGAAATGGCAAAACTTTTGCTAGAGTTGTGATAAATTCAAATATCATTGAGAATCAAATAAACATCAAAACTAATAATAGAATCCTGAAAAGTTTTGTTTTGAATTTGTTTGCACTTTGAGCTGATGCAAACATACTTTCAGCAGAAACTTGTCATTCTTGTAGTAGTGCTATGGATTTTCAATTTGATGTTGCATAACTTGTAAGTGTGTCTCAAACTTGTTGTCAAATAATGCTAACTGTACCTGTTTTTACACTAGAGAATGTGATTTTTAAATCTCATAATTCGGGTTCTGATTCATTTCTTCCAATGTATATATGATCGTTGTAAATATGAAATTTTTGGTAATTAGTTTCGTTTTTTTGTGTATTTTCTTGTGCCTGTGTATCATCTCCATATAAATAGCTATTATTGTTGTCTTCAATTGTGTTTTCTTGTGCAGAATTGCTTGAATTGTCGCTTGTTTTATATTCTTCTGGCACTATAATGTTTTGAGTTGAAAGATCCAATGTTTTATAATTTTGTAGTTTGTTTGTAAATGTACTTGATAAAGTATAAACTCAAACCAAAATTGGAGATTTTTCTCGTTCTTGGGATTCATATTTCCAATTTGTAGGATTTTCGTGTCATTGTGTTTGGTAAAAATCATCTGAATGTATAGGATAATCAGCCCATATTTTTGTGTATGAATATGTAGTTTCACAAGTTTCACTTCATCAAATATTATCTGTGCATTTTTCTGATTCTTCTTCTGTCCATTGGTACATAGATACATTTCTATTTAGTTTGAGATCATTTGTAATGATTCCAAATGTAGAATCTTGTAAACTTTCTGCAGGAGAGCTTGTTTCTCCATATAAATGTACTTCCGCATTGTCCAATTGTGGGTTAATTTCGGTGGAAATAGTCTCTTGTACTATTTCTGCTCATTCATTTAAAGCGGCTTTTGTTTCAACAAAACTTTGTTCATTTTTAAAAAGGAAAATAATTGATAGGATAACTAAAAAAATTCCCAATCAAATTTTTCAAAAACTGTTTTTTACACGAGATCAGTAAGAATTTCTCGAAGTAACTGTAATTTTGTCTGACATAAATATAAATTATAAAATAAATAAAAACATATTATAAATATATTTTTTCATCTTAAAGTAAAGATTATAATAATTCCAAAATATCTTTTTCCATATCTAGTGGACCGTATGTTGGGCTATATCTTTTGATTACATTTCAATTTTTGTCTACCAAAAATTTGGTGAAATTCCAAATGATGTCTCAGTCTTTTTTGCAAGTGGAGCTGATTTGTTTTACACCAGCCATCATTGCTTTGTTTTTTAGTCAATTTATTTCATCAGTCTGTATCTGTGATTTCAAAAAGGTGAAAATTGGATCTTCACAGTCTCCATTTACATCGATTTTGGCTAGCTGATCAAATGTGGTATTGTATTTAGCTGTACAAAATTGGTGAATTTCGTTATCATCTCATGGAGCTTGGTGTCCAAATTGATTACATGGAAAATCCAAAATTTCCAATCATTTATCATGATATTTTTTGTATAAAGTTTCAAGTCATTCATATTGAGGTGTAAATCCGCAACCTGTAGCTGTATTTACTATGATCAAAACTTTGCCTTGTAGTGCACTGAAATCTAGGGAGCTTCAATCTCTTTTTTTTGCATTAAATTTGTAGATATTCATGATGTTTTTTTAATAAATAAAAATGTTTCCATTTTGCAGGAAACATTTTAGTATTTTTGCGTGAAAAATCAAATAATTATTTTGTGTGTAAACTTTTTCTAATTTTGGTCCTAAGCCAACCAGAAATAGGAACTTGCACCATTTCTGATCATCCTGATGGAGTCCTGATGTATCTGTATCCATCTGGATCTACTCTAAGCCTGGTTTCCCAGCATATTTTTCTACCTTTGATAAATCGATTGTATTCTGATCATCTAGGATTTTTGTATACTCAAACTACTCAAAGCTCTTTTGCTTCTTCCAAATCTATTTTTCTTTTTGGATACTCAAATCTCCTTGCTCATTTGAATTTTTGAGCTTGTTTTTGTTGCTGGGCTTTTTTTGCAGCAATTCATCTCTTGTTTGTCCTTGAAGCCATAGTAATAATGAATAATTAAAAATGAATAATCGTCCGCTACTTATATATTATTGTTGTGTAATTTCAAGAGAAAGTGAGTTAGATGGTAAACATTCCGTTTTTATAAATCACTTTTTGGCTACCATCTTGCAAAGTGGCAGTGACTGTCCTATCTGCTGTGGAAATAATATCTACATGTTCAGCACTAGAATTGAGTCAAATTGATTTTTTGAATTCTGGGTCATCTAGTTTGTTTTTGTCTCAAATATAGCATTCATCAAATGCCATTCACAAAGCAATGTGTGTATTTCCATATTTTCATCATACATTTTCGTCAAACAATGTTTCTGCCATAAATTTTGTAATTTTTGAAGTCCTGGCATCTGTCAAACTGAATTCTCACACCTGTTTCATTCATTCTATTTTGAGCATATCTTGTAAAATATGATCATTTTTTTTGGCACTTGCTTTGACTACGAGTCAGTCTTTGAATTCTAATTCGATTCATTCTATCAAATTTCCATATCTGTACAATGGTTGGTTAAATCTAACCCATCAATTTATGTCTCTATAGTCTGGAGAAGTAAAGATTTCAAAAGATGGGATATTGCAACCACCTCCAGCTGCCCATAATCTATCGCTTCAAATTTTTAGTTTCAAATTTTCGTCTGGTCATACTACATGTACATATTGGATTTTCATATCATTTAAAATATCTCTTTTTTTCTGAATCATTGCATTTATTTCTTTCCATTTTTTCACTGGATCATCTTCATCCAAATAGCAAGCTTTAATTATCTGATCTCGATACTCTTGTTCGCTCAAATTCGCTTCTTTTGCCATAGCGGGAGTTCAGTACATACAAATTGTCCACGAAAATTTTCAATCTCTTTCTTTTTTGTTTCTCATTTCGCGATATGCTTTGTTTGATTCTACTCTTTTCATCATTTTGGATGGTTCAATTCAATCCAATTCGTGCAAATCAGATTCTGCAACCACGTACAAATTGTGTGTGATTTCATCAATTCTTCATTTTAGGTATTTCATGGGAGAAAAGCTAAGTTGCTCATCAGAAGCTTGTTCATAAAAATTTCTGTTTACTCAATCTGGTAAATATTGAAAAATTGGGTGTCATCACGCTTTGAGTATTGCGGTTTGTAGTGGAATGTAAAAAGGTTTTGCACATTCTGGGATTTGTACGAAAACTACATCTCATTTGTTGATTCATTTCCCATTTCGTAATGCGAAATTTACCATCACATCAGCATATTTGTTTAAGATTTCATCGTTTGGAGTGTACATGATTAAGAAGTAATTAAAAAGAAAAATAAATGTGCAGTGTGTCATTCTGAAGGAGTGAAACGACTGAAGAATCTTATTTGCGATGATTTAAGATTCTTCGTTTTGTACAGCGTAGCTGCATAAACTCAGAATGACATATTAAAGAATTAGCCGCCATCGAGATTTGAACTCGTGATTCATCCTTACCATGGATGCGTTTTACCACCTAAACTATAGCGGCATGAAAAAGATTTTTCGGCCATGCTTCAGAATGACAATGCTGATACACAGAATGACAAAATTAGCCACGAACGAGATTTGAACTCGTCTCTTTCCCTTACGAGAGGAATGTTTTACCAAATAAACTATTGTGGCACGATCGGTCGACAGTCTGTAGTCAACAAATGGCAACATTGAAGAATTCTAATAATATGATTTTTTTTTTCAAGGATAAGTGAAATTTTTGTTTTAAAACACATATTATATCATAAAAAATAAAAAATGGTTAATTAAATTTTTAAAATTATATCATTTTTTTGTCAAATATAGAATTTTAGATAAAATTGAAGTGTATCTAATATTTTAGAAATTTTAAACACTAAACTATTTAAAAATGGCTGTAGAATGAAAAAACTATGTAAAAGATTTAACAAAGGGAGAGATGCTAGAAAAAGGAGTTTTTGAAAAAAAAGAGTGAAACGAATATATTCTTTCTGAAGAAACAGAAACTGCTATCAACAATAAAGTTGAATCATCTTTTCAAGAATTTCTAAATAGTGAATGATCAAAGACGGAAATAGATTTTAATAATTGGTTAGATAATGATGTAAAAAGAATTTTAGATACTGAAAAAATTAAAGAAATAAAAACGAATAATAATAACATTGAAGAAGCATTAAAATCATTAAACTTTACAATTGAACTTTGAAACTTACAGCAAACAATTCAGGAACAAAGAGAATGAAGTGCTACAACAGAGGAAATATCACAAGGACACTATATTGAGGAACAAGCAAATTTAAAAAATTTAAATGAAAGCATTATAATTGAATGATTGATAAAAAGTCAGGTAAAAAAAGAGGAGCTACAAAATTTACTAAATACAATTAGAACGACTAATTTTACAGAAAGAGATTATATAGTAGACTGTTTAAATAGCTGAAAAAAAGAAGATATTAGAAAAATACAATATTTATTAATTTGAAAAAAGGAAAATTATATCCCCTGAAAGTGATGAAACAAAGAATGAGCCTTATCTGGTTTTTGAACAGATTGACTAATGGGAAGCGAAACATTCAATGCATTAAATAATTATATTACAAACAACAAAAAAGCATGAGAACAAGTAACACCAGCAGAACAAACAAATGAAACAAATGTAACAGAAAATTCAAAGACAACTCAAAATCCAACAATAGTTTCAAATCAAGGAAATAATAACTGATCAGACACTCAAGTGAAATGAGAAAAAATAGAAAAAAAAACTGGTAGCAAGCCAACCACTGTAAGGATAGAATCGGCTTGAGATGATAAAAATCTTGAACAAAAAGAAAATTTAACGGTAGAGGAAGCACAACAACTTGTTGAGCAAAAAAATAAAGCCAAAGCTAAAGCTATAAATTTGCCAAAATTGGAAAATTTGACTAGCGACGTTGCTACAGCGTTGGCAAAATTTGGATGAGGAGATGGAATATTTTTAAACTGATTAACAGGGCTTGATGTAGCAAGTTTGACCGCATTTAAAGATGGTGAGTGTAAATATGTAAGTTTTTCATGAGGAAAATTGGTAAAGGAAGATGGAAATTGGTATGTAAAAATAGGTGAGAAAGAGTATAAAGATATAACCGATAATATTTGTAATTTATTGATTGGAAAAAAGGAAACAGAACCTAGTATTACTGTTGTTAATGAAAAAAAAGAAAACTATTCAGATTATCAAAAAATTGAACAAATTTTAAATGATGAACTGAAAATACTTGGTATAAATAGCGAGATCTTCGTAAGAACAAATGGTGATGGTAAATATTATTTACATATCCCAAAATCTTTGTGAAATAATGAATCTATGAATGTTTTATATGATCCTAGTTTAAAACAATATATAAAAACTCAAGTAGATAGCCAAAATGAAGAAATTTTTATATTGCCAGCAGATATAAAAATATGATTGATTAAAAATGAAAAAACAAACGATTTAATACTGTGAGACCATGAAAAAAAAGATTGATTTTTGACTTTAAATACAGAATCAAGTAAATTTACAGGAGATCCTGAAATTTATCCAAACTTAGGAGATAACCCTAGTTTGCAAGTAAACTCTACTGAGACAAGTTGAACTTCAGTTTCTGAAGAGGAAGAACAAGAGAAAAAAACAGAGAAAGAATCAAAAAACGAATACAAAAATTTAGAAAACAACAAATATTGAGAAGTACCAGCTGAAGTTGTAGATTCAAATTATGATGCACTGATTGATTATATGGACTGAAAAGAAAATAATAATTTAATACAAGCATTTCAGAGATTGGAAATCAATCCAAATAGTATTGCAAATACTTTGGCACAAGTTTTGTCCGAAAACCCAGAAGTCACTAAATTTGAAAGAAAGCATATTTCAAATGAAGCTATGAAACAGCTTGGTAGAAATAAAAAATTATTTGTAAATGAAAAAAATAATCTTGTAAAAATATTAAATAATGTAGAAAGAGGTAAATTGCAACAATTTATAAATGAAATGAAAGTATTTAATGATATTAGAGAATTACAAAAGACAAAAAAGTTTGTAGAAATGAATAAAGAAAAAATCAAAAAAAATCCATTTTTGATTTTGTCAGATTTTGGTAAAGACTGAACTGTTGATACATGAGAAAAATGAATAAAACATCATTGAAGGACAAGTGAACAAGCCATGTATGATGTATTTGTATCATTAGCAAATACTGATGTTTTGACAGAAAAAAGAGAAAATGTACAATCTTATAAAGTAATTATTGATTGACCAAAAACTGCAGATTTGGTAAAATGATTTGTTTCATTGATGAAAACTGTATGAGAAGATCGTTATAATGATATTGAAAGAGAGTTTAATTGAGAGTACACTATGAATAAATTGTGAGAATACATTGTAACTCATAGAGAAACTTTGGTATTGTACCAGCAAACAATAAATAGTTTATCATACAATTCTAGTATGGATATACAGGATTTGGTATCTGATAGCAGGAGAAAGTCTATAGTAGACAGAGGAATCCAAGAAATAAAAGAACTAATTACAAATAGAGATGAAGTAAATAATCGATTTGAATCACAATTATGAAAAAATGAAGAATTTGATAAATGGTTTAAAGCTTTGTCGGCACAAGAACAAAAGAATTTTGTTTGAAATATGGCAGTATGGTTGGATGAATGATGAATTTTGCCTACAATTGTAAAAACATTTTGAATAAATAGCAAGACTTGAGTGACTGTAGATAATTTGGATGCGGTAGATATTGATTTTAATTTTTTCAAAGATGATGCATGAATTTGACCAAGAATTGCTTTGATTGGTCCATTACAAGGAGGTTTAGGTTTCCATTTGGATATACCTATTGCAAATTTGACAGCTAATTTTGATTTAAATCATAGAGCTGTAGAAAATTCTGTAATACATGGTGCAAATCCAGTTCATCAGCTTTATACTAGATTGTGAGCAAATGTGGGATGATGAATTGTAGTAGGATGAAAAACTGACGAAAAATTCTCAGCATACTTTTCAGCAGCTATAGAATGAGCATTATGATGGAAAGCTGATTACAAAAAATGAATAGAATTAAATGCAAGAAATTTTGGAAATGTATTGCAAAATGGAATATTTAAAGATCCAGATTTTACTACTAAGGAAAACTTCAAAGAAAAAGCAAAAAAATCAATAGAAGATATTTTAAATTGAACAGATAAAGAAAATAAAAACTTGAGAAAGTTTATGAAAAACAACAAACAAGAAATGGATAATTGTGTGGAGAATGTTTCAAATTTATTGGATGTGATGTGAGCTTTTGGTCCAGATAAAAAACCTGAGCATAAAAAAATATTATTAGACTCTATCATGAAAGGAATTGTAGAAGAAGTGAAAAATCAAAATCTCTGAGAATTGGATGGAAGAACTAAATTAACGAGATTATGAATATTTGGACAAGCTTGAGTAGGTTTTGATGCAAAAAAATTATTCCAATGAGATTTTAAATGAGCATTTGGTGCTGGATGGTCGGTATGATTGGAAGCGACTTTGTCTGCATGGAATATGATTTATTTACCAGATAAAGAAAAATACAATTATATGGATGCTCAATTAAAGAGTTGAGAATCAATAAAACCTATTGGTGAATGAATCAAGACAAATAATATTGAAAATATGAAAAATGCTATTGCTCAATCTTTATCTGAAAATTCAATTCCAAACATAGAAGTAAAATCAAATAATAAAAATCAAATTGAAATATCTGTGACAGATGCTGTATTACAAAAATATGGTAAAAAGAATATTTATGAATTATTTAATATTTATGTAAATCCTGATAAGAAAAATAATGTCGCTATCAGTGAAGATGGAAAAACTCTTACTATGGGATGAAATAATTTAGAAAACTTCTCTGTAGCTACAAGAAGATATTTTGATGATTTTGCTGTATATCTTATGATTTGATGAATTTGATGAAAATGAATTGATGGATGTGGAAATAATAAAATAAATGGTGAAACAATCTCAGAATATAATTCAGCATGACATCTTGAAAATGTACCTTGATTTGAGTTTGTACCTAGCACAACAACAGAAACCACACAAGAAACTCACGAATATAACGTAGAGAATTGGTTCTGACAAACAGAAGATCCATTTAAGCAATTTGAGAAATCATTAGAAAAACTTGATAATGGAAAATGGATATCATATGTAGAATTTATGGAAGCTACCTGTGATCTTGATGAAGATATTGTAAATGAATCTGATTATATTGATGCATTCAAAAAAATACAAAAAATGTTGGACGCATCAACAGACCAAAAATTACAAAGTATCAAAAATTATGTAAATGGTGTCAGCGATATAAATGAAAAAGTTTTCGTAGTAGATAGATTTAAGATGATATTCTCTTTGGTAAACTGAACAGATTCTAAAAAATGACTTGAAAACCTAGCAAAAAAGAGATGAACAAATTATGAGACATTGATGTGATACGATAAATCTATCAAATTCCCATTAGAAGGTGAATCTTATAGGGCAAAACTATTAAATCAAATTTGAGATGGTAAGGTAGATAGAATTACAGATGCAAATCTAGTTGGTATGACAGCTTTTTATAAACGTGGACATGTCAGCTCTACAGATAATATATTAGTAAGACAGCAATTAGATCAAGCTTACTGATATTCTATGACAAGAATTTGAGCAACAGATTATCTTGGTATTCTTTATGATATTGAAGAATCTCGTTTAGAAACCACAAAAGAATGGTTTAAAAAGAATTTAGAGAAAACAGAAATTCATAGAAATATTTTGAAAAAATCAATATGAGAAAGAATTAAAGAACAAATTGGTACAGATGTAGAGATAACAGATGCACAATTGTATGATTTATTACAATGAAAAAATATTGACATTTTTGGTAAAAAAGTTAAAATAGAAACGAGATACGTATTTTATCTATTGTGAGAATGTGCTAATGAATCTGTATGAGTACAATTGTGAAAACTTACAATAGCTAATAAACCAGGAAACGACAATCCAGATAATCCAGATAATCCAGAAGATAATGTATTAGAAGTTTGAGTAGATGGACAGACTCTGACAAAGACAGAATCATTGAATCAAAATGATGTAAGTGCTAAGGTAAATATTTTGGGTGGAAAAATAGAAGGTTCTGAAGATTCATGATACTGAGGTCAAACAAATCAAGAATGAACTACTTGAGAGTGAACATGAACTGGTTGATGAAATACATGACAGTGATGAGGTGTCTGATGATGATCGTGAAGTGGTTGATCCAATACTGGTAATTGAGGAGGTTGAAGACCTTAGATATTATTTATTTAATTTATATTTACGGCAATGAAAATAAAAAAAATTATTTCTTATTTATTCTGATGCATCGTGGCTTTAATATCGGTGATATGATTTTCTAATGCTGAAGTTATATGAATATCGCAATCAGAATGGAATAGTAAACCTGATTCTTATCGATTTTCACAAAGTTGTGATGAGGTTGTTTGGAATGAGGTGTATAATTGAAAATATGGAATATATTTAGATAATTTTACAAATCCAAGTTCTAACCCTTGACCATTGTATATATGGAATTATAAAATACTGACAAGGTGAAATTATTTGCTATATAATAATTCTAATGGTTGAACTGCTGGAAATTGATTTGTTATTTTTAATAGAGATTATTTGCAGAGTATAAATTGGAAAGTAAATACATGACAAACAGTTAGACATATAACAACTGCAGAAGAGGTTAATTGAGCAATTTTTGCGGAAAATTGGCTTTTTGATACACCATATATAGCAAATGGTTGAGCTCCGTATAATACATCATTTACTATACCTAATTATAGGTCAAACTGAACACATCCAAATACACCAACAGCTATTTGATGAAATTGATATTGAGATGCTGAATTTAGAACAATAACATTATATGACAGTGATAATAATTTGAATACGACAAGTAATAATAGAGCTATAGTAGAGTGTCAGAAAAATGTTATCCGTCGATGTTGAGATTGAATATTAAATACAACTTATGAGCAATGTGATCCAAATTTGGCGTCAAGTATCCCTTCTGGATATACTTGTAATGCTTCATGTCAGTTAGTACCAAATACTCCTGCACCCTACTGTGGAGACTGAATAATAAATCTGGCAAGTGAGGACTGTGATCCAGGAAGTGGAAATTTTGGGAATGGATGTAATAGTAATTGTAAATTGATGACACCAAACTGTACATTGACAGCTAATCCAAATCAATGAAATATTCCATTGACTACTTCTATCAATTGAACTACCAACTGATGGTGGGCAAGAATTACTAATTTAAATTTTGGAGATGGACAAAATATATGAAATGGATGGGATCCAGTATCATTTCCACAAAATCATACATATAGTACAGTATGAACATTTTATTTGACATGAACAGTCAGAAATATCATTACTCCAATAAGGACATGAGCTATTAGACCAGTGGCTTATTGTAGCATTAATGTAATTACAACGACACCACCTCCAACACCTTATTGTTGAGATGGAATATTACAAAGTAATGAACAATGTGATCCAGGAAGTGGAAATTTTGGAAATTGATGTAATTCAAACTGTCAACTTATGACACCAAGCTGTACATTGACAGTAAATCCAAACCAATGAACAATTCCGCTAAATACGACAATAAATTGAACAAAACCAAATTGGGCTAAATATACAAATTTAGCATTTGGGGATGGACAAAATCAAAGTAATCCTGTATTTACTTTGAATCATACATATACTACAGTATGAGCATTTAATTTGACATTGACAGTACAAAATAACTACAACGGGCAAACAAACTGAACAAAACCTACTGCATACTGTACAGCTAGTGTAATAACTACAAAGCCTTGATCTCCAGTACCATACTTATTAAAACAACAAAAAACATGAGGTATGGCAAACTTCACTTCAAACCAAATAAATGTACAAATATGAGAACAGATAACATATAAGGTAAATTTTGGAAATTCAGGAACTGTGGCCGCAACATGAGAGGTTTGGGATATATTGCCACCATGTGTAAATTATATTTCATCAAGTATACATCTGCCAAATGGTGTATCATATAACTGACCTACAGTATGACCAGTGAATGCTTGAAATCAGACGATGGTAAAATACTCTAATTTCAGACTAAATCCAGGACAATGAGGATATATGTTGGTTCAAGCACAAGTTAGATGAACAGGAATGAATTGAATGATTAGCTGTCAAAATGTATATTCATATACAAATACATGATATTTCAAATTTGTATGATGAAATACATTGTCTAGTCAGGTTGTGGCTGTAAGGCCTCAGGCACCACAAAATCCGAAATTGACAATCACAAAAGAGCTTTTGTCCGCTGGAAATTTGGTGGCATGAGATTTAGTATCTTACAAAATTACTCTGAAAAATATTTGATCTGGAGTAGCTACTAATGCTTATATTTTGGATACTATGCCAAGAGCTTTGCAATATGTATCTAGTAGTATCCAGTGAGTGGCAAACTATTTGTTTACTGGATGGACAGATACACATGGACAGTATAATTTCAAATATTACAATTTTAATCTAAATCCAAATCAGACAGCCATTGTCTATCTGACAGGAAGATTGAGAGATGGATTTTCATTTAATGAATTGACAAACTGTGCATTTACATCTGGGGCAAATGATTGTGCTATAATATCTGGAAATCCAGTGCCATATATTTTGAAAGAGCAGAAATATGGAAATATAGGTTTTACTACAAATACAATCACAGTACAGCCATGAAATCAGATAACTTACAAAGTAAGTTTCTGAAATTCTGGTACAGTAGCTGCTACATGACAGGTACGAGATGTTTTGCCACCGTGTGTCAAATATGTATCATCGAGCATACATTTGCCAAGTGGAGTTTCGTATAGTTGACCTATAACATGAATGCAGCAGTGATGAATGGATAGAGTACTTTACAAAGATTTTAAATTAAATCCATGACAAGGTGGATATATGCTGGTAGTGGCAGAAATAAAATCATGATGAGTGGTCTGATTAAATTGTAGTAATACTACATCGTATCTAAATACATGATATTTCAAGTTTGTATGATGAAATACATTGTCTAGTCAAGTTTTGGCTATTAGACCACAATCAACAGCATCTACAGTAGTTTTTGACAAAACTGGAAACAAAACAACTATGTATCCATGAGAAACTGGATTGGAATTTACTATTTCTGTGACAAATCGTGGGCCAAATCCTATTTCAAATATTTATGTAGATGATATTTGGCCAGATAACGAGACTTGTATCATCTATGATGGATGGACAGGAACTACAGTCCAAGAAGTTTCACACCTTCGTTGGCGTTATGTATGAAGTGCTTGAAATTCTGCAAACTGAACAAATGCTAGATGATCAACTTCAGAATGAGAAAAGACAAATGTAAATAACAATAATTTTTGAATAAATGTGGATCCAAACCTCAATAATTGAGTTTTGGCGGCTGGACAATCATTTAGTTTCAAAATTTTTGCTCATGTGGCAAACAATCCTGCTTGTGTTTGACCTTATGTAAATACTGGAAAATTGACCTATGTAGAATGAGGATCTACTCATGAATTGTATGACGACTATCCATTTCAGGTGATTGCTAGTCCTGAGTTGAAACTTTCTATCACAAAGACTGTGGACAAAGAATATGTGTCTCATGGGGAAACTGTGACATATACTATAGTTTATACAAACAATGGAAATGTACCGCTGACAAATTATACTATAGTAGATTATTGGCCAGCAATGATACAGTTTGTGTCTGCAAATCCTAGTGCCAGTGATATAACAAATACTGCCAATGGAACTACAATCAAATGGCGTTTTAGTACTCCTTTATTACCATGAAAGAGTGGTAGAATTGTGGCTACATGAATTGTAAGATAAAAAAAATATTTAGCTCTAAAATAAAGAAAAGATGAAAAAATTATTTACTATATTATGAATTTTGTTTACAGCATTTGGGACTGCTTTTGCTACCGCAGATGAGATTTTGATAAATTTGACTCCGAGCGAACAGTATGCTATATCGTGAAGTGATGTAGAATTTAGTATATCTATTTCTGGAGCGGTTAGTCAAAATTCAAAAATTCAATTTGAATTGCCAGAAGAATTGAAATTTGTGTCTGCTACGATACCTCCACGCAATCTTTTGCAAGTACAAAATGGAGAGCAACCATATTGGTTGATAAATTCATGAACAACATTTCAAGCGGTGGTGACCACAAGAGAAGTTGCTCAAGAATTTTTGCCATTGACTGTGATTGCTAAACTGATTGAATGAGATAGTGGAGTAGCTACATGAGTAGTAAACCCAATTTCTGATGTAGAGATAAAAAAAATTATGTCTGGACCTAGTCCCAAAGTGACATGAGACACTGTTTTGTTTGAAATTTTGGTAAAAAATGTGGGTTCTGCTAGAGCTGAAAATGTGAAAGTGATAGATGTGTGGCCAAGTAATGTTTTGACGTTTTCAAACTACTGAATATTGAACTGAACGCAAGTAATACCATATATTTACAATGGAATTTCAAATCAGTATGAATTTGCTATTTGAAATATAAATCCAGGACAAGAAATGGTATTGAAAATATCTGGTACAATGGACACTTTATTTCCAGTGGGGACAGAATTTGTAAATTCTGCGTTTATAGTGATGGATTGAAACCAATTTTTTACATGAAATGATAATTCTTTGGCTTCATGAACGGTTTTATGATTTCCAAATGTACATATTTCTGCACAAAAATTGTCAGTAGATCCTAGTTTTAATGGAGATGCAATGATTTACAAAATATCTTATGGAAACAATGGACAAGATGTGGCAAATGATGCTTCTGTGGTAGTAGATCTGCCAAATATTATGGTGATGGATACTACATCATTGACATGATTTACACAAGTTTCTGCCAATACATATAAGTGGAATTTGGACAAATTAAATGTATGAGCAAATTGAACACTTGTAATTACATGACATATGGCGACAAATAGTCCTGCTGGTACTGAATTTACTTTTAAATCAACTATATCTACTGTAGATGAGCAACTGACTACTACAGATGATGTAGCCGTATTGACTGGAAAAATTAATTCATATTTTTCGTGAAGTATGTCTAGTGTGGTGACAAATTTGACTAGACCAGAAATGAATGATTCTGCTACAAAAATTAGAGCAGTTTCAGGTGATGAAGTGAAATTAGAAATTACACTAATAAATAGTGGAAATATAGTACAAAACTGAAATTTAGTGGTTTCTCATGGAAATGAAAATCGATATTTTCAAGAAGTTTCTTTGGTGCCATGAAGACCTACAACATATAGATTTACCAAAGTTGTTTGACCAAAAAATTTCCAAACAATATCGCCAAATATTAGATTTGTGTATGGAGATTCGCAAACAATTTCTACATCAGTGACTATCAACGAGCCTTTGAGTTGTGGAGATGGTTTGATTACACAAAATGAAGTATGTGATACAGCAAGTTCGGAATGATTATTGCCATGACAGCACTGTGCAAATAATTGTATGAGTATCGTGACAGATACTATAGTAAATACAGCATGTATAGAATATTGCTCTGAATCGTGATGTGGAAAAATATGTGATGATGCAGTGGTTCACTATGGAGAGCAAGATTACAAATGTGAATCTATATCATCTCCATGATCTATAGTGGAATTAGATGAAAATGATAAATGAAAAATGAGATTTACATGTAAAACATCCAATGGATATGTAGCAAATTCTATCAAAATTGACTGTGGAAATGGAAGGATAGGTGAAACTCAAAACGCTTCTAGCTTTGCTTATACATGTAATTATACTTATGATGAGCAATTGAGCAATAATTATACTGTAGCTTGTTATATTGATGGAGAGACTACTACAAATCCTGCATGTAAGAAAAAAATTGGTTTAGGTTATGGATTTTATGGAGTATGTGGAAATGGAATAATTGAAGATGGAGAAGAATGTGATTTTAGCTTTTTGTCTCGAGGAAGACCGTATACTATCGGTAATTGGCTAAATGATGTAGCTCCTAGAATTTCATCAGATAAATATAAATGAGATATATGTAAAAACTGTAAAATAATCAAAAATGGAAATTTTGTTTATGAACCTGCACAATGTCTGTACACAGATACGCCTATTTCTGTGATGAATAATGAAATTATGCCATTTTGGCGAAGGTTGTGGATAAGTGATACACAAAGAGTAGTGGATGAATGAGCTTGTAGAAAAGGTTATGAATGAAGAACTCTGCTACTGGATGATGAAGATGACAAGATGATGTGTTATTTTGGAGTTTACAATGGAACACACACACAATGAGAACAAGCAATCCAAACATTTAAACAAGAGTGTTTTAATACAAATTTTGATGACTATAAAATTTATGATTATTTTAAAGATAGTCATCGTACTACATCTGATGGTGCAAATATTAGTTCAATAAATGCACTGACTGATGGAAATGGAATGCAAGAATATGGAGAATATAAATTGGTACTGGAAAAGGTAGAATACAAATACTGTGACACAAATGACTGAAGTTGGAAAAAGTGAGAGAGATTTGGTGCGGTGTGTGAAGTAGATTTTGCTATCACTAGACCTTATATGATGCAAATTAGTACATTTGGAGTCAATCCTATAGCTACAAACAATAAAAAATTCTTGGACGACTTTTTGGATATGGCTGGTAAACAGCTTTTGGACAAAACTGACCTGTCTAGTACTATAAATATTGACAACAATGACTATGCAGTAGAGACTGATGTAAAATCAAAATTTGATGAATTTAAAAACAAATATGAAAAATTGGCCGTCGAACTAAAAACTGATTTCAAGATAAATGGAAAAACTTTGAAAGCTATTTTTGGAAGCAATATAACACAAGTAAAAAAAGTACCAAATCAATCAATTTATTTCATAAAGTGAAAGGGAACACTGGTACTAAAACAAGAAAATATCCAAAATTTCACATCTGCGTATACTATCGTAGTGGAATGAATGGATGTAGAAATTGAATGAAATGTTTTGCAATATGCAATGGTAGTGACAGATAAGAAAATGTCGTTTAAAGATGCATGAGAAGATTCAAAAAAACGCTGTGTAAAATGATGACAAGTGGTACAGTGAATATATGTAGCTTTGAGTTGATTTAACGCTGGTGAATTACTGAGAAATACAGATGAAAACGAATATCGATGTGCATGGGGATGATTGCATGTAAAATGAGTTTTGATTTGAGATGGAATTGAAAATGTGATGAATTCTAGGAGATCTCAACTAAATTCTCGGTTTACTGTGACAAATACTTCAACACAAGCAGTTTTGAGACAAAGAAGACAGAAAATAATAGAATGAGCAGCAGTACTGATTGAGTATAGCCCAGATTTGTGGAAAACTTTGCCTCCATGAGCAGAGATCTTTACAGAGAGTCTGGAGGTATATAGGAGATAAGTTAGAAATTGATAAAAAATCCTCAAAATGAATTTTGGGGATTTTTTTAATTGATATTGACTTATTTGAAAATTTAAGTATAATTATGTAGAGAAAATAAAAATAACAAAATCAAAAAAGTAAAAAAAATGAAAAAATTGATTCTTTTGCTGATTGTCGGCTGGATGTCGATGACAGCAAGTCATGCCCAACTTACCGCTGGATTTTATGGCGGTAATCAAACTATCAATCCTGGTGGTTCTGCAACCATTGAATTTAGATTTAATGGAGAAGGACCAGTGGATTTTTCTTACTTTGATGGTATGTATTATCATCATGAGTATGGAATCGCTAATTCGCCGTGCTACTTTACGGTGAGTCCGTCTTTTACCACCACTTATGAACTTTGTGTGGTAAAAAATCGTTTTGGAAATGGTATCATTTTGGACGATCACCGTTTTGTCACTGTGACGGTAAATACTGGTGGAACTCCGGAGCATGTCCAAATGACTTTTTCGCCACCAAGTGTGTGTAAAAATGCGGATCCAGTCAATTTGGAGTCTTGCGTTTTGGCAAATGTAAGTGGACAAATGTGGTTTGAGGGTGCTGGTGTGGTAAACAATGTGTTTTATCCGCATTTGGCAGGAGCAGGTAGTCATTTGTTGGAGGCTTTTTTGCTTTACAATGGACAGACTTATTCTGCACACAGAAATATATCTGTGTATGAAGTGCCACAAGTTTCGCTATGGATACCTGAAGAAGTGTCCGAAATTTCATCTCCGTTTGTACTTTCGGGTGGGCGACCATCTGGAGGCTATTATCGTGGTGATGGAGTAGTAAATGGAAACACATTTGATCCGGCGGTAGCTGGAGTAGGATGGCATACGATTTACTATATTTACACTACTCAGTATGGCTGCCAAGAAGTAGCGGAAAACAAGATTTATGTGCGACTGTCTGGGGTTGGAGTAGAAGAAAATGATGAAGAATCAGACTTTGCAATCTATCCAAATCCAACTAGTGGGATACTAAATCTGTCAAAGCCATGTACAGTAGAAGTGTTTTCAGCTGTCGGTTTTGTAAAAAAAATTGATGCCATGGTGGAGTCTGTAGATATTTCAGAACTTCCGTGTGGTGTCTTCTCATTGAGACTATTTGATGGCGAAAATGTTTTTGTCCAAAAAGTAGTGAAACAGTAAAAGTTTTAGCTCTGCGATTTCGCAGAGCTTTTTTTCGGAAAGTTGTAAAGTTTTTTATTCATAAAATAGATTTTTTATATATTTTTGTATTGCTATAATTTTGTGCAAATGGTAGCAAAAATCTACCTTTTGGTATGTAATGTATGAAAAGTAGTACAAAAAACAAAAAATACTGCTTTTTGTCTGCTAAAACTTTTTTGAAAAAAGTCTTGATTTTTGTGTCTATTTTTTTATATTATGTCTACTCAATGACAAATATTGTCATTTTAGTTTATATTGAAAATATAGATTATGCCTACAATCAATCAATTAATTAAGAAATGAAGGGATGCAAAAAAGAAAAAATCAAAAGCACCAGTTTTGCAATTTTCTGTAAATAAATTGAAAAACAATAAAAAAGTAGAAATACCTTCTCCATTTAAAAGATGAGTTTGTCTAAAAGTTTGAGTTATGGGTCCAAAAAAACCAAATTCAGCTCAAAGAAAATTTGCAAAAGTTAGACTTTCAAATGGGGCAGAAGTTTTGGCTTATATACCATGACAGTCTCATACACTCCAAGAGCACAGTGTGGTACTTGTGAGATGAGGTAGGGTAAAAGATTTGCCATGAGTAAAATATCACATAGTGAGATGAAAATATGATGCAAATCCAGTACCAGAAAGAAAACAAGGTAGATCTTTGTATGGAGCAAAGAGACCAAAATAATATGATTTGGATTATAAAATAATTTATTTAAGTATTTTTTGTTAAATATGGCTATAAAATCAAAAAAAATAGTATGAACAAGCTCTTCGTCTTCAGAAAAAACAGATAAGATTGTAAACTATCTTATGAAGAGTGGAAAAAAATCTGTGGCAAAAAAGATTTATGCAGATATGCTAAAAGAAATTAAAGCAAATGGTCACATGAATCCGCAGATCGTAGTAGAGACAGCTATAGACAATGCTTCTCCTACAGTCATGATCAAATCAAAAAGATTGTGAGGATCTGTATATCAAGTACCAGTAGAAGTGAAACAAAACAAAAGATTGTTTTATTCTATGAAGTGGATATTGGATGCTACTAGATCAAAAAAATGAAAACCAATGTACAAAAGATTGGCTGAGGAAATTTTGGCTGCTTATTCAAATCAATGAGCTGCTGTAAAAAAGAAAGAGGAAACTCATAAGATGGCGGAAGCAAACAAGGCTTTTGCTTATATGGCAAAATATGTTAATTAGTCGCTAGACATTGGTCGCTAGTCACTAGAGACAAGTTTGAAGACTAAATTTTAATTGTTAATTGTTTATTATTATGTGAGATACGAACGGAAGAAAAATAAAACACTTCTTGGTCGGATTAAATTGGAAGAAGAATAAGTCTGGTAAAAAATATAAAAAAGCTATTGAGCGATATATTTTGATATTGAAAAAAGAAACTAAACAAGGAGAAACCGCTTGGATAAAAGATGCAAAGCAAAAATCTTTGGCTAGACTAAAAAAATATGGAATCAGTATGTCTCAAGTAAAAGAGGCATTGGATAGAAAAGGTTTGAAAGATTTATCTTCTAAAATAGTAGCATAAATGGCAAGATTGAGAACTATGGCAAAGAAAAAATTAAATAAAGCTCTTTGTAGGGTAGAAAAAGTTGTTGTGATGGATACTAGAAAAATGTTGGAACAACAAAAAAAATGGAAAGCAAAAGTTGTTAATAGCAAAAAATAGTATAAAAAGTTTTTATTAACTGATAAAATTTGTGATGTATTACAATAGATTGAAAAATATTTATGACAAGAATCAAAATATTATCTTGCCTGTAAAACCTGGTATGTTTTTGGAGATACATGAAATAGTTTGAGAATGAGACACTAGGAGAATTTGGAAGTTTAAATGATTGGTAATAAAAGTAAAAAATCCAAATCAACCAGATGGTACTTTTACGATTAGAGGTGAAGTAGCGAGAATGACAATAGAAAAAATATATCCATTGTCTTTCCCAAATTTTGATAAAGTTATACTTTTGGATGATTACAAAATTAGGAGATCAAAATTATACTACATCAGAGAAAAAGTTTGAAAAGATGCAAGATTCAAAAGTATTATTGAGAGTGAAAAAAGATGAACAGATTTGTTGACTTTGGTGAAAAAAGAAAAAGCACCAGTAGTTGAACAAAAGGAAGAAGAACCAAAAGCTGAACCAGTAGCAGAGCCTACAGTTGAAACTCCAGCTCCTGAAACTACATCAGCTCCAACTGAAACTACTGCTGAATAATCTAAAGAATAATTTTTAGTTTTTTGAAAACTTAAAGATGGAATTAAAGGTATCATTGCGTGATATAACATGAAAAAAAGTTAATCAACTTAGGAGACAAGGAAATATCCCTGCTACCATTTATGGTAGACATTTGGAAAAACCTATCTCTATTTGTTGTGCTAGAAATGAATTTGTAAAATTGTTTAAAGAAGCATGACATAGTACTCCTGTGACATTGAAATGAGATGGAGTAGAAGAAATGGTTTTGATCCATGATTATCAATTGGATCCTGTGACAGATACTGTTTTGCATGTGGACTTTTTGGGAATTAAAAAATGAGAAAAAGTTTCTGCTGAAGTTAGTATTGTGTTGCAGTGAGAGGAATTGGCTCCAGTTGTTAAATTGGGAGAATGAACAATATCTTTGGTAAAAGATTATTTGGCTATTGAAGCTTTGCCAAAAGATCTTCCAAAAGAAATTACAGTGGATGTCTCTATGATAGACAATGTTGATTCTGTAATATTTGTAAAAGATTTGACTTTGCCAGCATGAGTTGTAGCAAAAGATGATGCAGAACAACCAATAGTAATTGTAATGCAGGCTAAAGAAGAGGTAGCAGATGAGTGAAATGATAATCCAGCATGAACAGCTTGAGCTGATGCTGAACCAGCTGCAGAAAAAGCAGAATAATTTTATAAATAATATAGTTTAAAAATGCCAAGAATATGTGATTTTACAGGTAAATGAACAAGATCTGGAAATAATAGATCTCATAGTATGAGAGCTACTAGGAGGACATTTAAACCAAATTTGGTTTATAAATGGGTGATGATGGAAGATGGTAGAAAAATTAGAGTTAGAGTAGATTCAAAAATTTATAAAAAAATGCGTTGATTTATTTAAAAAAATATGTATACTACATCCTGTCGTTGAAAGACGATAGGATGAATGTATGGGCCAATAGCTCAGTTGGTAGGCAACCCCGCTAAAGCGGGAGTGGTCGAGGGTTCAGTAGGTGAGTAATCCATATTGGGATGTATGGGCCAATAGCTCAGTTGGTAGAGCAATGCCCTTTTAAGGCAGTGGTCGAGGGTTCGAATCCCTCTTGGCCCAAGTTTATAAAAGATACCAGTTAATTGGTATTTTTATTTAAAATAAAAATATAGAAATGGAAAAATGGTGAGTGTATATATTGAAATGAAAAAGGTATTATGTTTGATATACAGGCGACTTAGAAAAGAGACTGAGAGAACATAAGAAATGAACAACAAAAACAACAAGAGAAATATGAGAACGAGAGTTGGTAAAATTCATAGAATGTGAAAGTAAAACACAGGCAATTTCGTTGGAAAGGGAAATAAAAAGATCATGACATATCGAAAGATATATATAGCTCAGTTGGCTAGAGCAACCCCGCTAAAGCGGGAGTGGTCGAGGGTTCGAATCCCTCTTGGCCCAAATTTATGAAAATACCGTTAATGGGTATTTTTTTTAAATAAAAAATATTTGTATGTAATTATAGATGGAAATTGAGTTTTAGTATTGGGTATCATACAAATATTGTAGATATTATATTCATTGTGTAAATGCTCAGTATCATGAGAGCGATTCATATCAAAATATATTTTATTCTCTTAAATCAAGCTTTGCCATCTCAATCAAATATGATTTTTAGACATGCCAAAAGTAGCATGATTAGTATTAGCAATGGCAGATATTCCAATGCTCTATAAAAGATTTCTTTGGCTATGAGAAATAATTGGTTTCATCATCCATAATTGTATTCTTTTATTCATGGTAAATTTATATCTGATATGTATTCATCATGAAGATAAAAAGTATTTAGTTTGTCATTGTCATAAGAAAAACAGAAATTGATGGTAAATATTAAAATTGTTGATAGAGTGGTTATTATAATTTTTTTCATTTGTTTATTTTATATAAATTATTTGTGATTATAAAAAAACCTTGAAATATATTCAAGGCTTTTTGTGTTATTTTGTGAGATTATTTTTCGTTTTTGTAAAACCATTTCAATAATATTTTTGTGATAGGTACATTTATCAGCAATGTCATAAGTGTAGTTATCACTAGCATAAATCCAAATCATTTAAACATATTTGATCACAATGACCACAATAACACTGCAATCAATATTGTAGAAATGTTTCAGTCTCTGATTGCTGGTCGACTTCTGTCACAAGCTACATCGATAGCAGATTGATTACTTCTTCCGTTTTTGGTTTCTTCTTTCATTCTTTCATAAATCAATATATTTGAATCCACAGCCATTCATATAGATAGTATTACAGCTGCAATTCCTGACAATGAAAGGGCATAATTTATCAATTTTAGTATTCATGCTAATATTGCAATGAAAGATAACAATACCAATAATGTGATCATTCATTTCTTTCTTCCATATAGTATCCATACATATATAAATATTGCAAATGTTCATATTAAAGCAGCAACCAAAGCTCATTGCAATGCTTTGTCACCGAGAGTTGGACTTACTTTGTCTTCTTGCATAAGTACTAATGCAGCAGGCATAGCTCCATTGTTTAGATTGTCTACCAATTGTTTAGCAGATTCGTTTGTAAATTGTCAGTCAATTTGGGCTTGTCATCCACAAATTTTGCTCTGAATTACTGGACTAGTCAACATTTCTCATCATACAAATATAGCCATTTGAGTTCAGATATTTTCTGCTGTAATATCACAGAAAACTTCTTTACCTTTGTCATCAAAATTGATATTAACTACGGGTTCTCACATTTGTCATTGACCCACAGTAGCAAATTTGAAAAATGCTCCATTTAGTATATCTCATTTGCTACTTTTTGCTGTGACTCGTTCAATTTTGTCTTGTACAAATACAAATTCGATATCGTAAACTACTTTAGATTTCAAAGCTTGTGAAAATTCGTTTTCATTTATATTGTAAACGGTCACTTCGTTGTATAAACTTTCTCATTTTGCTTTTGATTCTTTGATGTATATTACATATGTAGATCACAATTGAGAAACTGTCTGTATTTGTCATACTTTTGTAGAGTCAAAGTCTGGTATAGTAGTGATTATGTCGCTATTGTTTGCCCAGTTGTCTCCTATCAGTGTAGCATATGAACTATCAAATTCATCTGAATTGATTATATTTTCTTGTACAGTTTGTATTCTTGATTCATTTTCAGCATTTATTTTAGCTGTGGTTTCTTCATCTGCTCCCAAAGTGATAGCTTGTGTTTCTACTTGTACTATTTTTACATTTGAAAGTTCGCTATCAGATTCTACAGCTTCTCATAGATTATAAATCAAATTTCAATTTTCAAATCCGTACTCTCAAGGTTTTTGGCTTGATTGTTTTACGATATTACTTTTGTATTCATTTCACATGGATGTGATAACATTTATTATATCGTTTGCTGTAGCATTTTGGATAGAAATTTCCTGTTTATCGTTGATACGGATAAATGTAAACCCTGAATAGTCTTGCTGTTGAACTAGTCAGCTTAAATCTTGGTACGATACACTGTAAAATAATCATGGTATGATAGGTGAAATTTCTCACACTGGAGTTTGCAACAATTCTGGATGATCTTGGATAATATTTGGCATATCTCATGCAGAAACTCATGTCAAATGTTCATAAATGATTCATTCACTTCATCTATTGGAAGCCAATTTTTCCAGATTTTCGCTAGATAGCAATATTTCATCTCTCAGTGCTATAGCCAAATTTGATCTTTCTGCTACAGTTTCAGCTGATGGTTCTACAGTATTTGGTAATCTAAATTCTAATTCTACAGTTTTTCAGATGATTTCTTTTGCTTGATCTAGGTCTGAAATTCATCCTATTTCCACTACTATATAGTGTTTTCCGTCCATAATTTCTGTGTAGGAATTGTAGTCACTAACTCATAGACTAGAAATCCTATTATCAATATTTTTTAATACTATAGTTTCTATAGTTTTTTTTATTGATTCCAATTCTGTTCATTCGTATACTTCTTCATATTTGTCATACGAAATTTTGTAAACTAATTTTGTTCATCCACTCACATCCAATCATTTTTTGAAATGTTGTAATCAGTTTGTAGTCAAGATTGGTGTGCTTTTTCCTTTTTTTTTGTTGAAAGATCGTCACATAAAGAAAATCAAAATTAGACAAACTATGATCATAATCACGTAAGTCAGCTTTTTATTCCACTTTTTTTCCATTTTTTAATAGTAAATAAAAAAAATAAAAAATGTACAGAGAAATGTTTATATTTTTACAAAAAAAAAGCAAGAGAATTTGTTGTTTAATGGCTAATTTAAGTTTTTATTATTTTGCTCTTGAATTTATATAATTTATTATTATAACAAAATAGCACGTAAGTGGTTTTGGTGATATAATCACCAAATTAGTCGCTAGACATTAGTCACTAGTCGCTAGATAGCCAGTAAAGATCTAACGGCTAGAGACAATTGACTAGCAACTAAAAATTTTATTTCATAAGATTTTATAATCATGTTGAAACCTATTGAAGATCATGTATTGGTAGAACCAATCGAACAAGAAAGCACTACCAAATCTGGGATTATCCTTCCAGATTCAAAAGAAAAACCAAATAAAGGTAAAGTAATCGCTGTCTGACAGTGACAAATTTTGGAAAATGGACAAAGGTCATCTATGGATGTAGCAGAAGGTGATATTGTTTATTTTTCCACATATTCTCCAGATGAAGTAGAATTTGAATGAAAAAAGTATTTGATTATCAAGCATAATTCTATTTTAGCGAAAGAGTAACATACCATTATGTCATTCTGAGGCGTAGCCGAAGAATCTTAAATTTAGATTCTTCATTTCGCTTTGCTACATTCAGAATGACGATAAATTTTATTTTATAAAATTTTTAAACATGTCAAAGACAATACATTATAGTGATGATGCACGTAAATTGATGTTTCAAGGGATGGAAATGGTTGCAGATGCTGTCAAAGTGACTATGTGACCAAAGGGTAGAAATGTTGTTTTAGAAAAATCATATTGAGCTCCTACGGTGACAAATGATGGAGTGACAGTAGCAAAAGAAATTGAACTTGAAGACAAGATGAACAATGTTTGAGCTAGTATGATCAAAGAAGCTGCAGAAAAAACAAACAAAGAAGCTGGGGATGGTACAACTACTACAGTAGTTTTGGCTCATGCAATGTCAAAAGAATGACTTAGATTTATCAGATCTGGAGTAAATCCTTTTGCATTGGGTAGAGGTTTGCACAAAACTGTGGACAAAGTTGTAGCAGATTTACAGGCACAAGCAAAACCAATCAAAAACAAAGAAGAAATTAAACAAGTAGCTACAATTTCTGCTCAAGATGAAGAAGTTTGAGCATTGATTGCTGATGTGATGGAAGAAATTGGAAATGATGGAACAATCACAGTAGAAGAATGAAATTCTATCTGATTGACAAAAGAAGTCAAAACTTGAATGCAATTTGATCAATGATATACTTCTCCATATTTTGTGACAGATACACAAAGAATGGAAGCTGTAGCCGATAAACCATATATTTTGTTGACGGATCAAAAAATCAATTCTATGAAAGATATCATGAATGTTTTGGAGTCGATAGCTGCAACAGGAAAAAAAGATATAGTAATTATAGCAGATGATGTAGAGTGAGAGGCTTTGGCTTCATTAGTTTTAAACAAAATGAGATGAGTTTTGAATGTTATTGCTATTAAAGCTCCATGATTTGGAGATAGAAAAAAAGAAATGCTTTTGGATATTTCAGCGGTGACTTGAGCTACTTTGATTACTCCAGAATTGGGATATAAATTGGAAGATGCTAGTATAGAATTGCTATGAAAAGCTGAAAAAGTGATTTGCTCAAAAGATAATACAATCATAGTTGATGGAAAATGAAATCCAGATGTGATCAATGATAGAGCAGATTTGATTAGATCACAGATTGAAACGACAAAATCTGATTATGATAGAGAAAAATTATCAGAAAGATTGGCCAAATTAGTTGGATGAGTTGCTGTAATCAAAGTTTGAGCAGCTACAGAAATGGAGATGAAAAACAAGAAATACAAGATAGAAGATGCATTGAATGCTACTAGAGCCGCAATCGAAGAATGAATAGTTGCTTGAGGAGGTACAGCACTTTTGAAAATTTCAAAATGATTGGAAAATTTTGAACTTGAGGATGAAGATGAAAATATTGCTGTAGATATAGTTAGAGATGCTATCCAGTATCCTGTAATCCAAATATCAAACAATGCTGGGTACAAATGAGATCGAGTGGTAGAACAAGTAAAATCAGACAAAGATTTGAATATATGATTTGATGCAAGTACATGAGATTTCAAAGACCTAGTAAAAGCTGGAATCATCGATCCTGCCAAAGTTATCAGAGTTGCTTTGGAAAATGCTGTAAGTACAGCGGCAATGTTCCTTACTACAGATGCTGTAATAGTAGACAATCCAAAACAAGAATGTCACTGTCATCATGGAGCATGAGCTGGAGATATGTGATGAATGGGAATGTATTAAAAATAATTAAAAATTGTCATTCTGAGTGTAACGAAGTGAAACGAAGAATCTATAAACATAAAAAAGATTCTTCGCTTTGTACAGCGTAGCTGCATAAACTCAGAATGACATAAGTATTGTAAAAAAAATTAGTAGGTGAAAGTTTTGCCTACTAATTTTTGTTATTTATTAAATTTTTTAGTGATTTTGGGATAGATAATCTTCGTTGTTTTTTTCTACTGGATCTTTGTCAATTTCTGGATTTGTTGTTTGTGTGTCTGTGGGCTGTGTACTTTGTATAGTTTGTGTATTGATTTGTCAAGTATTAGCGTTTTCATTATTTAATTTTTGTTCTCTTTTTTTCAAAGGAGCATCAAAGTCAATTCCTGTTTTTTCTCAGACTTTTTTTTCAATTTTGTCCAAAACACCACTTACGCCAGACATAACATTTTCGAAATTAAATTTTTTCTTTTCTTCTTCTTGTTTTTTTTGTTCTTCTTGTGCTACAATATCTTGTTCCAAACTACTTTGTGTATTTACTGGATTTTGTGTATTGTCTGTATTATTTATAGGATTTGTATTGGAATTATTTTGATTTTTTTGTGTATCTTGGTCAAATTTTCCAGTTTCGGGATCTGGTAAGCCAGAAACTTTTGCAATTTTTTTGATCAAATTTTTGAAAAATTTTCATGGAAGTTCATCTGTTTGATTTTGACTAGTTGTTTCAGGTGATTTTTTGTCTACCAAATCAAAAGGATTTCCAGCTGGAATTTGGTTTAGATTTTCTCTGTTTTCTTCGGGCATTTTTGTTTTTGTGTAATAAATAAATTGATATATCTATATTTTATTCAAAATTTTTGAAAATGCAAATTTTTTGGTACTTTTTTGGTATATTAAAAATGCGGATAGAATTTCTATTCGCATTTTGTTGGCTTTAAAATCTAAAACCAGTAGACAAGCTTGAAAGCTAGTTCGTAGCTTTTCACAAAGCGAGTCATCTGGCTTGCAATTGTGTTGTACACCGTGGGATCAGTTTTTTTGCATTCTTCCCATTTGGTGACTGGCAGAGTATTCAAACCGCATATACCACCAAAGAAAACCTTGTCTTTGGTGATAATCTCACCTTCTTTTGTCCGGTTGTAGCCAAACTCTTGACGACCAGCTCGGAGAATGGATTGGCAGAGACCGCGTTTTTGTCGCTCTTGTTCCCGTATGATGTTATCTATCTCTTCAGCTTTCTTTTTGTGGAATACTCGTATCCAAAATGTTGGACTGGTTTGTTTTACAGGGATGTTTTGGATTTCATCCAGTCGGTCGTGAAGCTGGCTTGTGAGAGTGAAGAAGGAGATGATGGTCTCATACACATTGGAATTGTTGGTTTGATCGATGATGTTTAAGATTTCATCGCAAATCTTTTTTAATTCTTGTTTTTCCATTTTTTTGTATTTTGTGTTTATTTGTTTTCCATATAAGATTTTATATTTTTTATGCAAAATGTCAAGTGTTTTTGTAAAAAATAATATATATTTTTTTCTTTTTATTTATATAATGGTGTCATTTTAATTAGATAAGTTTTTTATGGAAAAAGTACAATATTTATGAAATTGAGATAGGATTGATTCGCGGTTGGTTTCGCAGTTTCCTTATTCTAGAAATTTTTTTCAGCATATATTGACTAGAGGTGGGATTTTGGTAAATGAGAAAAAAATCAAAAAATCTTATAGACTAAAAAATAATGATATTGTGGAAATCGATGATCTTTCTAGATACTTATCTCCAATTATTTTGGATGAAACGCCAGATATTGATATCCCAGTTGTGTTGGAAAAGGAAGATTATCTTGTGATAAATAAGCCAAAATGAGTATTATCTCATCCAAATAGTGTGCGAGATGTTAGTCAGCCATCGGTGGTGGGATTTTTGTATCATAAGTACAGAGATTTACCAACTGTTTGAAATTTTATCAGAGCGTGACTTGTCCATAGATTGGATAAAGATACCGACTGACTTATGATTATTGCAAAAACTGAAAAGTGATTAGCTTATTTCAAAAATTTATTTCAGCAAAAAAGTGGATTAGTATCTGAGTGTGAAAATATTGAAGATGTGGAAAAGGAGATAAAATTCAAAAAATTTTATAGAGCAAAAAGTGAAATTACAGCATTTGGAGATGCTTTTTTGGAAAAGATAAAAAATAATTTGCCATATTATATCAAAGAAAATGTAGTGCCAAAAGTGCCAAATTATATTGTGAAAATGTGAGTGACAAAAATACTTGATTTTGAAATAGATTGAGAATTTGTAGATTTAAATTTAGAAATTTTGACGGGTCGTACTCATCAGATCCGTTATCATTTGTCAAATCACGGATTACCGATTGTTTGAGATTATTTGTACTGAAATGAAAGTGATGTACCAATGCAATTGACAGCATATAAATTAGAATTTGTGGATATGGATGGTGAAAATATTTGTTTGACTATTTAGTTTAAATTTTTTGCCTTCGGCGACCCACTTTTGTCTGCCAGCAACAAAAGTGGGCAAAAATGCCTCTCGGCTCACTTCACAATTTCAAAAAATACTTCACTTCGTTCAGTATTAGTGAAATTTGAAGCTGAGCCGAATTATTTGAAAAGTGAAAATTTTGATGGACATGTTTATTATTTTAAATAAAAAAAGCCGAAACGAGAGACCGTTCGGCTTGATAAATAGTGCTTATTCAAAAGCTTTTGGGTTGTAATTGATTGGAGTAAACCTTTGTAGGTAATTTTTTTTGATGTGCGGGGTATGGAGCAAAAGTCCCATCTCCCAGCAATTCAAAATAGGATTGCTGACGGGTAAGTACATAAACAATCCACCTTGGTCTACCAAATTTGCATAATGGAAGAACAGATGAGGAATGGGCGTGTGTCTGTCTTTCAAAAGTTTTCTTAACTTTGTGGAATCTTTTTGGTAATCACCAATAAATCCTTTTTCTTTGGCAAACTTTTCCAGATCGTTTTGCGAAAATGTGAGTGTTCTTGGACTCAAAAGATCATTTTTTCCAAAATTTAGGATAAATGTGGACATGATAGACAAAAGGGAATCATTTCCCCATAAATCATCTACAGCATAAATATCTTTTTGCAAAGATACCTCGCCCCAAAACCATTCAATCCGTCCATGTTTGGAATAATAATCTAGCATAGCACCCAAGCCACCCCAAACAGCTTTTAGCCCATTGTCAGCCATTTTGGATGATTTGTTTACTACTGATCTGCCAAGTTCCAAAGTGAAAGGCAACAGTGTTTTGAATCGCAAAGAATAGTTGTAAAAACTATTGGTGGACAATTCAAATTCATCGTTTGCAAATGTGTCTTTGCACAGAGCATACCTGTAAAAAGAGACAATTTCCCAATCTTTTTCAAACGGAATTTCGTTTGGTTTTTCGTATTCTGCGATGCAGACGAGATATTTGTATTTTTCATCAAATTTATCATAGGTGTCTGCTACATTGAATCCATTTTGGCTAATCTCCTTGATTTTTTCATAGAGTTTAGGAAATTCCTTTTTTGTAATGCCGGCATAAACATTTAACTCTTCGTAATTGAAGAGAAGTTTTTGTTTTAATTGTTCAATTTCACACATCTTTTTTTGATTTTTATTTGTTTGACATTTTATTTTTACACTTATAATAATAAAAAAACAGAGAATGTCAATTGAAAATTATGATTTGAATTTTTTATTGTAATCTTTATATATTGGAGTGATTTTTTTTTATTTTTTTGTTTTTTTTGTTTTGGATTATAAAGTTTTTGGATGCAAGGTAAACAAATATTATCTCAATAAGTGGCTGAATTATTTTTCTGATCATGACACTATTCCAAATAGTTGCATTATTGCTACATGTGTGGTGACCGATAGAGCAAAAGATAAATTTGTCAAAGAAACATTGATACATTTGGCACAGTGAAAGCATGTTTATCTCACTTGATGTGCAGTATTTGATAAATGAAAAAAAATGGACGAAGAGAAATTTTATTCTATTTATCCACAATTGGCTGAGTATCGTGACCAAATTACATTGCTGTCTGAAGAGCCAGATAGAGATGATACTCGCAAAGTCAAAACACACAAAATAAAAGAAAATGCAAATATTTATACCAAAAATTTTATCGTAATCCAAAATGGTTGTGATAGTCATTGCTCATTTTGTCTGACGGTGAGCAAAAGATGACCGTCTCAATCCATACATGCAGATGAAATCGTAGAGCAAATAGATGATTTTGTGGCTGTGGGAGGCAAAGAGATTGTGATTACTGGTGTAAATTTAGCTGCTTGGGGATGTTCAAATACAAAAAAACCACAAGAAAGTCAATTTTCAGATCTTTTGCAATATATTTTGGATGAGACAGAGATTGAAAGGATTAGGATTTCTAGTTTATGACCAGAATTTTTGGATGAAAAGTTTTTTGAAGTGGTGCAAAATCCTAGATTTTTGCCACATTTTCATTTTTCAATTCAAAGTTTTTCGGATAATATGCTTAAAGCTATGAATAGAAACTATGATTCAGCTAGACTGGACTATATTTTGACCGAAATTAGAAATTTAGATAGACCAGATAAGGAGCAAATTTCGATTTGAGCAGATATTATCGTATGATTTGCATGAGAAACCGATGAAGATTTCCAGCAAACAGTAGAATGAGTGAAAAAATATAAAATTACAAAATTACATGCATTTCCATTTTCATCGCACGATAAATGAGAATCGATTCCTGCACATTTATTCAAAAATCAAGTACCATTTCATATCAAAAAGCAGAGAGAAAGAGAATTAATTTCAGTATGAAATGAAATTAGAGAAAAATTTATAGTAGAAAATAAGTGATTACCACAAAAAGTTTTGGTAGAAGAAAAGAAAAATGGAAAATGGAGAGGATGGACAGGCAACTATATCCAAGTGGAATTGAACTGAAACTATAAGAGAGGGGAAATTGTAGATTATACTATTTAAATTTCAAAACTATTTCATATTTTGTGATGTCTAATTTTGTCAATTTTACGCCAGACTGTGTAAACATCTTTTTTGCGGCGATGTTTGCTGGAGTTCAGTCGTATTTGTCTGATAAATAAATAACCTCTTTGATACCAGATTGTATTATCACTTTTGCACATTCATTGCATGGAAATAGTGCCACATAGATTTTGCAGTTTTTTAAATTTCTTCAACCACTATTTATTACAGCATTTAGCTCTGCATGGACTACAAATGGATATTTTGTGTCCAAAAAATCTCATTGCCTATCTCGTGGCAATTCTTCATCGCTACAGCCACACGGAAATCAATTGTATCAAATTCAAACAATATGATTGTCTGGGTTTACAATACATGCTCATACTTGAGTATTTGGATCTTTGCTTCTTTGGGCGGAAAGCATAGCAATTCACATAAAATATTCGTCTCGGGAGATGTAGTTCTGTCTTTTTGGCATAGTGGATATGATTATATGATAAACAAAATTTTATTTATTCAATGGACAAAGAAAGTCAATAGATTGTCATCCTGAACAAGTTATTTGTAGATGATATAAAGATTCTTCGCTATCGCTCAGAATGACAGCTGAAATGTGCAGTAAAATGTCAACTAAAAAATAAAAAATCCCTTGCAATGGGGGGGGGGGGATATGTATAATGCAAATGCACTATACTTTTTAGTTTATAAAAAAAGAAGATGAAAAAAAAATTACAACTTTATGCAGTTTTGCTATTTGTGTGAATAATGGGAGCATTATCATCATGAGTAGTGAGAGCAGCAGACACGGACATCGTAATAGAGGCGACAGCCACAGAGGCAAATCAAACTCTAACGGTCACTAAATATTTTGCCAATGACTATATGGTGGATCGATGAGATGGTAGTCCAGTAGAGACTGTTTCAGCGTATAAAACGCATACATATAGCACAGCTAGTGGTTATACGATTACTCTATCACTGACATGATGAGCAGATAGATGGACATTTTACGATGCGACACGACCATTGATATCAGGATGAACAACAACGGTAACAGGAGTAAAGATAGTATCAATGCCAAGTTTGGCAGATTGATTTGGAGAAAGTGCGACAAATCCGTGAGATTATTTCTTCAAATATTTCAACTATGGATGAAAATTAACAAGTTTACCAGCCTGATCATTTGATACAAGTAATATCACAACAGTGGGAGATGATTTCTTCGCTGGTTTCAACTTTATGTGAGGATTAACAAGTTTACCAGAGTGATCATTTGACACAAGCAATATCACGACAGTAGGAAATTATTTCTTCAATTCTTTCAACAATAATTGAGCACTAACAAGTTTACCAGAGTGATCATTTGACACAAGCAATATCACGACAGTAGGAAATTATTTCTTCAATTCTTTCAACTATAATTGAAAATTAACAAGTTTACCAGAAAGATCATTTGACACGAGTAATATCACAACAGTAGGAGATTATTTCTTCTATTATTTCAACTATAATTGAAAATTAACAAGTTTACCAGAAAGATCATTTGACACGAGTAATATCACGACAGTAGGAAATTATTTCTTCAATTCTTTCAACTGTAATTGAGCGCTAGAAAGTTTACCAGAAAGATCATTTGACACGAGTAATATCACAACAGTAGGAGATAGT
>CAMVSQ010000006.1 GCA_947170225.1 uncultured bacterium | reverse complement strand
TCACTACAATGGATACAGTAGAAAAAGCTGATTTGAACTGAAATTTGACTAGAATCGCTATGGCAAAGATGCTCAGCAAATACGCTATCAATGTACTTTGAAAAAAACCAGCAAATATAATTGTCCCAAAATTTAACGATGTAGATGAAAAATTAGATTCTGAATATGACAATGGAGTAAGTCTAGCATATCAGCTATGAATTATGTGAATCAATATGCCAAACAATAATTTCAGACCATTTGATTTGGTGAGTAGGGCAGAATTTGTGACGGCATTATCTAGGATGAGATATGGAACACCAGATGGAGAATATGCAGGGACAGCAGAATATTACAAAAATCATATGGAAATATTGAGTGATAAATGAATTGTGTCATTGCTAGACCCAAAAATGCTGGAGATTCGTGGATATGTGATGGTAATGTTGATGAGAAGTAGTAGATAGTCAACAGTCGGCAGACTACAGTTGACGGTAATTAAAAGCTGAAGATTCAAGACTGAAGATTGTTGACTTTTAAAATATTAAAATGAAAAAATGATGAAAAAATGTGTATTATGATTTATAGCTTGTGTGTCTTTATTTGGTTTTTCTTTTGCACAAGTAAATTTAAATCCAGTTTATACTTCAGATAGATTTCAGCCATCAGATAAATTTCATGCGGGTTGCGAAAATCAAGTAGATGTCGTTTTTTCTTTACCAAATTCAAAAATAAATTGATTAAATGCTATACTGGAATACAATGGTGATGATGTAGAAATTTTGAGAATTTTGGTAGCTGGAGAAAAGGAAAACAATTTGAGCTACACTGTAGAAAATGACAAAATAATTTTTAGTAAGCTAAAAAGTAAGTGAGACTGACTGGAAAGTGTGATATTTTCTTTGTTTTTCAAAGTTTGAATAAATTTGCAAGAATCAGACTTTTCATTTGCAAAATGAAGTTATGTGGTAGATTCTAGGTGAAATATGGTTGAATTACAATGAGATTATAATTTCCAGTTTTCACAAGTGCCAGAATGTGATCCAGATATTGTTGCACCAAGTGTAGAATTGGTATTTCCGATCGTTGAATCGTGAGATTTTGTGGCTTTGGATACTTATTTTCAGTTTGAAATAGATGATGTGTGAAAATGAGTCAATAATGATAGTATTAGAGTACAAATGGGTGGACTTGACTATACTTTGCAAGGCATAGAACATATACGAAATGGAAAAATTTTGACAATTTATCCAGATTTTTGGATGCCGTTTAATACTGGGTTTGCGCTGGAAATTAGTGTATCAGACAAACAGTCTTATGGAAAACCAAATACTACGACAAAAATTTACGAATTTCAGACAAGTGATGAATTGAATTTATTAAATGATATCGATCCTGTACAGTTTAGGAAAATAGCAAATATGGGAAAAAGTTTGAGATGAACGAGTGGTGAATGTCAATTGTTGTCTGAAATGTATTTAAATTTGGAAAATGATTCTCAGAGTATATTGGAAACGATAAATGATAAACTTGATTGTGGAGAGATGGAGATTGTAAAAGATACATGAAATCTTGAAAATTTAGAAAATTTGGAAGAAAATAATATTTGAAAAGATTTTTCTGTTTTTGGTATGCTGGGATGGATTTTGTTTGGGAATTTAGCATTGTTTATGGTATTTTGGCGGTTGAAAAAATAAATTTTGGTAATTTAAAAAAAGGACTTGAATAATTACCCCAAGTCCCATCTCACAAATAGGTCTATTATGTTGAAAATGAATATTAGTGTAGCAACTATAATAGATAACACAGTAATTAGTACAAAAACAAATGCACATATTTTTAGTATGAATTTGTTTATTATTATTTTGTTTTTAAACTTGGATAATATGATGAGACATACAAACATGGCAACAAGCCCTATGACACCTGTATAGCGCAGAATATTTATCTCATATAAATGGTATCCAAACATGCCTCCCATCGTTGCAATATAAGATATGGCAGCAATGACAAGCAATAAATTACCAATTAAATTTTTTTTGTTTTCCATATTTTTGATATTTTTTTATTTTTGAGATTATATCTATTAAATTTTGTTTGTCAAGTTGATTTGCTTGAGACTAGCATTTAATATTTTTTTTGGCAACAAAAATGTCAAAAAATCTCTTGATTTTCGATTTGTAAAAGTTATTTATGACAATGAGATTTATTTTGATATTTTATAGAAATGATTTGGACTACAAAAACTTTTACAAACATTGGATTACAGGGATATGAAATTTTAGTTGAAGCTGATTTAAATAAATCTGTGCCAAATATTGAAATTATCTGACTTCCAGATGCTGCTATCAAAGAATCCAAAGAGCGTTTGAGAGCGACATTTCGCAACGCTGGTATAGAGCTACCAAATCGTAAATATGTATTAAATTTGGCACCATCAGATATCAAAAAAGTCTGAACGAGTTTTGATCTGTCTATGGCTGTGGCAATTTTTATTTTGATAAATGAGTGAAAACTTGCTCATATTTCAGATATTCCAAGATATTTATTTTTTGGTGAATTAGGGTTGGACTGAAGTATCAAGAGGGTAAATTGACTTTTGCCGTCCGTCATTTCAGCGATCAAAAAATGATACAAAGATTTTGTTATACCAAAGGATAATTTGTATGAATTGGAATATATTTCTGGTATAAATATTTATCCATTTGAAACTTTTATTGATTTGGTCGATTTTTTGTCATGAAAAGTAGATGTCCAGCCAATCAATACGGTGAAATCTATTTCAGATATCAATTTGTCTACAATTGATTCAAATATAGATTTTGAAAATATCAAAGGTCAAATTATAGCCAAAAGAGCTATGTGAATTGCTGCTGCTGGATTGCACAATGTCCTTATGGTTTGAGCTCCATGAAGTGGAAAAACTATGCTGAGCAAAGCGTTGCAAAGTGTTTTGCCTCCACTTTCTTTTGATGAAATTTTGGAAGTAAGCCAAATTTATTCAGTGATTTGAAAACTAAACAAAGATTTGCCTTTGATTGTCAAAAGACCTTTTCGTCAAGTCCATCATACCGCATCCAAAATTTCAATTGTCTGATGATGATCAAATTTAACCCCATGAGAGGTGAGCTTGGCACACAAAGGGATTTTATTTTTTGATGAGTTGACGGAATTCCCTAGAGAAACTTTGGAAGTACTTAGACAGCCATTGGAAGACAAAAATGTCAGTATTTCTCGTGTCTCTGGCTCTGTGATCTATCCGGCTAATTTTATGTTTGTAGCTAGTATGAATCCTTGTAAATGTGGATATTACAAAGATATGGAAAAACACTGTACTTGTGGTGCGAATGAAATAAAAAAATATCAATCAAAAATTTCTGGTCCGCTTTTGGATAGGATTGATATGATTTTGGAGATTCCTAGAGAAAATATAAATAATTTGCTGGAAAATATAAAATGAGAAAGTAGTGAATCTATAAAACAAAAAGTGATGAAAGCTCGAAACATCCAAAAAGAAAGATTTAAAAATACAAATATTTCTTCAAATGCTGGTATGACATCTAGAGATATTGATCAGTATATACTTTTGTCTAGTGAAGCAAAAGATTTTTTGGCAAATGTTGCAAATAAGTTGACTCTGTCTCCTAGGCTTGTACATAGAATTATCAAACTTGGAAGGACTATTGCAGATATGGAGGGTGATGAAAATTTGCAGGTAAAATATTTGGCTGAAGCTATGCAGTACAGAAGTAGGACAATGTTTGTGAGTGGTTAATCGACAGTTTACGGCCGTTAGTCAACAGTCTATATAGATGGGATATTGACATTTTTTGATATTTATTCTTTTTTGATAACCAAATTATATCACATATTTTCATATTGTCAAATCTTTTAACAAGATTTTATCATTTTTTGTTAATTTAATGTTGAAAATTGTATTAAAAAAATAATATATTTTATTATACTACATGTAAGTGTTGTGTTTTATAATGTATTTTGTATTTGATGAAAAAATTTACTTTTTGGGTTATGGCTTTTGCCTTATTACCTTTGGTTTCTTTGTGAGTATCTGTATCTGCAGATAGCATCTTGGATTTTTTGAATTATGCTGAAAGTGGGATTTGATCTTTTGGGTACAATTCAAGTGATAGATTATCAATATTGTCTGTGTCAAATTCTTTTGTAGATGTGGAATCACCATTGATCAAGGATGGATCTAAAAACATTACTAGTTACATTTTTTCTGCTTCCACAGAGAGATGATATGGAAATCCTGTAGCTTATTGGTGTTTTGATGATGTTTCTATAAATTGAAATAAATTTTCAGTAGAGCTTGATGTCAGATCTTTGGACCAATCACAAGTATATTATCTTTATTCTATACCTTTGGATCTTGGTGTTGCATGAGTGTATAGTTGAGAATGTACAGTCAATGATGTCACAACTTTTTTGAATTTGTGAGTTGCTTGAAAAGAATCCGCAGTAAATTGAGAAGATCCTTGTTTTAGGATAAATGATAGGGTCTATGGAGAGGGGACATACTGTGCCTGACACAATACTGCATCAAACAATCAGACTAGTGTTTACTCAATTAATTGAGTTTCTCATGTGTTCAATTGAAGTGAAATAAAACTAACATGGAATTCTTTTGCAGATGTCAATATTGAAGTATTTTTGTGGAATGATGATAGAAATACTTTTGAAAAATTAGGAGATGTAGATAGTGATAGAAAATCTTATACTTTTACAGCAAGATACAATGGTGATCATATTGTAAAATTGAGGCCGTCTGACTGATCACAAGAAATAAATTATACAATCCACTATACAGAGACTGTGTCACCTCAAGTAGTGCCAAAAGAAGTGAAACCTGTAGTAGTATGACCAAAAGAAAATATTATGCTGATTTTGTTTGGTACGCTGATATTGTATATAGTGTATAGATTGGCAAGGAGAAAAGCATAATTTATGAAAAAATATTTTTGGAAGCATCCAGTTTGGATGCTTTTTTTCTTTTTTTGAAAAAAGTCTTGCAATTTGAATATATTTTATTATATATTTGATGGTTGTATTTGGGTCTATAGCTCAGTTGGTTAGAGCAACCGGCTCATAACCGGTCGGTCCTTGGTTCAAGTCCAAGTAGGCCCACCAAATAAAATGCGGGTGTAACTCAATTGGCTAGAGTTCCTGCCTTCCAAGCAGACTGTTGCGGGTTCGAGTCCCGTCACCCGCTCCATTAAAAAATTCACTTTTGGAGTGATTTTTTTTGTTTAGGAAAAGAAATGGTAAGTAAACAGTTGTTTAATAGAGTAGGAAAATTATCTATAAATTTATTTATTTTTTTTAAAAGCCAATTTGTAGATTTCGTTTACTACGAGAGTAATCATAACGACAACAGCTAGATAATTCAAAATATTAATCCAAATATTTCCATCTACATTTCAAAATCAATATTCTCAAATTATATGTTTCCATATATTCAGCTTTATCCATGCATAAATTCAGTAAGCAATCAAAAGAACTTCGATTCCATAAAGCACAAGTTTATTTCAGATTTTTTGTGAAAGTTTATTAGTTAGTCATACGATATTTATTCATAAATGGATTCACATCAAAAGCAGCGAAATATAACCAAAGACCTTGTGCAATGAAATTAAAGTCATGCTGTGGATATTTGTGAAAGTTAGCAGATTCTGTGATGATAATATTCAAAAAACTATAGTCAAAAAGAAACTTATAAAAAATCAGACATTTACTATAACCATCACAGTTCTAGCCAAATTATATTTTCACTTGAAAATATTTTGAAAATATTGTCTATTAAACCAAAGATGAAGAATCACTAAAATCAGTAATGCGATTCAGATTATTTCATGATAGATTGGTTGCATATATCATCTAGAGAATTCTAAAATCATACACACAAACATCAATATATCTATGATAACTTTCTTTGGCATAGTTTATAAGATTACTGTTTTAAAATCATAAACCTTTTAACCAGTTTTCTACTTCAGATTTTGCACTATCTTTTCTGGCATCTTGTCATCTCATAGTCAATCAATCTGTATTTACATCAGCAGTTGATAATCTATTTTTCAATGATTTGTATGTTCATGAATTTCCAGATCATTCATGTGTATTAAACAAATAAACTTTTTTTCATGAGAAATCATGATTGTCCAAGAAAGTATAAACTATCATCGGTAAGTCTCACCACCAAATTGGATATCCTAGGAAAACTACATCGTAATCAGTCCAATTTGTAGCTTCTCATACATATTCAGGTCTAGCATTTTCATCTTTTTCTTGTGTTGCAATTCTTGTAGTTTCATCATAATCAGCTGGATATGGATTAACTGGGACTATTTCAAAACTATCAGCTCATAGATAGCTTATCATGTGTTCAGCCAAAAGCTTTGTGTTTCACTTTTCTACATTACCAACTTGATAATTTTCATCAGCTCTTGAAAAGTAAACAACTATAATTTTATCTTCATCTTCATTATTTTCTTGTCATTCTGAGGCGATAGCCGAAGAATCCATTTCTGTATCCTGTCATTCTGAGGAGCTTTGCGACGAAGAATCTTGTGTGTTTTCTATAGATTCTTCACTTCACTTTGTTTCGTTCAGAATGACATCTGTACTATTTTCATTAATTACTTCATTTACTGGTTGATTTGCCACTTCTTGAGTTTGATTAGAACCACATCAAGCTAAAGTAAAGACTCCTAAAGAAAGAGCTAAAAGTCAGATTTTTGATAAGTTTTTCATTTGTAAAATTGTAGGATATAAAATTATTTAACTTCATAGTTTGGATGCCAAGTTGCAAATTGCTCAAGTTGTTCATCTGATCTATGATAATATCTTTCATTTTTATTAATTTCTGCTATTTTTTCCATATCTTCATCAGTTAATTCAAAATCAAACAAATCAAAATTATCTCTGATATGGTCAGGATTTTTAGATCATGGGATTACTATAAATCACATCTGGATATGCCACCTCAGAATAATTTGAGCAGAAGTTTTATTATATTTTTCTCAAAGCTCTTTGAAAACTGGTTCATTGATAAGATTTGAATCTCCATGTCATAATGGATACCAACTCATCAATTTAATATCGTGTTCATCAAGTGTTTTTCTAAGTTCATCTTGTGTAAAATATGGATGAGCCTCTACCTGAATAACTTGTGGCTTAATCTCACAATTAGCAAGAATTTCTTCGATATATTTTCATTCAAAGTTTGAGATTCAGATTGCTTTTGCCTTTCATTCTTTATAAGCTTTTTCCAATTGTCTGTATCATGCCATATAATTTCATCCTGGCTGATGAATAAACAAAAGATCTACATAGTCTAATCCTAATCTTTCCAATGTTTCATCAACAGCATTAGGATTTTCATATTCAGTAATCCAAAGTTTTGTAGAAACAAAAATATCTTCTCTAGCTACTCCTGAATTTTTAATTCATCTTCAGACAGCTCTTTCATTTACATAAGCATTTGCTGTATCTATCAATCTGTATCAGTCTTTTAAAGCTGACTGGACAGCAACTTCTGCATCAGCAGGAGAAATCATAAAAGTTCAAAGTCAGATTGCTGGAATTTTATTTCCATTATTAAGTGTAAATCGTAATTGTTCCATAATCATAAAATTATCAAAATAAAAATAAGTCTGATTAAAAAATAAGAACTAAACATAAAAAAGCAATACCTAAAAATATCAAATTTTGCCTAATCTTATCAAAAATGATTTTTTCTGACTTGCTTGATTTTTAAGAAAATATTGATATAAGGAAAGAGCCAAAACCAGAATGAACATATTTTTTCATAAGAAAAAGAGGATGTACTTGCGATGTCTTCAAGCAAGATGTCCTCTTATGGAAAGATTGTTCTGGTTTTGGCGAACCCGAAGGTGTCGTAAGTCGTCCTCCTCTTCTAGAGGCTCTTATGATAGCTAGGTAAAACTTTTAACCAGCTATTTTTTCAAAATGGAAAGATTTTCTATGATTGAAAGAGTTTGAAAAAAATATTTAACAGCCAATATTGAAAATGGTGAATATAGTTATGTTCAAGCTTTTTGATCAAAAGAAATTCTAGAAAAAAAGGTATGAAAAGTTAGTCATTACAAACTAGATTTAAGATTTGAAGATAATGAAATAGCTGTCTTAATAGAAACTAAAACAAAATTTGTAGATTCTGATAGAGAACAACTAGCAGAATATCTTTTAGAAGAAAAAATATTAAATCCAAATAAAAAAATAATCGCAATTCTTGCAAATACAAGCAATGATAAAATAAATGTTTGGATGGATGAAATAAGTGATAAAAATTTTCTTCCAGAAGAAACAGTTTTAGATTCAATGGACCATTACAGAAAACTTTTTAATGTAAAAAAACAAAATGATAAAGAAGCTGTAATGAAAAATACATACAAATTAAATGAAATATTACACAAAGTTGATATTGATGAAAAAACTCGTAGTCAATTTATTGGAACAGCATTATTATATCTGAAAGATTTAGTAAATAAAGAACATACACAATATATAACTGAGTTCCTTGTTAATAAATTTAATGATTATTGGAGAGCAATTTGAACAAATTGAATAATTCAATCAATAAGAGAAACATTAAATCAATTATTAGATGGTTCAGAAAACAAAGAGATTAAAATTAAACTTTTACAGAAAAATATTTTAGAAGACCAAAAAGTAAAAAAATTAAGTATTGATTCACGAATTAATGTTTTAGATTTTATTTTAATGGAAATCTATAAAAATATAAATGACGATTCTTCGGAATGACAAGATATACTAAACTTATTTTTCATAGCATTCAATAAATATACAGGGAAAGCTGATAAAAATCAAGCATTCACACCAGACCATATTACAGATTTTATGGCAAGATTAACAGAAGTTGATAGAACAAAAGTTGTTTTAGATGCGACTTGTGGAAGTGGTTCATTTTTAGTTCAAGCAATGGTAAAAGAGTTGGCAGATTGTCGTAGAAGAACGACTGAAAATGAAGCAAAAGAATTAATGAAAATAGTAAAACAAAAACATATTTTTTGAATAGAAGTAGAAGAAAAAGCTTATTGATTATCTACAACTAATATGCTAATTCATGGGGATTGAAATAGTAATATTAAATTTGCTAGTTGTTTTGATTGTAAAGATTTTATCCAAAAAGCCTGTCCTGATGTTATACTTATGAACCCACCTTATAATGCAAAACCTATAACAATACCTAAGGAATATAAAACTAATTGGAAAAAAGACAAAGATTGAAACGATAAAAAAGAAGATCCAACAAAATGATTAGTTTTTATAAGGTATCTTTCTGATGTAATAAAAGATTTGAACCAAAAAAATGAAAAAGAATGAAAGCCTCATAAATTAGTAAAATTAGCCGTATTATTGCCAGTTTCTGCTGCTATATGAACGGATAATTCTATGGTCGAAGAAAAGAAAAAAATGTTGGAAGAAAATACATTAGAAGCCGTTTTTACTTTACCTGATGAAGTTTTTTATCCTTGAGCATCTGTGACAGCGTGTTGTATGCTTTTTACGCTGTGAAAACCTCATTCTAAAGATAAAGAAACTTTTTTTTGATATTACAAAGAAGATTGATTTAAGAAAAAGAAAAATTTATGAAGAGTAGAACAATTTGATTCTGAAGATAATAGTATATGGATTAAAATAAGAGATAATTGGTTGTCTTGTTTTAAAAACCATAAAATTATAGATTGATTAAGTGCTACAGCTATTGTTAATTGAGATGATGAATGGTTATGTGAAGCATATATGAAAACAGATTATTCAAAATTAACGGAATATGATTTTCTAAGAGTAAGAAATAATTATTTATCATATTTAGCATGGGCATGAAAATGGAGTTATTTTTATAAATATACTTCTGATTGTTGAAAAAAACAAATGAACTTTAATGTTAATCAACGAAAAGAATTTATGATTGAAAAATTATTCGATGTTCAATTGTCAAAGTGAGATATTAAATTGGATGAAGTAGATGAATGAAATATTCCTTTAATATCATCATGAGAAACAACGAATTGAGTTGTTTGATATATAACAGAAAAATGAGATTGAAAGGCAAAAATATTTGGTGGCAACAGAATAACGCTTGATATGTTTTGTAATGTATTTTATCAGCATGAAGATTTTTACTCAGTGAGCCATTGAAGGGTTAATATTTTAAATCCAAAATTTAGATTAAATAATTTTATATGATTATTTATCTCAACAATTATTAATAAAGAACAATTTAAATGGTCATATTGAAGGGCTGTATATTCTGATGAATCAAAGAATATGATTATAAAGTTACCAATTGTAAGAGATATTAATTGAAGTCCAATTATTGATAAGAATAAAGAATTTAGCGATGAATGATATATTCCGGATCGAGAATTTATGGAAAACTATATCAAAAATTTACCATATTGAGATAGAATATAAAAAAGCCAACTTCATTTGAAGTCAGCTTTTTTTATTTTATTTCACATTATTTCAAATATTCTCTCATAAAACTTTCAATCTTATCAAAAGGAATAACATTCAGATTATCATAAAGGTCTGTATGAACCGCATCTGGAATTATCATCAATTCTTTATTATCATTATATTTTCAGTCTTTAGTCATATCAGCATAAGCATCTTTTGAGAAATAGCATGAATGAGCCTTTTCTCAGTGAATGATAAGTACTGCATTTCTGATTTCTTTGCTAAATGTATGCTGTGGAGTATTGATAAATGATAACGAAGAAGTCATATTCCATCATCCATTTGAATTGAGACTTCTTGGATGATATCCACGAGGAGTTTTGTAATAATCATAATAATCTTTTACAAAGAATGGAGCATCGTCTGGAAGTGGATCAACTACTCATCATCACAGTTTTGCTTCTCAAGCTTTATAATCTTCTATTCTCTGAGCATTCAGATTTTTTTTCAATTCATATAAATCATCCTCTGAAGTTGCATCAAAGTATCCGTTATGATTAACCCTAGACATATTGTACATGGTCATACAAACTGTAGCCTTGATTCTAGTATCTATACTAGCCACATTCAGAGCTAATCAACCTCGTCCACAAATTCAGATTATTCCTATCTTTTCTGGATCCACATTATCTTGAACTGATAGAAAATCTACAGCAGCCTGAAAATCTTCAGTATTGATATCAGGAGATGCGACATATCTTGGTTCTCCTCCAGATTCTCATGTATAAGATGGATCAAATGCAATAGTAAGAAATCATCTTTCTGCCATTATTTGTGCATAAAGTCCACTACATTGCTCTTTTACTGCTCCAAATGGTCCGCTCACTGCGATTGCTGGTAGTTTTCATTGAGCATCTTTTGGCTCGTACAAATCAGCAGCTAGAATAATTCAGAATCTATTGTGAAATGTAACTTTTCTATGATTTACTTTGTCAGATTTTGGGAAAGTTTTATCCCATTCTTGTGTTAAATTGAGGTTTTGCATAAGGTTTTAATTTATTAAATAAAACTTTGATGATATTATATTACTCACAAATTAAAAAAAATCTATACCTATTTTTATCAAATTATGCACAAAATTATCAAATTGATATAAAATGTTGATTTTTGTATTATATTTTATATATAAATTTATCATGTATTTTTATTTTCGTATAAAAAAATAAAATCTCCCGGCCTTCGGCCACCCTCTTTAAAAAGAGGGAAAGATTTTGCTCCTTTTTAAAGGACCTCCCCGAAGGGGTGAGAATTTTAAATTACATTTTATTCTAAGAATTACAAATCATGGATAAATTAACTCAAAAAATCATAGAAATCCAACCATGAGATGGAATAAAACACTTGGATATTCCATGAGTTTTTACATTCAAAAATACTCAACCTCAGAAATCTGAGCCTATCCTTTATCAGCCAAGTATGATTTTTATTACTTCCTGATCCAAGACAATTTCTCTAGACAGTCATACTTATAAATACTGAGAATGAAAATTTCTCCTGGTTTCTATTCCGACTTCTGTGGTTTGTGAAGCTGATACTGAATGAAAAGATATTTTTGCATGAATTCATATCGATATAAACAAAAATGATCTCTATGACCTGATTAAACAGATGAAAGATTCACATAAACCTACCAAGAAAAAGCATAATTTAGAACCATGAATTTTATCATTGGATATTAGTGAAAAGATTTATAATGCTGTATATCGTTTACTTGAATGTAGCCAAGATCCCGATGAAGCGAAAGTTCTTTGACCAGCTATCATCAAAGAGATTATGTTTTATGCAATTCAGGAATCTGATGCCAAAAGTTTCTGTGATTTAGTTTTGAATAACAAGAATTTCTGACCGTTTGAAACTATGATAGAAGATATCAATAAAAATTATAAATCTGATATCTCTATTGAATGATTAGCTCAGAATATGGATATATCTATACCGACTTTTTATCGTCAATTTAAAGCAATAACTGGGTTCTCTCCAAATCAATATATCAAAAATCTCCGCCTGAGTAAAGCGAAGAATTTATTGATAAATACAAATTACAGTGTAAAACAAGCTGCAAATGAGGTTTGATACAATTCTCAATCTCAATTTAGCAGAGAATATAAGAGATATTACGGATATGCTCCAGTAAAAGAGTGAAAATAGTTTTTTTAACTCTTAAAATAATAACTATGACAGAAAATCACTGATGAATTTTTGGACTATGACAGCCAAACGATGCTTATGCACAATATTTTAGATGACAATCATATCTCAATCCACTTACTAAACCATGAGAATCTCCAGTATTTCTATGTAATGTCACATTTGAACCATGATGCAGAAATAATCGACATATTCACCATGCTAGTAATTGAGGAGGTCAGATTTTAATTTGTGTAGATGGATCTGGATGGTATTAAGAACAGTGAAAAAAGGCTAGAAGTCTGAATCCATGAGATGTAGTAGTAATTCCAGCGAATGTAAAACATCGACATTGAGCCCAAAAAGATTCACGATTTTCGCATATTGCGGTAGAAGTCCCATGAGAAAATATATCTAATGAACGATGTGAAGAGGTGAGTGACGAAGAATATAATGCTTTATAATTTATACTTTTTCAGATAATGAAATTTCTAAAATGATTTTGAATAATTCTACTATGAATTATTTTGCTTTTATGAATAATTGTTGTGCTTTATTTCCAATATCCAGAAATAGTAGAACAAATCAATTTACCAACTAACATCCAAGAAATGAATAATTCTCAAGAATATTTCGTAGCAGATAAAATGCTAAATAATTGAATAACAATGCCAAGTCTCTGACTTTGAACATGGACTTTATCAAATGAAGAAGCAGAAAAAGCTGTATATGAAGCCATCAAGGATTGATACAGATTGATAGATACGGCTCAATATTACTGAAATGAAGTGTGAGTTTGAAAGTGAGTAAGAAAAGCTATTGAGGATTGATTGATAAAGAGAGAAGATGTTTTCGTTACTTCCAAAATTTATGCTTCATCAGACCATGTAGCAGCAATTGAAAAGTCGTTGAACAATTTGAATATTGATTATATAGATTTACTTCTTATCCATCAGCCTTGATTTGATGATAAATGACTTTATCAAACAATGGAAGAATATTACAAACAGTGAAAATTAAAATCAATCTGAATCTCAAATTACTATACAAAAGAAGCTGTGGACGAAGTATTGAGTTATGCAGAAATCCAACCAGCTGTAATTCAGAATGAAAATCACATTTACTATCAAAATACTGATTTACAAGATTATGTGAAACAGTATGGAATATTTATAGAAAGCTGGTATCCATTTGGTCGAAGATGAAATACTTCAGAAAATTTTAATAATGAAGTAATCAAGGAATTAGCCGAAAAATACAACAAAACTTCAGCACAAATCATTTTGAGATGGCATTTACAGGCATGATATATAGCTATTCCTGGTTCGGGTAATCCAGACCATATCGCAGAAAATTATAATATCTTTGATTTTGAATTATCTGATGAAGATATGGAAAAAATAGCAGAAATTGACCAACAAAGAAGATATGAAAATCGGTAAATTCCATTGTATGAAATATTTTTTGAATATAATCTGACTTTTTAGTAATTTACTATTTTAGTCATTTAATAGTTTTTAGTAATCTTTTTGGAACTTTGCTATATTTAATTCAAAGTAAATCAAGAATTACTATATCTTTTTACATTATTATCATATTCTGCTCAATTCTATCAAAAAAAACAAAAATCTGACTTTATAATCAGGTTTTGTGCATAAATTTATCAAATAATCTACATAAAATTTATTTTTCCAATATCTTTATCTCGTAGTCCAAAATTGCTAAATCACTATCTGTCCAGATTTTCATGGTATGAATATCTTGATCTACACCAAGCATTTCATAATCCCTAAAACTAAATTTTTCTTTTTTATTATCCATAGAAGCAGGAAACGAAATTGTTTTCACAAATTCTGGATTATCTAAATTTTCAAATGTAATGTTTACTGTTCAAGTATAGACATACAATGAAATCTGTGAATTTTCTACGATTTCTCATCCAACAAAATGGAAATACAAACTTTGATTTTTAAACAAGGCTCTTTGATATTCTTTGGGAGAATATTTGGAATCTACAACCTTTTTTCATAATTCATTTGTATTTTCTGTCCCTCCTACAAAAATTGCACTTCATATTCATTGATATTTTTCCCATTGTTCTTGCAAAGATATTTCTTTTGTTTCTTCAGTATTCAATCCTTTTTCATTATCATTTGCAAAGAAAAAATTTGATTTTCATAAATAAAAAGAGCAAACAAGTAGGATTAAGACTATTAGCACATTTACAAATTTTTTCATATATATATATTATAATAAATAAATTACCAATCAATATGTTCAATATATATAGTTAAACAAAAAGCAAATCAAAATACTTTTTTGTGATACAAAATTTGTTGTTATTATTTTCTATTGACATAATATTGAGTATTGTTGTGTTGGTACTTTTTGTCTGGTTGATTGGTGTGGCGATAAACGAAAAGCATTTGGGGAAAAGATTGAAAAGTCTTTTTAAACCACTTGTTTTAAAAGTGCCACTGTTGAGTACTTTGTTTAAAATAACACATCAGGTGACCAATACATTGCAAAATTCAAATTCATTTCGAGAAACAGTGCTGGTGAGATTTCCCACAAATTATACTTATTCTGTGGGATTTATCACTTCTGAACATCCAAAAACAATTGAAAAAGTTTTGGGGAAAAGTGATCTTGTATCCGTTTTTATTCCGACCACACCAAATCCTACCAATGGTTATTTGGTTGTGGTGGACAAAAAACATTTGATACACACGGACATCCCAGTTTCTACAGCTATATCTTTTATAATATCTATGGGTACAGCTGGAGCGACGCAAGAAATTTTAAAGTCTTCTCAGATTTCTGAGTGAGACTTTTTTTTAAATACATTTGCAATGTTTTGTGCTTTCATTATGTTTAAATTTATTGATTTTATATATTTTTGTAGAGATTATGAATTATCAGAAAAAAAATCAAACGAAATCTTTTAAATTTGGTTGGTTGTTGATTATTTTTATTGTTGCCTTTTTTATGCTCAAAAATGCCTTTTGATCTGTGGAATTAAATAAAACGGTAGTGATAGTTAGTTGAGATAGTTTTTCTAAATTTTTGTGAGATTTGCCAAAATTGAAGCAAATTTGATTGAAATTTCGTGTAAAATCTAGCAATTCAATATTGGATATTTCAAAAATAGAGGAGTGATCTTATGTGTTTTCTGGAAACTATTCTCAAAATGATTTTTTGAAAGTAATTTCACAGTGACCAAAAAGTATTTATCAAAAATATACGGTTTTGGAATGACGGTCTGTGTATGATATAGATGATGATTTGACAAAAAAATGATTTATTTCCCAATGAGAATATATAGATTTTGTGTCAAATTCTACTTATATTTCAAAATATCAAAATAGGTACGAATTTTTGTCAAAAGCTGGTAATTTAGCTATATTGGAATGATTTTTGTATCCAGATACTTATTTTTTGGATATGGAATGAAATATTATAGATCAATTAGTCTATTTGCAGTTGGACAATTTTAATAATAAAGTTTGGAAAAAATATGAATCACAAATTTCTGCTTTCAAAAAATTAGATTGGTATGAAACTGTAATTTTGGCGAGTATTATAGAAAAAGAAGAAAAAAATGATGCAAATAAATCTACGGTAGCTTGAATTTTTGTAAACAGATTGGATAAAAAAATGCTGTTGGGGGCTGATATTACTTTGTGTTATGGATTAAAAAAGCCATATGCAGAATGCACTCCAAATGTAATTGTAAAAAATTTAAATGATTCATCAAATGTTTACAATACTAGAGCAAACTCTTGATTGACGCCACAGCCAATAGCAAATCCATCGCAAGAAACTATTTTGGCTGTATTAAATTATAAAAACACTGATTATCTTTATTATTTACATGATAATAATTGAGTTATTCGTTATGGAAAAACATTGCAAGAACACAATGCAAACAAACAAAAATACTTGAAATAATATTTTTATCTAAAATTTATATTTCCTTTTCATTCAAAAACATCTAGATTTCAATCTTCTGTTTCTCAATTTTCTTCATCATATTTCAAACATTCTTCACATTTTTTTGTGAAGGGTTCTTGTAATAAAATAGCATTTATTATCATTTCTTTGATATCTATTGTTTCATTTGAGTCTATCAAAAATACTTCATCGTCTCAATCATAATCTTTTTCTGGTTCTGCTTGAAATTTGGCAGAGTAGTGATCTACAAAGATATTTCTCTCATATTCTTTGGTACATCTGTCGCATGGCTCTTTGATAGTGCATTTTATGTCTTGTAGAGTGACTAGTAGGGATTCTTTGTTGAAAGATTGGATCAATACTTTTCCGCTGATTCAATCTTTTGTTAGTCAGTTTATTTCTGAAATCATTTCATTTTCAAAAGAAATTTCATCGTTTTTTCAGGCAGAAAGTAGTAAGTCTCAAACATTGATTATAAATTTTGAATTTTTCATTGGAATTGATGCAAAAATATGTAAAATGGTCACTAGTCTCTATCCTATAGTTTTAATTAACTATAGATTAGTGTCTGGTGACTATCGACTTATTATATATTATTTTACATTTAATTGTCAATGAAAACTATAAAAGAAAATATTGTGTTGCCAAACGAGTTTTTTCAGATTTTTGATAAATTGTCTAAAATTGTTTTTTCAAATACAAAAATTTTGGTGGCTGTAAGTGGATGACCAGACAGTATGCTCGTGAGTGTTTTGCTTTATAAATATTTTTTGGAAAATAATTTGGATTTGGATAATTTGTTTTTTGTGCATTGTAATCACAAAACTAGGATAGAAACTGATAATGAAGAAAGTTTTATTCGTTCTTTTTTTGGTGGATTAAATTTGTATGTGTGTAAATATGATTGATTTGATAAATGAGAAAATGTCTTGAGAGAGCGAAGATATGGTCAATTTAACAGAATAATTGAATCAAATAGTATTGATTATTTGATTACGGGGCACAATTTGACAGATCGCATAGAATCTAGTTTTATGAATATGTGTCGTGGAGCTGGATTAAATTGATTTTTATCTATGAGGTTTTTGGACCAAAATAATTTGCTAAGTTCTGCACAAATTATCAGACCATTACTGGATTTGACTAAAAAAAGCGTGGAAAAATTTTGTGATAATTTGTCAATTCCCTATGTAATTGATAAATCAAATTTGGATCAAAATACTAGTTTGAGAAACAAAATTAGATTGTCTATTTTGCCATATTTGGCTGAAATTTCAAATAGAAACGATGATATTTCTTGTTCTTTTTTTGATTCTATGAATCAAATTTACAAAGATTTGGAGTCAAAATATTCAAAAGTGGAAATTTGAAATTTGATAGAAATTAAAAAATCTCCGTATCGAAATGCTGATTTTGCATTTTTGCGAGAGATACCATTTGGTTTTATTGATGAAAATGTTTTTTTGCAAGTTTTGAAAAAATTTAATATTTATTTGGATGTGACAAAAAAAACATTGGACGAATTTTTGCAATTTTTTCATAAGGCGGAGCAGTGATATAAATATATAAATGGAGTTTATTTTTTTGTCTCAAATGGGAAAATTTATATAATAAAAGCTAAACAAAATTTTTGGGAAAAGTGTATTGAAAAAGAAATAATTATTGATAAATTATGAGATGTGGAAATTTGAAAAAATGGTGTCAATATAGATGATGAAAGTTTGATTTGAAAATATTTGAGATACCCCAAAAGAGGAGATAAAATTTGATCAAAATCTTGGTGAAAATATTGTATAAACAAAAAAATTCCAATTTTTTGGAGAAATTTTGTCCCAGTAATTGCTGATTGAAACCAGATTTTAAAATATTTTTATAAGTAATATTATTGTAAATATGGAAATTATTTCAAATGTAGTAGATTCTGTAAACAATATTATTTGAGAATCGTTTATAAAAACACCATGGCTTATTTTGGTGCTTTTGTTTGTGTTTATTTTGTGACTTTATTTGTTTGTCTCTATGAGATTGTGAAATCTTTCTCAAAAGGTGGAAAAACAGATCATTTATGAATATGATAATATACTTTATTTGTGGTCGGAGTATTATTATAATCATTTGGATTCATTGCAAACAAATCCGTGAATTATTGTGCTAAAAAGTGTATTGAAATCTTGAACTTCACAATATATTCCAAACAAAAGTTTGATAAAAAATACAATTTTGAAAATAGAAGATAGATTGTGAGAGAAAGCAATTTCAGATCAAGAATGGCAAAAATTGGATAAATTATTGAAAAAACTAAGAATTAGGAGATTTTTTTCAATATTGCTAAAAACTATAATTGTCTTGATAATAATATTTTTGTTGTTGCTAGCTTTGTGTTTAATTCTTGGTAAATAGCTTTCAGATAATATTAGTTTTCGTGATTTCTATTTTTTGCCAGTTGTTTTTCTCGTTTATCCATGCTGATAGGAATCTGATTTTTTGCTAGATTATTTGATCAGTCGTTTGAAATAGCATTTCCCAATTCTTTTTGTCATATTTTCATTTTGTTGGTATCTGTAGCCATAGTAGCGCTTAATTCTTTTTTTTGTTCCTCCATTGATTTGAGTAAAAATTAAAAATTTTGGATAATTTTTTATATTCAAAAATGATTTTAAAATCAAGGGAAAAATTTTTATTTTCTGTTGCTTTTTGCAAGTAAAAATATATAAAGTTATGAAGGCGAGTTTATGCTCCTATAGTTCAGCTGGATAGAATAGCCCTCTCCTAAGGGGCAGATACAGGTTCGAGTCCTGTTGGGAGTAATTTTGGACATTTTGATCGGAAATTTTTTCTGATTGATTTGTCTAGCGTCGTTTTATTTTTTAATTTATTAATTATGGCAGAAAAAAAATCTGTTTCACAATTTCAAAGACACGACAAAGACACTTGATCTCCAGAATTTCAAGTAGGTTTGTTGTCTGATGAAATTTCAGTACTTCAAAATCATTTGCAATTGCACCCAAAAGATTTTGATGCAAAGAGATCTTTGTTGAAAAAAGTAGCTAAAAGAAGAAATCTACTAAAGTACATCAAAAATGCTGATGTGGATTCTTATTCAAAGGTTTCAAAAAAAGTTGGTGTAAGAGTTTAATTTATTCAATAACATATCAAAATGTTAACAGACTAAATTAAATTTATTTTTATTTTTTAAGTTTTATATTATAATGGATTTAAAAGCATTTTCTCATTGAATTCATGAATGAGAAATCAAAATTCCTTTGATAAGAGAAGGAAATAAAATTAAATGAATAATTTTGAAAAGTATAGACAATGGTGTATTGGTTGACTGTGACAATGGAGCATTTACATGAATTATATTGTCTAAAGAGGTAAAAGAATTGGAGAGAAGTCACTATGATTTGGCTCCAGGTAGAGAAATTGAATTGGAAGTAGTAAACCCAGACATTAGGCATGAAGATGGATATTACATCGTTTCAGTGACAAAATTGTTGCAATATGATGTATGGAAATCTATCCTTGCAAAATTTGAAAAAGATGAAATTATTACAGTGGTACCTACAGAAGCAAATCTTTGATGATTGTTGATAGATATGCACGGTATCAAATGATTTATCCCTTTGTCTCAATTGGCTCCAATTCACTATCCTAGAGTAGAGGATGGAGACCAAGAAGCGATATTTGATAAATTATTGGATTTAATCTGAAAGGATATTGCAGTAAGAATTATCAATATTGATGAAGATGAAAAAAGGATAATCTTGTCTGAAAGAGAAGCTTTGAAAGAAGAAAGAGAAAAAGTATTGTCAGAGCTTGAAGTTGGAAAAGTATTTGATTGAGTTGTTTCTGGAGTTTCTTCTTACTGATTGTTTGTGACAATTGGAGGTACAGTAGAATGATTGGTTCATATTTCAGAAATTACTTATGGACATGTAAACAATATCGATAGATTAGGAAAAATTGGTGATAAAATCAAAGTTAAGGTTATCTGACTTGAAAATGGAAAAATTTCACTTTCATCAAAGAAATTGAAAGAAGATCCATGGACAGAATTGCCAAAAAAATACAAAGTATGAGATATTGTGGAATGAGAAGTGGTGAGATTCGTTCCTTATGGAGTATTTATCAGAGTGTTTGATGATATCAACTGATTGGTTCACTTGAGTGAATTGTCTCAAAAATCTGTAAACAATCCAAATGAAGTAGTTAGACTTGGAGAGACTGTAAAAGCTAAATTGATATTACTTGATCCAAAAAATAGAAAAATTTGATTGAGTATGAAAGATTTAGATTCTACAGAAGCGAAACAAGAAACAAAAGCTCCAGCAAAAAAAACTACAAAAAAGCCAGCCTCAAAATGATTGGAAGATGTAGTAAAAAATTTGGAAGAAATAGCAGAAGACTAAAAATACAGAGTCGCTAGTCGTTAGTCACTAGTCGCTAGAAATTAACAATTATTAGATCTAGAGACTATCGACAAGAGACTAGCGACTTTTCTTTTATGCTCAGGTGGCGGAACTGGTATACGCGCAGCGTTGAGGTCGCTGTGGACGACTGTCCGTGGGGGTTCAAGTCCCCTCTTGAGCAAAATAAAATATAATTCAGTTATAAAATATAATTTACAATCACTTTTTTTAAATTTTTAGTTACATGTCATGTCTTTGTTGGAACAGATTCAAAAAGATTACTTGTCTGCTATGAAAGATAGGGACAATACAAAAAAATCTGCGTTAAATTATATCATTGCACAGATAAAAAACAAAAAGATAGAATTGCAAAAAGAATTGGAAGATATTGATATTATCAAGATTTTGAAAAAAGAGATAAAAGCAATTTGTGAGTCTATTGGATTTTTGGAAAAATCGGATAAAAAAGAGGAGTTGGCAGAAGAAAAAGCAAAAAAAATAATTTTGGAATTTTATTTGCCTCAATGCAAATCAAAACAAGAGACAAAAGAAATTGTTGAATGACTTATTTCAGAGCTTGGAATTACAGAACTGGCTAAGCAGAGATGACAAATTATGTGAGCAATTAAATCGAAATATGGAGAAGAAATTGATTGATCTATTGCAAATGAAGTGATAAACGATATGCTAAAATAGATTTTATCTTGAAAAAATCTTTTTGATGAAAATAAAAAATATAAAATATATTTTGAGTTTTGCTGTCTGAATGGGTTTTTTTGTCGGTGCTGTGAGTTTGTGAGATTGTACACCAGATATGTCGGCATGAAGTCGTAGCCCTTATCCATGAAATTGACAGCAAGCTGGACAGTGTTGGTCTGTTGCACTGAATGGGGATCAACGATACAATAATCAGCAAGCATTAGATGGTGCAGATTTGTTTTTGAAGATGATAAATATTTCCTGGTCAAATTGTAATGCTAGTAATGTGGCAACTATTCAAACTAAGATGCAACAAATTTGATGATCTTGTTCTACTTGTATAGATTGAAGAGCGTGAAATAGGATGAGATCGGCGATAAGAAGTTGTGTTTCTATGATGTGTACATGAGATGATTTACAAGCTCCTATACTAAATGATTGAAATTTGTCTTGTTCTTCGGATGCTAATTTAGTTTCTCATGCTGCTTTTGGTATGAATTATCAATGTTGTCAGACAAATGAATCTTCTAACTCAACTGGAACTGAAGTTTGATCTACTGGAACTGAAATTTGATCTACTGGAACTGAAGTTTGATCTACTGGAACTGAAGTTTGATCTACTGGATCTGGAGAGTGATGATTAGGATCTGGCAACCAAAGCTCCTGAAGTTCTCAAAGTTGATGAGAAGTAAATTGATGAAATGCAGTTTCATTGTGTCCTTGAAATGATCAATATTTGCCAGAGTGAGGTGCTTCTTCCAGTGATTGTAGAAGATGTGGCACTTGAACAATTCCAAATGCTGAGCATACAAAATGTATTTGTGATTCTACTACTGCATGCTGTGGGATTCAACTAAACATGGGAGTGCCATTTATTGGGGATTGTATCGAGATGAATACAGATTCATCTAATCCAAATACTACTAGTGTGACAAGTGTGACGGCTTTCCCAATTTTAATGCAGTGATTGATGAAAATATTGATGTCTGTGATTATGATATTTTCGTTTTTGATGATAATTGTATCTTGACTTATGATTACAGCATGAGCATTTAATTGATCAAGCTATAATAAGTGAATCACGATAATAAAAAATGTGATAATTTCGTTGATATTATTGTGATCTTCATGACTTATTTTGAGTTTGATAAATCCAAGTTTTTTTGGAGGTTAAATATTTTAATTTATAAAAGAAAAAAAATGGTTGATATTAAATTGGAATGAGAAGGATTTTTGATTGAAAACAAAGTTTTGTTTTGAGCAACACAGCCACATTCAGATTATGTAAATTTAGCATTGGAAGTGGGAGAAGATGTAGTGACAGAAAGACTACCACATGCAATCATAGAATACCCTGGAGAATATGACATTATGTGAATTTGAGCAAAAGTATTTTTGTGAAAAGATAATAAATTGAATTATTTATTAAATATTGATTGAAAAAAAATTGGGATAATTCAGACACCAAAGATTTTGGAAGAGGATGATGTGACGGGTATGGATTGGTGGTTGTATTTGGATGATTCCGTAGAAAAAAGATTGGATCAGCTGGAAATGGTTGGAAAAAAATTGAAATTGGTGGTGGATGGATGAGCTTTGCATATTGAGGAAAAATGAGATAATGCTAGTGAAGAAACAGTAGAAAAATCAAAGAAAGCTGAGGCAGAGGATGCAGATGAGTAAAATTTGTCTTGACAAACAATTATAATTATATATAATCATCTTTGCTAAACCCAATAAAAATTAGAATTATGATTAAAAACAGCAAAATTTTCGGTGAATTGACTGAATTTCGGTCATTCAAGAGGCTGAATCTTCAGCCAAATGAATTCAGTTTTAAGGTGGACAGGAAAGACGGTACTTTTATGGGTGCTGTAGTAAATATTGATGGGACTATCTATGAAAATCATGCTATTGGCGATGGTATTGGTGGTCCTATGCGTAAAAAAGCTGAAAGAGCCGGATTGAGGTTTGTGACTTCAACCCAAGCAGGTTTGTGTTAGAAAGTGTTGGCAGATTGTAAGAGTCTTATAATCTGCTTTTTTTGTAGAAAAAAAACTTTACTGCGAAGTAAAGTAATTTAACAATTGTATTGCATATTTTTTTGGAGATGACCGGAATTGAACCGGTGTCTAAAAGACATAATCCCTAATATCTACCACTATAGTTTGTCTTTTGGCGGGCAAACACGCACAGATTTTGATATAATCAAAGCTATATCAGACTTTTTTGCTTCACTTGCTGAAGCCCGCCCTACTGGATTTCGCCTTTGTCTTTAGTAGGAGTCTGGAACAAAGGATGATACGATCGCTAAACTAAGCATAGTTTAAAACGAAAGCGTTAGCTCTAGCTAACAAATTTTTTGATTTTGCATTTTTACATGCTGAGCGATTATTTTTGATTCGGTACACTCATCGAATGGTGGCAATTATTGATTATGGAAATCTTCTATCGAAACCAAAATACATCCCCACTTCAATGGAGTCATTATAATGAAAAAGAAAGAAAAATCAAATATTATATATATTTTTTGAAAAATTTGTAATTTTTTGAAAAAAAAGTGTTTATTTTTTTGCATTTTTTTTGATTTTGGAGTATAATTAGCTAGTCGCTAGACTCTAGACGCTAGTCACTAGTTTTATTACTATAAAGAATTGACTGGAAACTAATGACTAAAAATTTTATTTCATAAGTTTTTGTAATGTTGAATTATCAGCAAAATGTGAAAGATTTAGAAAAGCTTTATTTTACAAATTTGAAGTCTGGATTGACTGAAAAATGAGTGAAAGAGAGTAGAGATAAATACGGAGAAAACAAGATTGAATCAAAAAATAAAATAAATCCTTGGAAGATTTTTTTTGATCAATTCAAAAGTTTTTTGATTTTGATTTTATTGTTTGCGATAGTAATTTCTGCAGTTATGTGAGAACGAGTGGATGCTATTGTAATTGTTGTAATTGTAATTTTAAATGCAATATTGTGATTTGTACAGGAATACAATGCTGAAAAATCGATAGAATCATTGAAGCAAATGGCGGCATTGAAAGCAAAAGTGATTAGATGAGGAAAGGAAATGTTGATTGATTCAAGTGAATTGGTTGTTTGAGATTTGATTATTTTTGAAGCATGAGACAAAATTGGAGCAGATGCTCGTTTGATCCAATCAATGAATGTAGAGGTGGCAGAAGCGGTCTTGACTTGAGAGTCTGTGCCAGTGGCGAAAAATATAGAAACAATCAAAGAAATTGTCCCACTTGGAGATCAGTGCAACATGGTGTTTTCGGGGACAGAAATTACAAAAGGTCGTGGAATGGCAGTAGTGACAAATGTTTGAATGGACTCGGAGATAGGAAAAATAGCATGAATGCTTCAAGAAGCACCAGAAAAACAAACTCATTTGCAAAGAGATTTGGATTCTTTGAGCAAAAAATTATGAGTAATCATATTGATAATTTGTGTTTTGATTTTTATGGTAGATGCTTTTACATGAGAATGATTGCAACTTTTTAGGTCAGCATTGGATACATGAGATTGGAAAAGCTGGATTTTATCTTTGAAATCGTGATTGTTTGTGGCGATTGCACTTGCAGTAGCAGCAATCCCTGAATGATTACCAGCTGTGGTAACGATAGCACTTTCTATTTGAGTAAAAAAGTTAGTGAAAAAAAATGCACTGATGAGAAAGCTTTGAAGTGTGGAAACATTGGGAGCGGTAAATGTGATTTGTACGGATAAAACATGAACATTGACCAAAAATGAGATGACAGTAAAAAAATTGTATGTGGATGATGAAATATTTGATATTTCTGGAGTAGGATATCATGGGCATGAAGATCATCAATTGAAATATGAAGAAATTAAGCATGAACACGGAATTTCTAGACTTTTGAAAATTTGACTTTTGTGTAATAATTCTGCTATAAACTGAAAACATGTGATTTGAGATCCTACAGAAGTAGCACTGTTGGTCAGTGCTTTTAAATGATGATTGAATAGAGAAAAAGAAGAGTCAGAATACAAATTGATAGATGAAATAACATTTGATTCAGAGAGAAAGCTCATGACAACCATCCGCCAAAAGTGAAAAGAAGTAATAATGTTTACCAAATGAGCTCCAGAAATGTTATTGGAAAAATGTTCTCATATATTGGTAAATGAAAAAGAAACAAAATTGACACAAGCAAACAAAAATAAAATACTGTCTCAAAACGAAAAATTTGCAAAATCTGCATTGAGAGTATTGTGATTTGCTTACAAAAAAACTGTGAAATGAGATTTGGATGAAAATAATTTGGTCTTTGTAGGACTTCAGGCGATGATTGATCCGCCAAGGCCAGAGGTAAGGCAATCTATAAAAGAGTGTCATGAAGCTTGAATCAGAGTGATCATGATTACATGAGACAATATTGTGACAGCATGAGCTATTGGTGCTGAATTATGATTGAATTGAAAATCTATTGAATGAATTCAACTGGATGATATGTCTGATATACAGATAAAAAAACTTTTGGATGAAGTATCAATTTTTGCAAGAGTTAGTCCAAATCACAAGCAGAGATTGGTGAAATTGCTCAAATCAAAATGAAATGTAGTAGCTATGACATGAGATGGTGTAAATGATGCTCCAGCATTGAAACATGCAGATATTGGTGTAGCAATGTGAATTACTGGTACTGATGTGAGCAAAGAGGCGAGTGATTTAATATTGTTGGATGATAATTTTTCTACCATAGTAAACGCAATACAGGAATGAAGGTGAATTTACGACAATATTAAAAAATTTGTAAATTTTATGTTTTCTACAAATTTTTCGGAGATATTGATCATATTTATAGCTAGTTTGTGCGGTATGCCTACGCCACTTTTGGCAATACAGATACTTTGGTTGAATTTGGTGACAGATGGTTTGCCTGCATTGGCACTGTGAATTGATCCCGTAGCGGAAGATATTATGAAACAAAAGCCTAGAAAAAAATGATCGAAAATTTTGGACAAAGAAATGCTTATCAGCATTTTGATGATATCAATATTTGTGACAATGTGATGTTTGGCATTTTTTATGATAAATGTATCAACAGATATAGATTTGGCAAGGACTGGGGTATTTGTATTATTGGTAATACTTGAAATGTTGGCTGTATTTGTAGTTAGAGCAGATTATGGAGTCAAATTTTTGTCAAATAAATGGCTGTTTGGAGCTGTGTTTGTATCTATTCTACTGACATTTATGGTAGTATATATACCATTTTTGGCAAAGATGTTTGATACAGTGGCTTTGAGATGACGCGATTTGGTAGAAATGCTGATAATCAGCTGAATTTGAATTATTGGAGCAGCAATTTGGCACAAAATAAAAAAAATTAGATTTGAAAGAAAATCATAAAAATTTTATAATTTAATTAATTAAAATGAAAAATTTGGAACATGTCGGAAAAATAGCTGATGATATAAAAACTATTACCATTCAATGAGCGACAAATATTGCGAGAGAAGCTTGTAAGATAATGGAGCAAAAATTGCGTGATGCAGAATTTTTAAATCATGATGAATTGGTTAAATTTTTTGATCAAGCTTCACAAATGCTTATAGATGCAAGAGAAACAGAGCCATTGCTTCGCAATGCTATGAAATATGCAAAATTTAAATTAAAAGAATGAGTAGATGCAAATAGTGTAGCAGATTCTTTCAAAGAATATTTGGGATGGATAGAAAGAGAGGAAGAGATTAGACCAAAAATTTGAGCAGAATTGATACATGATGGTGATGATATTTTTACGCATTGTCATTCAAAATCTGTGATAGATATACTAAAAAAAGCATGGAATGATTGAAAAAAAATTCATGTGTACAATACTGAAACAAGACCATTGTATCAGTGAAGAAAAACTTCTTTGGATTTATTGCAGGCATGAGTGCCAAATACCATGCTGGTGGATAGTTCTGCTGGATTTTTTGTAGATAATACTATGTGAAATACTGTAGATATAAAAGAAATTTTTTTGTGATCAGATTGTATTAAACCAGATTGAACAGTTATTAATAAGATATGAAGCTTCTCAATCTGATTATCCGCATGGAATTCATGAGTACCGCTATATGTAGTTTGAAGTTTATTGAAAATTGATACGATGGATAAAGTATGAATAGAGACAAGAAGTGGAAAAGAACTATGGCCAGATGCACCAGATTGACTTGATATAATGAATTTTGCATTTGATAGGATACCACATAAATGTATCACAGGAATTATTACAGAATTTGGAGTTATTAGACCAGAAAATTTGATGAGAGAGGTAAAAAAACATTATCCACGAATGTTGGAATAGTCACTAGACATTGGTCGCTAGTTGCTAGCTAATAGTCACTAGGAAATCAAAATATTAGAAACAAGCGACTAATTTATATTATAAATTAACATATGAAATCACTTAGATTGAAAGTAAAAAAAATAGATATTTTGGTTTGAGAGTCATTTGCTGTTTTATTAAATGAAAAGACAGCATTTTTGCTTGGATTGACAGCACATGACCAAGTAAATTTTTCTTTTAAAATATGAGACAAAACTGAAAAGTTTGTGGTAGATGTAAATTTGACAGAAAATTCTTTGGATGAATGAGAGATTTGAATTCCAAAAGATTTTGATGAAAAATATGGAATTGAAAAATGAGATGTTGTAAGGATTTCGAGGGTAGAGCAGGATCCACTTTCTTTGCAAGCTATAAAAAAGAAACTTTTGTGAAAAAAATTGACAGCATGAGAAATAAAAGCACTCATGAGAGATATGACAGATGGAAAAATTAGTGATATTTTGGCTACTTATTATGCAGCATGTAGCTATTGTCGTCCAAGTGATGATAGAGAGCTGTATCTCACAGCCAAATATTCTGCAGAATTGGGGGATATGATAAAATTTAAAAAAGATACAGCAGTGAAATACTGTATTTGATGAATTCCATGAAATGAAACAACTATGATAATTGTACCTATTTTGTGAGCTTTGTGAATTTCATCTCCAAAAACATTTTCAAAATCAATTACATCACCAGCCGCTACATGAGAAGCTGTGGAAGTATTGATGGATACAGAATTTTCTGTACCAGAGATGAAAAAATTGGTGAATAAACAATGAGCATGTTTGGCTTTGGGAAAATCTTTGAAATTAGCACCAGCAAATGATAAAATTATCAAAATTTCGTATCCCATATATATGGAAGCTTATGCAAAAGTGGCAGTGAGCGTGATGGCAAAGATTTATGCTTGATGAGCGAAATACTGTTTGATAGATATCCCAGTATGAAAACATGGAAAAATTCATCATAAAAAATCAGCGAAAGTGGTAAAATCTCATTTTGAGTATATTGGAAAACATTTGGGTATGAATATTGCAGTGGTGTTTTCAAATGCGGATACTCCTGTGTGAAAATGAATTTGAGCTGTGTTTCAGTGTAGAGAAGCTTTGAGGATATTGCAAAACAAAAAAAATTATTCCAAAGATATTCGCGAAAAATCTATTGTATTGTCTGCGAAATTGATTGAATTAGTCGGTTTAGCCAAATGAAAAAAGGCACAACAACTTGCAGAGGAGCAATTAGTTTCGTGAAAAGCGTGGGAATACATGAAAAGTCTGATATTAGCTCAAAATGCTATTCATGAAAAAAAACCTGATTATACGACTATTTCTTATTTGTGAGTGATAGATTCAGAGGAGATTCCTATGGCACAGTATAAGGCAAGTTTTATTTCTGATTGGTCTGGTTTTATAAAAAATATTGATGTGGAAAACTTGAAATCTTTTTGTAGGATATTGGGAGCGCCACTGGATAAACAAGCAGGATTTTATTTGACCAAACAAGTTTGAGATAGAGTAAAAAAAGGAGATATCCTTTGTGAATTTTATTCAAATGATAGAGAAAGTTTGAGTAAAGTGATAAAGTTATTAGCAACTAAACAATTATATTATATCTAAAAATATTTTATTATTTTGAGTATAAATTGGAAAAAAGAGAAGAGAATTTTTTATTTTTCTCTTGCATTTTTTGGTAAATATTTTATTCTTCTTGGCGGTATATATTTTATTTTATTTAATTTTTTTGTGTAATGAAAAAATTTCTTCTTTTGTGCTTAATGTTTTTAATGTGTTTTTGTTGTGTTAGTTTTGCACAAACAACACTAATAGATGGACCAACTTTTAATACAACATTGAATACGCTTGCTGGAGATTTAGAAAATATTACAGCGATCAAACAATGAGTACTAGAGGATATGCCAACAGATGCTATAGATATTTCAAAAGAGCAAAATGATAGTATAAAAGCATGGTATCACGATGGGACTATTTATTATTATTCACAAGAATCTATTGTTATGAGTCCAGATTCTAGCAATATGTTTAAAGATTGTAGCAATTTGTCAGATATATCTGTATTATCTACACGAGATGCAAATAATGTAACATCTTTGTATGACTTTTTTAATGGATGTAGTAGCTTGATAGATGTATCTGCTGTAGAATGATGGGATACTAGTAATGTGACTGATATGAGATCTGTTTTTTATGGGATATGAGCTGAAAATATTGATTTATCAAATTGGGATACAAATAGTGTGATTTTGATGAACAATATGTTTCAGCAGTGTAAAAATTTAAAAAATATTGATCTTTCAAATTGGGATACTAGTAATGTGACAAATATGAGATATATGTTTGCTCAAATGAATAATTTGAAGACACTTGATATTTCATCTTTTGATACATCCAATGTAGAGGATATGACAGCAATGTTTTTTGTTTGAGAAAATGAAGCAATAAATTTGGAAACAATTTATGTATCAGATAAATTTATCGTGCCTACGGATGTAAGTAAAACAGATATGATGTTTAAAAGACAAACAAAATTAGTATGACAAAATGGATCAAAATGTACTGATCTTTGTGAATGAGAAGATACAAATGGGAAATATGCTGTTATTGATAATGAATACATCCCTGGATATTTGACGGTAGCACCAAATTTGGTTTCTGTGGTATTAAATTATGATCCAAAAATCGTTGGAAGTCAGGTTGATATCATGACAATTGCTAAATGAGATACAATATCAGAGCCAAATATACCAGAAAAATCTGGATTTTCTATTTTGTGATGGTATGATTTAGCTACGGATCAAAACTTTGATTTTGATATGCCAATTATACAAAATACTACTCTTTATGCTAAATATCAAGCTGATGAAGATTTTGCTACATTGTTTCCATGACCAACAGTTAGTTCTATAATAGGGTCTTTAGCTGGGACTAGAAGCAATATTGTATCATTTATTAGAGCTGATAAGCTAAATGGTCAAGCCACAGATTTGAGAATTATATCAATTGATTGATCTATACCAGTATATGCACGATATGATACTGAAACAAAAATAGTATATTATTATTCAGAGGTGGAAAAAATATATTTGAATGCAGATAGTAGCTATATGTTTGAAAATTTTACAAAACTTGTATCATTAGATACATCTTGATGGGATACTAGCAAAGTGACTAGTATGGAACATATGTTTTCTAAATGTAATAGTTTAGTATTGTTAGATGTATCGTGATGGGATACTAGTGAAGTTGTACAGATGTGAAATGTTTTTAGAGACTGTTGGAAATTACAAACGATAAAATGAATAGAAAATTGGAATACTAGTCAAGTGACAAAAACTGCATTTATGTTTCTTAATTGTAATTCATTGATAGAAATAGATTTATCAAATTGGGATACAAGTAATGTGAGTGAAATGCAACAGATGTTTGCACGTAATGATCAACCAGCAGATGGTAGAGAATATCAATTGCAAACAATTTATGTATGAAATTGATTCATAACAAATAAAGCATCAACCACACAAATGTTTGGTAGAGCAAAACAATTGGTGTGATGAAATTGAACAACATGGTTGTCTCTTTCTGCTGGTGGAAATTGGGTGTGAGTAAATTATGCAAAAATAGATAAAGAATGACAAGTAGGATTATTTACAGATAGAGCTCAATATGCAAAAGTTAGATTTATGGATGAATGAGTAGAAATTGCATCACAATTGGTAAAAAAATGATCTAAATTAACAAAACCTGCATTAGATACAATATTAAATCAAGAAGCGGTTCGATATACAGATGATTGATTGACTGAGAATTGGGATTTTGATAATAATTTAGTGGAATCTGATGTTGATTTATATGCAAAATGGGAGTGTGTAGCTGGTACACAAATGGGATCTAGAGGTGTATGTGTACTTACGGTAGCAGAAGACCAAAGAATATCACAAATTATACAAGATTTGGATATATATTTTATTGATAGTTCATCAAATGTATATCATGAAACTCTAATGGATCGTAATATGTGAGCTACAGCAGTATATACATGAGAATCCAATTCGGACACATATTGATATTATTATCAGCGATGAAATAATTATGGATTCTCTTATGATGATATAGTGGCAGGAAGTGTTAATATTACAGATACACAAATCTCTTACAATACATGGAGCAAATTTCCAGCATCCACTTATGCTACATGATCATTTGTGATAGCTTCTAATAACTGGCATCAATGATGAACTAGTGATAGTAATTTACGATGATGAGCCAGAGACTCTATTTCAAAAGATTGAGTATGAACAAAATCTGATAGACAGTGACCATGTCCAGATTGATATTATGTGCCTAGTGTAAAAGATTTAAATTTATTATTAGATCAGTGGAAAAGTATAGCACAAGATAGTAATGATTTTGGTCAGTTTGCAAAAGATTTATTGCTCCCATTAGCATGACATGTTAGTAAAAATGATTGATCTCATATGGGTGAAGGTGCTTGATATATATGGTCATCTTCGCCAGCTCGAAGTGATGGTTCGTATAGATTTGCATTTACTGCGAGTCAATTTGACCTTTGAGGTGGTATGCAAAGATCAAGCGGAGATCCTGTTAGATGTTTTAAAAATGTGGATAATACACCTTTAATTATTGAACCAAATGGATGAGAAAAAGCGATAATTTCTATCGTAGAAAATAGAATTAATTTACTTTGAACTCCTATTAGGGGGACTGATGAATTTCTTTGATGGTATACAACTCCAGATTTTCAAGAATGAACAAAAGTGGCAACATGAGATGATGTAAATTGAGTTTCTGGTCTGTATGCCAAATGGGAATGGGTAGTTAAATTTGAAAATGATGATTGAACTGTATTGTTTACGAGTTGATATATCAATGGAACGGATAAATCTGTTTTGGATGCTGATAAACCATCCAATCCTACAAAATCTGAAAATGAGCAATATACTTATGTTTTTTCTGGATGGACTCCAGAATTTGAAAATGTGACAAAAGATATTACTTATAAAGCAGAATATACTCCAATATTGAGACAATATACAATTACATTTGTTGATGAAAGTGGTGTAGAGTTATTGTCGTGAAGATTGTATGATTATGGTACCAATCCTGATGATATAGTTAAACCATCAAATCCTAGCAAACAAGCGACATCAGATTATACATATACATTTGCTTGATGGAGTCCAGCATTGGCGATAGTGACATGAAATACTGTTTATAAAGCCACATACAATGCTAATATGATTTTAAAATGAGGTTGAGCATGAATATGAGATAAACCACAGATTGATGATTGTCCAAATGGAGATTTTTCACCTAGTTATTATGATTGAATTTGTGGAGAAAAAGATTCTTCGTCGAATGACGGAGAAGGGGAACTTCAAACAGCTTATGATCGAGCATATCAAAATGGAATTACTACTATAAATGTCTTTGAATTAGCTGATCCGGACTGATATGTAAAGAGATGACATATGGCAAAGATGGTAGTGAATTTTGTAGTAAATGTGCTATGAAAAATTGAGTCAACACAAATCTCAGAACAATGCAAAACTCGAAACGATGAACAAATAGTACGAGAATCACAAGAGATTAGAAATTATGCAGATAGAGCATGTGCATTGTGAATTATGTGAATAGAAATGCCAAACCAGAAATTTAGACCAAATGATTTGGTAAGTAGAGCAGAATTTGGTACTATAGTATCTAGGATAATATGGTGAGATAAATATAATACAAACGCTGATGATAGTCTTCCATATTATGAAAACCACTTGAATATGCTAAAAAGTAATGCAATAATGACACAAATAGAAAATCCATTGACTAGAATTGAAATTAGGAAATGGGCATGGTTGATATTCAAAAGAGTCTCTGAAATGTAGTTTTTTGAATTTATTTGTTTGATAGTGTATTATTATATCTAAAAAATGAATTATGGCAAATGATTTTGTCGCTGTAATTCATTTTTTTTTGCTAGAATTTGTGTTTATGATTATAATTAGATATAATTTTAGATTATAAAAAAATAAAAAATGACAATTGAAGAACTTTTAAATTCATTGAATGACCATCAGAGAGCGTATTTGGATTTAAATTTGTGAGAAAAAGCTATAAATGGGGATTATATGCTAGCTTCCTATCATCTTGTGCCGTCTGAAAAAAGAAATATTTTGCAGGCTGCATGTGAAGTAGCGAGTGAATCTAGTACTGGTACAAATTTCCCAGTAAAAACAGAAACTCCATATGCAAAGCTTTTGAATGCCTTGGTTTATGATGTTAATTTGCAAGATAATATCGTAAAAATTGCTTTCCCATGGAGATTGTTTGATAGAGGAGGGAATGTGCAAAATATATTTACATATATTGCAGGAAATATTTTGTGAATGTGAGATATTTCGGCTTTGAAATTGCTTGATGTATGGTTTCCACCAGTAATGCTTGAGCAGTATGATGGGCCAAGTTATACTTTGGATGATATGAGAAAGTATCTAAATGTGTATGATAGACCAATTCTTGGTACAATTATCAAACCAAAAATGTGATTGAGTTCTGCTGAATATGCAGAAGTTTGTTATGATTTCCGAGTTGGTGGATGAGATTTTGTAAAAAATGATGAACCACAGGCGGATCAAGATTTTTGTCCTTATGAAAAAATGGTAGCTCATGTAAAAGAAGCTATGGACAAAGCTGTAAAAGAGACATGACACAAAAAAGTCCATTCTTTCAATGTTTCGGCAGCAGATTTTGATACTATGATCGCTAGATGTGAAATAATTAGAAATGCTGGATTTGAACCATGAAGTTATGCATTCCTTATTGATGGAACAACTGCATGATGGATGGCGGTCCAAACTTTGAGGAGGAGATATCCAGATGTATTTATCCATTTCCATAGAGCTGGACATGGAGCCTATACTAGACCAGAAAATCCAATTTGATATAGTGTGTTGGTTTTATCAAAATTTGCAAGACTAGCTGGAGCAAGCTGAATTCATACTGGTACTGCAGGAGTTGGAAAAATGAAATGAACTCCATGAGAAGATGTGGTAGCTGCAAAAGAAATTAGATATTTCACTGAAATGTGACACACATTTGAGCAGTCTTGGACAAAAATTCCGCCACAAGATGAAGATCTGCTAGAAGTAAATGATGTGGATAAAAAAAATATGGAAATACTAGTGGATGATAGCTGGAGATGAATCAAAAAATGTTGTCCAATTGTTTCTGGGTGACTAAATCCAGTGCTTTTGAAACCATTTATGGATTTGATGTGAAATCCAGACTTCATCACTACTATGGGAGCTGGTTGTCATGCTCATCCAGATGGAACTAGAGCAGGAGCAACTGCATTGGTTCAATCATGTGAAGCATATCAAAAAGGGGTAGATATCCATGAATATGCAAAAAATCATACGGAATTGGCTAGAGCGATTGAGTTTTTTGAAAAGAAGTAAATTAGTGTCTAGTCGTTTGTTTCTAGTTTCTAGCTTCTTTATCATCTATCATCTAGTGACTAACGACTAATAAATATTTTATACCTTATATATAATAATAATGAAAAAAAATGTTAATACTCAAAAAGAACCACAAATGGATGTGATTAGTGTAAAAAATGATTTTGGTGGATTTGGTTATGAAGACGATATTTTTGAAAATTTTGAAACACAAGAATCTCCGATTGAAACTATAAATGGGCAAAAATTGGATAAAAAAATTATTGATGAATTTGTAAATAATTTGGATTATATGTGAATTCAAGAGTATTTGGATTCTGTTGATGATGATTTGAAACATGAAATATTGGAATATATTGAAAATAATTATCCAGAATTTTTTGAGGATGAAGAGTGAAATTTGTTGGAACCAATGAAATGATGAAAAATAAATACAGACAAAGAAATTGTGGATAATTTTAATAAAAAATCTGATTTTGATAAAAATATTGTGAAATCAGAATTGACAGCGACTTTGGATTCATACAAAAATGCTGCATAATTTTATATCAAAACAATAAAAATGAGAAAAAATAAAAATTATTTAGATGTAAAAGTAAAAAAATTACATATCCATGATGGAGAAAATAAAATTGTCGTATTAAATGAAATTGATGCTGTAGAATACGGTTTGAGTTCATACGACAAAGTAGAGTTGTCTTGTGGTAAAGACACTATGGTGGTAGATGTGGATATTACAAAAAAATTGGTGAAACCGTGATATGTTTGAGTTTTTCAGGATGTGACAGATGTTTTTCCTCTGGAAAATGAACAATTTGTAAAAATTAGGTATACAAGGAGATCTCATACAGCACTTGAAGCAATCAAAAAAAAGATGCAATGAAAAAAAATATCGGAAGATGAGATAAAAGCTATCATAAAAGATATTTCGGATAATAAATTGGTAGATTCTTTGATGACATATTATGTTGCCAGTAGTTTTTTTTATCCTACAAGCGATAAAGAAATTATCCAAACTGCAAAAGCGATGGCAGAGTGTGGCGTGATGATCAAACATCCAAAATGAGCAATAGTTGCTGACAAACACTGTATTTGATGAGTTTCGTGAAATGAAACAACAATGGTTTTGACCCCTTTGATTGCTTCACTTGGAATTAGATTTCCAAAGAATTTTTCAAAAGCGATTACCTCGCCAGCAGCCACATGAGAATGTGTAAATGTATTGATGGATATTTCTTTTGATAAAAAATGAATAGAGAAATTATTAAAACAAAATAATTGTTGTCTGGTTTGGTGATGAAGTTTGGATATAGCACCAGCGGATGACAAATTGATTCAAGTGGAATCTCCACTTTGACTTCAAGATAAAGCGAAAGTGGTTAGCTCAATTATGGCAAAAAAATATGCTATGTGAATTACACATTCATTGATTGATATACCAATGTGACCTACTGCAAAGGTGAAAAACATGGAGGAAGCATTGGATTGGAAAGAAAAGTTTGAAAAAGTAGGAAAATGATTGGGAATGAAAATGTCTGTGGTTATCACGGAAGCTAAACAGCCAATTTGAGCTTGAGTTGGTGCTATACTGCAAGTGAGAGAAGTTTTGAGAGTATTACAACAACATCCAGATAGACCTATGGATTTGGAAAATAAAGTAATTTTGCTTGCATCAAAGATGATTGAAAGTGTATGAATGGCAAAATGAGAAGAAGCCAAAAAATTGGCTTATGGACAGCTAGTTTCATGAGCTGCTTGGAAATATATGCAAAAGATTATCAAAGCACAAAATGGTAAAAATCCAGATATAAAATCTGAAGATTTAGTGCTTGGAAAATACTCTTTTGAAGTGAAAGCTGAAAAAAATTGAGAAGTAAAAAATATAGATATGCATAGATTAAATGCTTTGTGTAGGACTTTATGATCTCCATTGATAAATGAAGCTGGAATTTATTTAAATAAAAAAGTTTGAGATAAAGTAAAAAAATGAGATGTCTTGTGTACATTTTATGCAATGGATACAGATAAGATACAAGAGGCTAAAAAAATGATGAAAGAGGAGTCGTTTTATACTTATTGGCGGTTAGCTGATAAATGATAGCTTTGGATATATTTTACATTTTAATTATAAGTAATGCCTTGAATAATTGCAACAATATGACCAGCAACACAATCAAAAGATAGACTGATGTCGTTGTACAAAAATGGTGTCAGGATATTGAGATTTAATTGCTCTCATGCCAGTCATGAGTGGATGGAAACTACTTTGGCTACGGCTAGAGAAGTTGAGCGTATGGTTTGAAATAGATTTGCTTTTTTGCTGGATACCAAATGACCTTGAATTAGGACAGGAGAATTAAAAGAGCCTGTGTACTACGAAAAATGACAAGAAATCAAAATAGTAGTAGATCAAGATTTGGTAGAAGATGAAGATACTATGTATGTGGATTATCCTGATATGATCAAAGATGTCCAATTGTGAAGTATAATCAGAATTGAGTCATGATTATTAGATATTAGAGTGACGAAAAAATGAAGAGATTATTTGCTTTGAGTGACTGAAAATGAGGCAGAAATTACATCAAAAAGGCATGTAAATTTGCCTTGAGTACCTATAAAATTGCCATGACTCACTGAAAAAGACAAAGAAGATATCTTGTTTGCCATAGATCACAATATGTCTTATGTAGCCTTGAGCTTTGCTAGAAAACAAGAAGATGTGCAGGAATTAAAAGAATTTTTGTATAAAAATGGATGAGCACATATCAAAGTAATTGCAAAAATAGAAAATCAAGAATGAATAGACAATATATCTGGTATTATCAGAAATGCTGATGCCATTATGGTGGCTAGGTGAGATTTGGGAGCGGAAGTACCTGTGGAAACTATCCCTTCACATCAAATAAATATGATTGATAAAGCAAAGAGAAAATGAAAAAAAGTAATTGTGGCTACACAGATGCTGGAAAGCATGATTACAAATCATTTTCCAACTAGAGCTGAAGTATCTGATATATTTTATGCTGTTTCTCAATGAGCAGATTATCTTATGTTATCTTGAGAAACTTCTATGTGAAAGTATCCAATATCTTGTATAGAAGTGATGAATAAAATTATTAGCGAAGCAGAGAAGTATATATAGTCGACAGTCAGCGGTTATCAGTCTTTAGTTATTTGATTTTAGAAAAATCAGTTGACTGATGACTGTAGACTAACGACTTTCTATTTTAATTTATAAAATAATAAAATGCTGAAAAAAGAAAAAAAATGTAATATAAAAACAAATTGTAAAAAAAACAATAAATCAGAAAAATTTATTTTATGGTTTGATGAAATTGGAATTGAAGATGTGCCTTTAGTTGGATGAAAAAATGCCTCACTTTGAGAGATGTATAGAAATTTGGTGCCAAAATGAGTAAATATTCCAAATGGGTTTGCCATTACAGCATATGCATATCGTTATTTATTGGAAAAAACATGAGCAGACAAAAAAATTAAGGAAATTTTGGCTGATTTGGACACTTCAGATATGGATAATTTGGCAGAAAGATGATGAAGAGTCAGATCTTTGATTAAATCATTGGAATTTCCAATAGAATTGAGGAAAGAGATAATTGAAGCATACAAAAAAATGGAAAAAATTTATGGAAAAAATGTGGATGTCGCAATTAGAAGTTCTGCTACAGCTGAGGATTTACCAGATGCTTCATTTGCTTGACAGCAAGATACTTATCTAAATATATTTGGATATGATGAAGTGATAGAATCTTGCAAAAAATGTTTTGCTTCTTTGTTTACAAATAGAGCAATATCTTATAGAGAAGACAAAAATTTTGATCATTTTTCAATTGCACTGTCTATATCAGTACAAAAAATGGTTAGATCTGATTTGGCATGTAGTGGGGTAATGTTTTCCATCGATACAGAATCTGGATTTAAAGATGCAATTTTGCTTACATGAGCATATTGATTAGGGGAAAATGTGGTTCAGTGAGCTGTAAATCCAGATGAATGGTATGTTTTTAAGCCATCTGTGAGAAAATGAAAAAAAGCTGTGCTTTCTAGAAAAGTGTGAGAAAAGGCTGTAAAAATGATATATTCTAGTGATATGAGGTCACCTACAAAAAATATCACAGTGCCACAAAATGATAGAAAAAAATTGGTATTGACAGATGATGAGGTGGAAAATTTGGCAAAGCAAGTTTTGATTATTGAAGATCATTATTCAAAGAAAAAATGAAAATTTTGTCCTATGGATACAGAGCGAGCAAAAGACGGTAAAACATGAGAATTGTTTATTGTCCAAGCTAGGCCAGAAACTGTACACTCAAATTCTGATACAAATGTTTTGAAAACCTACGAATTGGAACAAAAATGAGAAATTGTAGTACAAGGAAAATCTGTTTGAGAAAAAATTGGATCAGGTAAAGCAAATGTAATCAAAGAAGTTGCAAATATTAGTAAATTTAAAAAGTGAGAAATTTTGGTGACAGATATGACAGATCCAGACTGGGAACCAATCATGAAAATTGCTTCTGCTATAGTGACAAATAGGGGAGGAAGGACTTGTCATGCAGCTATTATTTCTCGTGAATTATGAATTCCTTGTGTGGTATGAACCAATGATTGAACAGAAAAAATTGAACAAGGAATGGATATTACAGTGGACTGTAGTAGTGGAAGTGAATGAACAGTTTATAAATGAAAATTGCCATTTAAAATAAATGAACTTAATATAGCAAAAATGCCAAGAACAAAGACACACATCACTATGAATGTGTGATCTCCAGATCAAGCATTTGAAGAAAGTTTTATCCCAAATGATGGAGTTGGACTAGCAAGGGAGGAATTTATCATAAATTCATATATCAAGGTCCATCCATTGGCGCTTTTGTATTTTGATAAATTGAAAGATGAAAATGTAAAAAAGCAGATAGCTGATTTGACGGTTTGATACAAAAATAAAGCGGATTATTTTATAGATAAATTGGCTGAATGAATTTCAACTATTGCAGCAGCATTTTATCCAAAAAAAGTGATTTTGAGATTGTCAGATTTTAAATCAAATGAATATGCAAATTTGATCTGATGAACCCAATTTGAACCCAAAGAAGACAATCCAATGATTGGTCGAAGATGAGCTTCAAGGTATTATTCTGAAAAATATAAAGAAGCATTTTGACTTGAATGTAAAGCCGTACTGAAAGTAAGAGAAGAAATGTGATTGGATAATTTAGATGTCATGATTCCTTTCCCAAGGACGATTGATGAAGCAAAAAAAGTTATCAAAACCATGTGAGAATTTGGACTAAAACAGCACAAAAATGGTTTGCAAGTGATGTGAATGTGTGAAATTCCTTCAAATGTGATTTTGGCAGAGGAGTTTTTGGATATTTTTGATTGATTTAGTATATGATCAAACGATTTGACTCAATTAGCTTTGTGAGTAGACAGGGATTCGGAGTTGATAGCTGAAGTTTATGATGAACAAAATTTGGCTGTGAAAAAAATGGTGGAGCATGTGATAAAGGTGGCCAATAAGAAAAAGAAATATATTTGAATTTGTGGGCAGGCACCGTCAGATTTCCCAGAATTTGCAAAATTCCTTGTTGAATGTGGAATTCAGTCAATGAGTTTAAATCCAGATACAGTGATAAAAACTACATTGGAAGTGGCAAAAATTGAAAAAAAGTTAAAAAAGAAATAGATTAGTTGCTAGTCGTTAGCTATTAGTCGCTAAAAATCCTTGCCAATCAAAATTGTGTTGGTGAGGATTTTTTTTATAATTTTTTAGTTGAAAATTAAAAAAAAAATGTTAAAGTAAAGTTTGAGAAATGTTTTTTTATTGTTTAAAAATTTTGTTATGGCAAATTTGACTGCGAATTATGTTTTGGATAAGTATTGAGAAATTATAAAAGAAGAGATAAATGTAAAAGATATTTCTACTTTGCAGTGAGCATGAAATATCAAAAAAATATTTAAGCCAATTGGTTCACAAATTTCTGCAAAATTTGGAAAAGATACGGGGAATGTGATCAAATTTGGTAAAATGGGAAATATAAAAGAATGAGAAAATTGATCTATGATAGTTTTTGATGATGATGGAAATGAGTGGATTTTGTCAAATGAAGATTATGAAATTGCTTATGAATGATTGGATTGAAAAGATATAGCTGCAGATGGAGATTTAATTGCAAAATTGGATTTAGAGATTACACCAGAGCTGGAAAAAGAATGAGTTGCTAGAGAAATTTCTAGATTTTTAAACCAAATGAGAAAAGATGCAGACTTCAATATAGATGCTAGAGTAGCTATGTACTATGAAACAAACAATGAATATCTAAAAGATGTGATTTCTTTGTTTACAGAGTTTTTGTCCAATGAAGCACTTTTAAGTTCTGTAAATCCTTGAAAATTGGATGGAGATATCCAAGCTGTGTTTAATTTGGATGAAATGACAGCCACATTTACACTAATTAGCTAAATTCATGGTGACGAATGACGAAAAAACATTGTATTCTGATTGTTGTCAGTATGCTATAAAATATATTTCTAAATATCCAAAAACAGAAAAAGAGCTTTCTGCCAAGCTTTTTCAAAAATGATTTAATTCTGAACAGGTGAGATATACTATGGATTATCTCAAAAAAAAGAGATTTGCGGATGATCATGTTTTTGCTGAAAGTTATGTCAGGAGCGAGCTTGTAAATAAATGAAAACCAATAATAGCAGTTCGTACCAAACTGATTCAAAAATGAGTAGATAAAAAAATAATTGATAAAATAATTTGAGAATATGAAAACGATATTTTCCAATGAATTAGAGAAAAAATTCAAAAAGAAATTGAGAATTACAAAAAAAAGTGAGTTGAATGATTTGATATAATCCAAAAATTGATGAGAAAAGGTTATAAATTGGATGAGATAAAAAATGTGATTGAAGGTGAGAAATAATTTGAATTAGTGTTAGTAAAAACTTGAAAATTATTTTAATTTGATTATTGTTTGTTTGAATTTTTTTATTGTTAAATTTTTTAAAATGTGAAGATGGCATAGTATCGCAGCAAAAAAAGCTGCATGAGATCAAGCAAAAGCTGCAAATTATTCAAAAATTGGAAAAATTATCCAGATTGCTGCAAAATGATGAGCTGATGTTTCCATGAACCCAGCCTTGGAATTGGCTTTACAAAAAGCAAAATATTACAATCTACCTAGAGATGTAATTGATAAAGCTATCAAAAAGTGATCTGGTCAACTAAAGGCAGATGATTTGCATGAAGTAATATACGAATGATATTGACCTGGATGAGCTGCTGTTTTAGTTAAGACATTGACGGATAATACAAATAGAAGTAGTTCAAATATCAGAATTATTTTTGGAAAATATGGATGAAATTTGTGAGAACCTGGATCTGTTTCTTGGCAATTTAAAGAAAAATGAGTATTTGAAATTGATGGAATATCAGAAATGGTAAATGATAAGTGAAATATGGTAGAAAAAATAAATCCATTGGATTATGATGAAGCTGAAATGGATTTGATGGATATGGATGTGGAGGATGTAGAAAATGAGGATGGGCACTTGATTGTGACAGTAGACAAAAATAATTTTACATCAATCCGTGATTTGCTAAAAGAAAAGCATTATCATATAATTGATTGAGCTTTGCGTTTTTTGCCAGAAAATACTGTTTCAATTACATGAGAAGATGAAAAAGCATTGGAATCTTTGATGGAAGCTTTGGATGCGGATGATGATGTTGATTCTGTTTATGCAAATAATGCTTAATAAAACAATTATTTTAGATAAAAACAAAACGACCAAACATTGGTCGTTTTTTGTTAAATTGATTTTGAGTAGTTAGATATTACATATATTTCATTCGTTTAGCATCCTATACATTTCAAAGGTTTTGATAACTTTTTTGTAATTACTGAGAGATTCAAATGTTTTTCATATATTTCAAATCAGATTTTGTAGCTCCATCAATCTAATTGTGCTATATGTATCTATGTTTGTATTGTTTCACAAGTTTACCAATTTTCATTCTATTTGTTCCAATGCAGATTCTGGGGTGAGATCTTTTCATAGACATTTGTTTCACAATAATTTTTGAATTTCTACGACTTCGTCCTCGTATAGTCCATCTCAGTAAATTCTAAATTCAATTCTTCATTTGTATTGTTTGGTAGAGTAGTTTGTCATATCTGTTTTTTCTTCTCCATCATAAGTGAAATTGACTATTTTGATTATTTGAGGTAAATCTTTTAGGAAATTCCTTAGATTTTCGGTTTTTTCTCAATTAGATTCAAGTCATATACTGTATGCTAGACTTGGTAAATTTCTGTATTTGTTTCTAAATTTATAATAGCAATATTCTACTGATTCATTTCAGCATTGAGCCACTTGTTTTATGGCTTTATCAATTATTGTGTCGTTGATTAGAGATGTTTCGTGGCTATCTAACATCACTCGTTGATATAAGTCGTATCAAATTGCTTTGTCTTGTGAAAAATCTGGATATCTTTCTTGTAGATCAGCAACTTGGCTAGCATTATCGCTTTTTATTAGTCATCGGATGTTGTAAATCAATTCATTTATTAGCGAAATACTTTTTTGGTTTGATGTGATTGATAATTTTTCTACCAATAGTAGAAATGAACGGTATGAATTGGAAGTATATGATACTTTGATTGGTATGTAAAAATCGTCACCAACTTCATTTATTTCTCATACTTCAATACTGTTTATTTCGTTGTATTCATTATTTGTTCAGACATCTTTGATAAAATTACTTCGTTTATCTATTAAATCAATGTCGTTGTAAGGATTACTTTCCAAATATTTTACTCAAAATAGATCATCTTGTATATCTCATACAAATGGATCTTTCCATATATTTAAGCTTGGCAAAAATATGTATTTCAAAAAATTTTCGTATGGAGCTTGGATATCTTGCAAATATTCTTCATATTTATTGGCGGTTTCTTTTAATGTTAAATTGTAGCTAATTAATTCATTTATTTTTTTGAAATTACCAACTTCATTTTTTGTATAGTTGTTTGAAGTTAATACTGCTGTGTTGTAGTCTTTTATGTTGTATAGTTCTTCGGATCTTGAATTTAAATTTTGCACATCCAAAACTGTTTTTACTATCATCAATCACATTCAAATAGTGGTGACAGCTGCCAATATTCACAAAATAGGGATTAGATATTTCCCATTTTTTATTTTATCGGAAACTTTTTTTGATAAATTTTGGATATGTAATTTTATATTTTTTTGTTCAGCAGCTTGATTTTGTATATTTTGCTGATCGACTGTTGTTGTATTGTTTTCCATTTTGGTGTTTGTTAAGTGTTAAAATTAGTACAAGAAATCATCTATTTCTATTTGATTCTCTCATTTAACTGGTACGCTAAATGTTTTATTTGATGTATTTACAGTAAATTCAGTCATTCAAATTGTAATTGTTTTTTGTTTGACATTTATTGATTTTACTTCAATTCATTCAGATACTATGGCTCTACTCAATTTTAGATTGTTTATCAAATTATTTAGTATAAATGAATGAGAAGACAATATTCATTTTCTAGCCAGTTCTCTTTCATCTTCTTTAAATGTGTTGATTTCTATATCAAATGTCAATTCATTACTTTGTTTGTTGAAAGATCTAAATTTTATGCTAAAACTTGGGATTTCTGTTTGTTCTAATTTTTCATCTACAAATTGTATTAATTTTTTGAAAAATGCAGTGTCAAAATCTTGGTCGTTTGTTAGTTCGTAGTATTTTTCAAAATCTCATATATTATTACAGTTGTAATCTATTTCAAAAGCATTTAGATAACAATTTTTTAGGTATAAATTGATATCTTTTTCTCATCTTTTTGAAATATCATCCATGTGTGCCAAAATGACATTTTTGTCCATTTTTACTTCTTTTGAAAGGCTATCGATAAATGTATCTAATTTTGAAAATACAGAAAATGCACTATTGAACTTTATAGCTTCGATAGCTGCCAATGAATCTTGAATTGATGCGATAGATTCATCGCTAGATATTATATTTGCCAGTTTGTATGAAAAAAATCAATATGTACTAACGCGTTTTTTGGATTCATCTAAACGATTGGCATTTTTTATCACAGATGAAACTAAATCTTTCATAGAATTTTTTAGAGTTTCTTTTTTGTATATGTATCATTTATTATTTTGTATGAGAGCATTTAAATTTGCTTCTCAATTATCACTGCTAATGTCTATAGAAGTATTTGGTTCTTCGTAAGTCATTCACAACATTGGATAAATTTTTTGTTTTGTATTTTCGTACAAATTTGATATATTGTGATCTGTATTTTCTATTCAGTTTGAGTAATCTATTATATATTTGTCGTATTTAAAAAATAGAAAAGCAGCTATACTTGTCAGTATTATGGCTATTACCAATAAAGTAATATTTCTAGAACGGGCAAGTAATTGATGTCTTTCTCCGTTTAGGGATATGACATTTCAAATTTTTCTCAAATCAGCATCTCACTGATAACTTCAATTTTCAGCATTTAATTTTCAGATAATGCTTCATTTTTGTGCAGAATTATTGTTTTGTGGGTTTTGCACAGGAGTTTCTTGTGGTGCTGGAGTGCTTTGTATGTTGCCCAAATTATCCAAATTGATTTCTCATGGATTTTGTGGTTGATTTGTGTTGTTGTTTTGATCGGTCATTTTCTTTTTATTTATATAAAATAATCTCAATCTATTATAATCCATAATTTATATAAAGCAAAAAGAAATGCTTTTTTTCTTTTTTTTGGTTTGACATATTTTGTTTTTTTTATAAAATATCTTTATTTGTGCATTGTATTGAAATATAGTTTTGATAGTTTGTAGAGAGTTGGTTTTAAAATTAGGTCATAGCTACCATATTGTTCAATTTTTGTGCCTCATAGAGATTCTTTGAATTTGCTGACTCAATTTAATGGATGATCTGGAAATCAAGTTGGAGCTCATCACATCATATCTACATAAGTCATGCCGTTTTTTCTGGCATATCCAAATATTTTAAATTTTAGGTAATGGTGTCATCATATATTGTTGAAAGCTCTGTTTGCAAATCAATATAAATAAATAATGCGATTATCATCGTATATACATATACTTCCGGCGATAATATCTCAGTTTATGTGTGATGTAAACAAATTTCAGCAACTATTTTGGGTGATATATCTGATCAATTTATCATATTGTGATTTTGGGATGATATTAAATCATTTGTTTCCACTTACTTCTTTTCGTCTCTGGTAAAACAAATCATATTGATCAGGGGAGGCAATGCCAAATTCTATTCACTTTTTTATAGCTTTTTTTACTCTTTCTTTGCAACCTGAATTCATTTCCTTCATAAGTTCTTCGTCGGATTTTGTGATATCGTAAACTATGTTTGCTTGTGGCATATTTTCTCTAAATGCCAATTTGAGTCAATAATCTTGTTCAATTTGTTTGCGGACATTTAGCCTCATCTGTCTCATATTGTTTACAAATGATTCATCTCTTGGTCAGCAATTTTCAAATCTGATTATCTCATTTAAAAAGCACAATTGTATAAATATTATTCATTTTTGGTTTAAATATTTTTCTTTTAACTTGTCTAATTCTTTTTTGGCATATTCTTTGTCTTTTGGCAATTCTACTCACATTATCTGCAGTCGTTTAATTTCCAATGGCCCAATTTTTTTTTCGTGAACTAATCAAAAATATTCTTTTCAGAAAAGTTTTTCTGTAAAATATTTTTTGTTGTATATTTGTGTCTGTATATCTTTTCGTATTTGGCTTTGGTATAAATTATACAAATTACAAAAATTTAAAATATAAAATTTCTAGACTATTTTTTGTATATGTTTTTTTGTAATGATTTCAATATTTAGTTTATTATTAGGGCATTTGTCAGTAAATATCATATTCAAATGACAAATAATCATATTACAGTATACAAAATATTTTTTCAAAGTTTTTGAAAATTCTCAGCTTTGCTTGGATTTATCAATATTTGGAATCATTGCACCAATAATAATATGAAAATTACAAGAGCAATAATAGACATTCATCGATTGATTACATTGTATAGTATTGGAATATTTTTGTCTGTTAATATTCAAGTTCCTATTTCTCATAGATTTTCAGCAGCGGAAAAAACATCATCTTGTTTTCAATATATTCCTTCTACTATATTTTTTGTTCATATTATTATAAGGATGGAAACAGCACTTCGTCAGATCATTCATACAGCTTTTTTTTGACTTGATCAGTCAGATTTTGTGATTAAGCTGATACTTTTTGCCAATAAAATAATAAAAATTACAGTCAATGCTAGGTATAAAGCTATTTTGATGAAAGGGTAGGCAATTTTGCTATACAATGCTTGAGATAGCTCCACACCGGTGATTCAGGTTAGATTTCATGATGCAAAAATATCTTCAAAAAGTACCGATCATATATATTTGGCACTGATCATTATTATTATTCATATTACTCCAAATATTAGCATTTTTCATCAGTTTCAAACTTCTTTTTCATCGCTAGAAAACAATACTTTGTATGCTCATAGTATACCTATCAATATTCATGCGGATATAGCCAAAGGTATAACAAAATCATCAATTATATTAAACAAAAAATTTATCAAAGTATTTCCTCATCATTGTGGATCGTTTGGCTGGGGAGTATTTAGATTTTCTTTTATTGGAGCGATAGCCTCACCAAGTGAATATTCGTATCTTCATGTAGCAAAAGTGATGGAAAACAATTGAAAAGACAAAAATATTCAAAATATTACTTTCATAATTTTATTCATTTTTTATTATTTTAGATTTAAAAAATATATTTGTAATTTCTCTCAAAACTGGTATGTGTGGCAGATGTTTTCGATTTATTATCATTATTAGATATCTGAAAAATATCAAAGCAGTTCATATAAATATTTTGAAATCATTGTTTTGGATGCCTAGATATACAAACAAAAGCAAAATTAGTCACAATAAAGAGTATTCTGCTATTATTTGTTTGTTATCTGTTTTAAACAAAAATTCAAAATGTTTTTTTTGATTATTTATATTTTCTTGTAATCAATTTTTATTTGACAAGGAGCATACTGTTCATATTATATATCACCATATTTCTTCTGGATTTTTAAAAAAAATATTGTTTACAAAATTGCGGAATTTTGTGCCAAAGTTTAATCAATTTACTGTGCAGATGGCTTTTAGTAGTATGATGATAAATAGACATAAATTTACATAATTATTTGGTATAAAAATTAAAGATAATGAAAATATACTCCGTAGTACTATACTAGATTTTATAGTGCTATTTTCTCATTCAAATTGATGATTTTTGTATCGAATGTATATATTGTATATAGGTATAAAATACAAGATTTGATCAAAATCGCTTGTCATTTCTATTTTGTTTTTGTTTATATTTTTGCCAAATATTGCCAAAATACATCATATTATCAACAATATTGCCAAAAGTATCAAAATTCAGATGCTTATATTTTGAAAAACTTTGTTACTAGTATTTCGGTGAAAAATTTGCAAAACGAGAGCTATTGCTAACAAAATTATATTTAAATATCCAAGTTTGATAAAGCCGTAGATAAACGACTTTTCTTCATAGGTTAGTTTATTATCATTTTTTATGTTATTTTTTATGAGTGGAGCAAAAAACATGATTGCAGATAGTGCAAACTCTATTTTTTTGTTTAAATTATTGTTGTTTATTTTTGCTTCCATTTATTTTATATCTGTAGATATAAAAGCTTGTTCTTGTGGAGATGCCAAAATTTTTACTCAGATATGCTGATTTCCAGCAAAAATTAGTCATTCTCAAATTCCACAAGAAATAAGTCTCCTTTCTTCAGCTTCTGATAGTCCAAGTAAACTATTTAGTGCTTTTATGGATGTAGTAGATTGTTTCAATAAAATTTGCAAAGCAGAGTTTGAGATGATTGGTTTTCCATATTCACTTCTGACAAAATCTTCAATATCTTGTGAAATAGTGGTAATTCATACTCCATATTTTCTAGCTCTTTTGATCAATCCAAACAAAAATTCTGCAGAGGTGTTGTGTCTGAGCATAATCCATGCTTCATCGCAGACCAATAATCTTTTTTTCTTGCGAGATCTGACCTTTGTCCAGATAAAATTTAACACATTAAACATGGCTGGAGTTTTTAGAGCATCTTCCAAATCTCTGATACTAAATACAGTCAGAGCATTGTCTATATCTACATTTGTGTAGTTATTAAAAATTTTTCCAAATGTTCATGTCACATATTTACTCAATTTGAGAGCCATTTTTTCTCATCAATCCATTCAATTTAGTGTGTTCATGAGATCTTCCATGATTGGAGGTTGTCTTCATTCGTAATTATCTTCTTCAAAAGTAAATCATTTGAGTATATAGGTATTTTGTAAAGCTTTGTCCAAAAGAGCTTCGTCTTCTGTACTTAAATCTCCAATCAATATTTTTATCAATCAAATTAAATTCATGATTTGGCTCCTCAAGAGGTCTCATTTTCCATATTCTACATCTTCAATTTTTGGTGGGATGTCAAAAGGATTTAAGTATTGTTGTGAATTTGTGGCGATATTTATGTATGTTCATCAGACTTTGTCGCACATTTCTTTGTATTCATTTTCTGGATCAATAACTATTGATTCAATTCAATTTAATAGATATCTCATAATTTCCAATTTTACTGTAAAAGATTTTCAAGCTCATGATGTAGCCAAAATACAGCTATTCATATTTGGTAAGTTATTGTTGAATCTATCAAAAATTACCAGTCATCATGTATAACTATTGATTCAGTACAAAATTCATGTTTTTTTGGTCAGATCATTTGAAATAAATGGAAAACTTCATGCAAGAGAGGATGTGACAGCACTCCTTGTAATACCTAAATCGTCCATACAAATTGGTAAAGTGCTATTAAATCATTCATCCATCCTTTGGACTGAATTTTTTAGTCTGATTCAGTATCCAGATATTTTTTGCTCAAATTTTCTTCATATTTCTTTTAGTTTCTGCTCATCTTCATTGTATAAATTGATATAGTATCATAGTTCAAAATATCTTTCTTCACGAGTGGTTAATTTTTGTCTGATATCTTCCACATCTCTATATTGTTGCTCAATTTCTGTGTCTAGTGTGATTCATTTTTGTATTGATTCATTTATTTCTGCTTTTAGTTGTGTTGCCCTTTGTTTTAGCATGCTTTGGATTGCACTATCTTCTTCTGGATAAATCAAAAAACTCATATCTCGTTTTTCGTTAAATCACAAAATATCTCTGGTCCACAGTGCATCGATATAAGATGGATAACTTTGGACATAATACGATTTTCCCAAAATTCATGAAACATTGAAATCTGTGGATTTAAATTCCCAAAATGATGGTGCAATATGTGTTTTGTAATCGTTTATCGTAGTTGTGTAGCGTTTTTCTACTTCGGAAATATATTTTCTCAAATCACTTGTCAATTTTTTGTCTGAATATTCTTCATCGGGCATTGCAATTATTGCTTTTACTTGGTCTTTTAGTTCCATATTTTCTAGCTCAGTGTTTTCCACTGTTTTTTCTTCTTGTTTTGAGTCGTTGCTGTCTGAGGTTTTTTGTTTCGGAGGAAATAAACTATCAACCAATTTATCAAAAAATGATTTTTTTGGAGTAGTAGTTGGTGTATCTGTTTTATTTTTTGTATCATCTTTTTTTAAATCATTTTCTATATCTGATTTTACATTTGGTTTTTGGGCTTCTAGCTGATTATTGGCTGGAGTTTTATTTTCTTGTTTATCTTCTTGTTTTTCTTTTTTGGGAAATAAACTTTCTACAAAATTATCAAAAAATCTTTTTTTTTCTGTTTTTTTTTCGATATTTTTTGTTGCATCAAAATTTGCATTTGGAAATCATCAATTTTGTACAAAATCGGAGTAGTTGGTATCTATTACTATATTTTTTATTTTTTCTTCCATAATTTTGTTTTTGTGATAAAATTTACACTCTTTAATTATAATCATAAATTATATTTTATCAAAAAAATTGCTTGTGTTTGTAAATATTGACTTTACTTTTTTAAAAAAAGTGATAGAGATGTTTTTTTAAATTAAATTTTCTGCTTGTCGATCTATTTTAAATCAATTTTGGTTTAATTTTAGTTTGGTGTAAACTATATCCATGAAATTTCTCAAATCTTTTCATTTCAAAATTATATTGTATCTGTATTTTCCAAAAATTTTGTAAATTAGCGGAGGAGTGGAATAAATTTCTAAATCATTCATTTGGTATTTTTCTTTTAAATACAGCAATTCTTTGTACAGTTTATCTACTTTATTAAATAATCTTTCTTCAATTTCATTTTTGTACAAAATTATACAAATATCTGTAAATGGTGGATAATTTCAATCTTTTCTAAATTGTAAATCTTGTTGTTCAAAAAGTGGTTTTGATAGTTTGCAGGCAGTCCTGATACTATAATTTTGAGTATTGAAACTTTGAACTACAAAAATTTTGCAATTATGGTTTGTAAAAGTGTCGTACAAAAAATAAAAATTGTTTTTTGCTGCAGAGTAATCGGGTATATTTAGTCACAAATCTGCATTTAAAAAAACAATCAAATCAAAATCTATTCATTTGATTGGAGTATTCAAAAGTGAAGTTCAGACAAAAACTTGTGCATTTGATGACAATATTTTGTCGATTTTGTTTGTAGAATTTGCTTTTTCAGATTCTAAAATTTCTACTTTCGTATCAAATTCGTTTTGGATGATTTCTGCTATTTGCTGTGTCCCTATTCCAAATTCTAAAATTTCATTTGATCAGCAATGTTCACATTTGGTAGGAAAATTATATTGAGTTTTGCATATATGGCAGAGTCATATTTTTTCATCGTTTACTTTGTGATAGCTAATGCTGACACTACATTTGTCACATTTTGGTACAAATCAGCATTTTTTGCAAAAAATTCATCCAGAGTATCATTTTTTATTTACAAGGATTCAAATTTTTTTTCATTGTTTGATATATTTTTTTAGTCAATTTTTTGCTATTTCAGAAAAAATATAGTCAGGTTCCCTGGTCATATCCACCAAAAATATTTTTTTCTCTCAATGATCAAATAGTTCATAGTTCATAGATTTTCTTTTAGTTATTTTTAATTTGTTTTCAAGCTAACAAATTATTGCTTGATTTTTATTTGTAAATCAGTATTTTGAAAATGCCAAATTACTATTTAATGATATTATTATTTTCAGTGATAATAAAGGCGATTGATATCTATCAATCCTTTTTTCGCTGAGAATATTGGATAGTAGTTTGGCGACTCGATAGTATCAGTCGTCTTTTAATTATTAAGAAATATTGATGAAAAGAAAAAGTTTTTTTGTTGCATTACTAATGTGATTTGCAGTAGGGGTATTGTGATTTTCAAAGGTAAATGCAGAGAGTGATTTTGTACACTATGAAACAATTGATGGAGTAGAAACTATCACAGTATGTGATGTCAATGATAGTACAAAATGTATCACTATGATGGACCGTAACTTGTGAGCAACAAAAGCAGGTACATGATGTAGTGCCACAGATACATGAGCATGTGGAAATCATTTTCAGCGATGAAATAACTACTGATTTGCTCATCCATGAGTAAACTGATCAGATGCTATCATAGATGCTTCAACAACCATAAAAGCGGAATGGGATGATAGTTACAACAATAGCTGATACTACTGAACTACATTTATAAAAAACAGTAGTAGTCCATATGACTATTGGTCAGATAATCAAGTACACAATTGACTACGATGATGAGCAGAAGATAGTACAAGCAATAATCGATGATATGATGCAGCAAATAATGTAGTCTACAATGTGACATGAAGACAGTGACCATGTCCAAACTGATATCATGTCCCAAGTGCTGGAGAATGGAACACATTATTGAAATATCGAGCTTGAAACTATACATGAGCATGAAATAGCTTAACATTGGATACAGATGAAATGAGTCAATTAAGTTTTTTCAGGAATACTATAGCGAGAACACAATTTCAGGAAGACTTCAAGATTCCGTTTGCTGGCTACCGTTATGCTTATAATGCTTATATCATGGGTATAGGTTTTAGTGCTTATTTGCAGTCTTCGTCACCTCATGTATTTAATGTGATTGCACGTAACATCAAATTGGATTCGTCTGCTGTTTTTGTATATGGTGCCAACTATCGTGCGAATGCAAAATCGGTTCGTTGCTTCAAAAATTTTCTTTTAAATTTTTCATCTACTATGTTTAAAATATCGTTCTACGACGAAGACCAAACAACTCAAATCTGGAGTGGAGAAGTAGAATCTGGAACCATCCTTTCAAACTCTGGTACAGTAATGGATATCCTTGCAGATTATACAGCGATAATAAAAACATGACATACATTTAGTGGATGGTTTATTAGCTGAACAGATACACAATATGACCTTACAACAGCCATTACAGGAAATCTAGACCTTGTAGCTAGATGGGATGTAAATGAATATACAATTATATTTGACACAGACTGATGATCAGCAATCAGTCCAATCACAGCACCATATAATGCACCAGTATCAGCACCAGCAAATCCTACAAAAGCAGGGGCAGTGTTTGATAGCTGGAGTCCAGCATTTCCAGATACTATGCCACTTGGCTGAGCAACCTTAAAAGCTATCTGGAGAAATGCCTTGAGTGGTGGATGCTCAGCATGATGAGGATGAATAAAGAAAGAAAAAGACGATTGTCCAAACGGAGATTATTCAGATAGTTTTTATGACTGAATATGTGGAA